>NZ_JAUTYR010000049.1:0-33188 GCF_041946035.1 Pseudomonas sp. AMR01
GTGGGGCGGAGCGTTTTTGGTTACTTTTTGCGCTCTTCAAAAAGTGACCCGCTGTAAGAGCGGAACCCATATCAGCCGTTACCGCAGCAACGGATATGTACCCCAACCCCAAAAAAACCTCAGTGCGGCTTAGCCGCCGCCTGCCACAGCACTTCCGCGACTCCTTGGCGTTTGGCAATCACCCTGGCCGCCACAAACAACAAATCCGACAACCGATTGATATACGAAAGCCCCACCCCCTCCAACGGCTCAACCGCATTCAAGTGCTGACACCGTCGCTCCGCCCCTCGCGCCAGGCTGCGGCATACGTGCGCCTGGGCGATCAGCACCGAGCCTCCGGGCAGGATGAAGTTTTCCAAGGGCCCCACTTCCTCGTTCCAGCGATCAATCGCTGCCTCCAGCCGATCCACTTCCGCCGCAGTCAACGCCTTGTACACCGGCATCGCCAGTTCACCGCCAAGGTCAAACAGGCGATGCTGGCAGGGTGTAAGCACCTCGATCACATCGTTCAATTGCGGATGCTTGCCGCTCTGTTCTTCGAGGTTGGCCAGCAGCAGGCCCAGCTGACTGTTGAGTGCATCAACCTCGCCAATGGCTTCCACGCGCGGGTGGTCCTTGGAGACGCGGCGGCCGTCGCCCAGGCCGGTCTCGCCCTGGTCGCCGGTGCGGGTGTAGATCTTCGACAGGCGAAAGCCCATGGTCATTGCTCCAGTCTGGTGAGTTCGTGGGAAGGTAATTGGCTGCCGGCCAAGGGCAGGCGCAGGGTGAAGCAGGTGCCTTGGCCGACGGTGGAGTGCACTTCCATCTGGCCCTTGTGGTTGTTGGTGATGATGAAATACGACACCGACAACCCAAGCCCGGTGCCCTGGCCGATTTCCTTGGTGGTGAAGAAGGGCTCGAAGGTGCGTTTGCGCACGTTTTCGCTCATGCCGATGCCGTTGTCTTCCACCTGGATCTCCGCCCACGGCGGGTTCAGGCGAGTGCGCAGGATAATGCGGCCGGGCTCGCTGTCGTCTTCACGCTGGTAGATCGCCTGGGCGGCGTTTTTCAACAGGTTGAGCAGCACTTGCTCAAGCTCGTTGGCGGTGCCGGGCACCGGGCCCAGTTGCGGGTCGAACTGGCGGATGATCGCCTGGCCCTTGAAGTCGAAGCCGATGGTGAGGTCGAAGTCGTTTCCGGCAATGTCCACCGCTTGGTCGATCAATGCCGGCAAGTCGCAGGGGGCCATTTGCCGATTGCTCAGGCGGCTGAAACTGAGCATGTGAGTGACAATCTTCGCTGCACGCGCACCGGCCTGTTGAATCCCGTCCAGCAGTTGCGGCACTTCGCGGCCTTGCAGGTAGCGGTTGACGGTGTCCAGTTCGATGCCCGCCTGTTCGGCGTATTCGAGGTTCTTCGGCAGGTCGGGCGATAAGCGGCGGCGGATGTTCTGCACGTTATGCAGGATCGCCCCCAGCGGGTTGTTGATTTCATGGGCCATGCCCGCAGCAAGGCCGCCGACGGAGAGCATTTTCTCCGACTGCACCATCATTTCTTCCAGGGACAGGCGCTGGGTGATGTCGTCGATACGGATCACCACGCCGCGTCCGGCGCCGCCCATCAGCGGGTAGAAGGTCAGGGCGTAATGCTTGGCCTCATCGCCCTTGATCCAGGTAACGCGCTCAATCCGTTCAACCGTGTGTTGCTCCACCGTGGCCTTGATTTGCGGCAGGTACGGTTTGAGCGGCTGGAACGCGAGGAAGATCGGCTGGTTCAGCGCCTCATCCAGGCGCGTGCCCGAAAGCGCACTGGCTTCCTGGTTCCATTGGGTGACGTAGAGCTGTTCGTCCAGGGCGATCAGCGCCGAGGGCATCGAGTCGATAATGCTGTTCAGGTAGTTCTGGAAACCCGTGAGTTTCTTCTCGATCTTGCTGCGAACCTGCACTTCCAGTTCCAGCTTGCGGTTGGTGTGGCGGGTTTCTTCGGCCAGGCCTTGAGCCTGATCATAGGCGGCCTGGGAATCGTCGCGGGCGCGCTTGAGCTGGTGCTCGCGGGCTTCGATACGCGACAACATGGTGTTGAAGGCTTCAGCCAGGCTGCCGATTTCATCATGGTTGCCCCGGCGGGCGCGCAGTGCGTAGTTCTCTTCGCGGGTCACTTGCCGCGACAGCTCTTCGAGTTCGTGGATCGGCCGGGTGATCAGGCGTTTGATCTGTCGGGCGATGATCAGCCACAACAACACACTGAAAATCAGGATGCCCAGGCTGGCCGTCAGCGTGCCGGTATAGAACGCCACCGGCAACTCACTGCTGGCGACCAACAGTAAGTGCCCCGGAGGCTGGCCGGGGCGGGGCAGGGTGATGACCTGATTGCTGCGAAACTCGGTGATGCGCCAGGCCTCGATATGCCGGTAGTTGTCCGGCAAGTGCAGGCGATTGCCGTGTTGCATCTGCGCCAGGCGGTTGCCATCGCCGTCGTACAAGGCGGCGGCGCGCAACGGCGAATAGCTGGTCAGCTCATTGAGCAGCGCGTCGGCCTTGGCGGGCGACTCAGTGGCTTCGGCGGCAAGCGAGGGGTTGGATACCAGGCGGCCAATGGCCTGCAAGGCCTGTGGCGCCATGCTTTCCTGGGAGATCCAGTAGGCGGCACTGATAAACGTCAGGTTGGCCACTAACAGTACGGTGGTCAACAACACCAGCAGGGCGGCCAGCAGTTTCTGCCCTACCGGTAGATTTTCAAGACGCTGGCGCAGTGGCATCAGGGTTTTTCCTGGTGATAGACAGGTAGGCAGGGTAGCGCGTGCCTCAGTGGCTGGCCAATCCGCGTGCACTCAGGTAGTCGACCAACCGCGCGTGCAGTTGTTGCAGATGGGGCAAAACCAATTGATGGCGGGCAGCCGCCTGGCACGCATAGCCGAGCAGGTAGCTGATTTCAGTGCGTCGGGCGTTGGCCACGTCCTGATACATCGAGGAGTAATTGGCGGCCGTGGCGTGGATCACCCGTTGCACCTCACTGTGCAAATCTTCGGCGGCTGCCGGTTGGCCGCAGCGTTCAAGCAGCTCGGTCAGCTCGGCGCACAGCGTGGCGACTTCACAATGATGGTCCTGCAAACCGCCGTTCCGGCACTGATACAACACGGTGAGCGGGTTAATCGCGCAATTGAGGGCCAGCTTGCGCCACAAGCGCGTGACGATATCAGCGCTCCATTCGTGGGGAATGCCGGCGGCGCGCAGGTCTTCCAGCCACTGCGGCGGTGCAGGGTGGGCGGCGTCCCCAAGCCAGGTGTAGCCATGGCCGGCAAATACCACGCGCCACTCGCCGTCGCGGAAGGCGCCTTCGGTGCTGGAGGCAAAGATGCAGCGGGCCTGGGGCAGTTGGGCGGCGACGGCGTCCTGGCTACCGAGGCCGTTTTGCAGCAGGATCAGTTCGGCGCCCGGCACCAGGCGGTATTGCAGCTGTGCGATGGCGCTTTGCGCGTCGTAGGCTTTACACGCTACTAATAGACGATGAATCGGCTCTGGGATGTCAGGCGTTTCGCCGGTCACGGGGTACGTCTGTGCGATGCCGTGCTCCACCAGCGTCAGCCCGGCACCGGCGTTATAACTTGCCAGGCGTGCGGCATCGCGCAGGATCAGGCGCACCGGCACACCGCAGCGCGCCAGGCGCGTGGCCCAGAGTGTGCCCAGGCTGCCAGCGCCGAGAATGTGCCAGGGGGTCGACATCAGTTTGTGCTCCGTAGGGTCGCTCACAGTGAACGGGGCGAAAGAACCGCTATAATGCCTCGGCATTTTAGCTTGGGCGCGCTCCATCTCTACTGAGCCCGCCCCTTATATTGGAGAAATGACATGCCTTCGTTCGACGTGGTATCCGAACTGGACAAACACGAAGTCACCAACGCCGTCGAGAACGCCGTCAAGGAACTGGACCGTCGCTATGATTTGAAAGGCAAGGGCAGCTTCGAATTCAAGGAAAAGGACCTGACCGTCAACCTGACCGCAGAAGCCGATTTCCAGCTGGAAGCGATGATCGAGATCCTCAAGCTGTCCCTGGTTAAACGCAAGATCGACGCGCAGTGCCTTGAAATCAAGGACGCCTACGCCTCTGGCAAGCTGATGAAGCAGGAAGCGGTCCTAAAAGAAGGCATCGACAAAGAGCTGGCGAAGAAAATCGTCGCTCACGTCAAAGACGCCAAGCTGAAAGTCCAGGCTTCCATCCAGGGCGAACAGGTGCGCATCACCGGCAAGAAGCGTGACGATTTGCAGGAAGCCATCGCGGCCCTGCGCGCCAAGACTTTCGACATGCCGTTGCAGTTCAATAACTTCCGCGACTGAAGGCAACGCGGGGAACCTGCCGGCGATTTTGACGTCCCACGCCCCAGAGTTTATGCCTACACTTGAGCCCTCCGGGGCTCATTTGCGTTTTTAGGCAGTCAATAAAGCCGCACATCCGCGCTACAGGAGAAGATAGATGGATTTGAATGCTGAAATGGATCACTTGATCAAGACCTCTGAGTCCTGGCTCCCGATGATCATGGAATACGGCAGCCGGTTTTTGCTGGCCGTGATCACCCTGGCCATCGGTTGGTGGCTGATCAACGTGTTGACTCACCGAGTGGGCCGCTTGCTGGCGCTGCGCAATGCAGACCTGGCACTGCAACACTTCATCACCAACCTGGCCAACATCGCGCTCAAAGTCATGCTGGTGGTCAACGTGGCCTCGATGATCGGCGTGGCCACCACCTCCTTTGTTGCCGCGATTGGTGCAGCCACCCTGGCCATCGGCCTGGCGTTGCAAGGCAGCCTGGCGAATTTTGCCGGTGGCGTGCTGATTCTGTTGTTCCGCCCGTTCCGCATTGGCGACTGGATCGAAGCGCAGGGCACTTCCGGTACCGTCGACAGCATCCAGATCTTCCACACGGTGTTGCGCACCGGCGACAACAAGACCGTGATCATTCCCAATGGCAGCCTGTCCAACGGCTTGATCACCAACACCAACCGTCAGCCGACCCGCAAGGTGGTGTTTGACGTGGGTGTCGACTACGAAGCCGACCTGCAAAAAGCCCGTGAAGTGCTGCTGGAACTGGCCAAAGACCCGCGCGTGCTGGCGGATCCGGCGGCAGTGGCCGTGGTTTCGACCCTGGGCGACAGTTCGATCACCGTTTCG
Source organism: Pseudomonas sp. AMR01 (assembly GCF_041946035.1). Taxonomy (NCBI): domain Bacteria; kingdom Pseudomonadati; phylum Pseudomonadota; class Gammaproteobacteria; order Pseudomonadales; family Pseudomonadaceae; genus Pseudomonas; species Pseudomonas sp. AMR01. Next base: position 5,143 of record NZ_JAUTYR010000049.1, read on the forward strand.
CTGCGCTGCTGGACCAAGACGGCGGATTATTGGGATGTGGTGTTCATGCTCAATGAACTGGCGCGTGATCGCTTGAAAGCGGCGGGCATTGATATTCCGTTTCCGCAGCGGGTTATTCGCGTGATGCAGGAAAGTGTTACGAAGTAACTAAGCAAGATGCTGTCGAACTTGGCCGAAAGGTCAGGTTCGATGGCGCAAGTTCAAGCTCGATAGTTAGCTTGCTAGTTATTTTCCAATTGAAATAATACGGCAATAAAAAAGCCGCTCCCTTGTTAACAGGGGAGCGGCTTTTTAATTAAGGCCGAGGCCTTAAATCATCGTTGTAATCAAACAGCCAATTACAAGATGTTCAGCGGGTATTGCGCGATCAGACGCAGTTCGTCGATCGACGCCGAACCGTAGTACACGCCGTCAGACGAACGATAGGTCGCTTGACGTACGCGCAGGCTCAGGTCTTTGGCTGGGCCGTTCTGGATCACGTATTTAGCTTCGATATCGCGTTCCCACTCTTTGCCGTTCGAGGTTTCTGCGGTGTTAGCGCCGGTACCTTTAACGTAACGAGTCATGAAGCTCAGGCCTGGCACGCCGAAGGTGGCCATGTTCAGGTCGTAGCGAGCCTGGAACGATTTCTCGTCTTCAGCGTTGAAGTCGGAACGGGCGACGGAGTTGGCCAGGAAAACCGTGCCGCCGCCATCTACGCCGTAGCCGTAGTCACCGTCACCGCTGACTTTTTGGTAGGCCAGGGTAAAGGTGTGAGCCTGGATGGTGTACGCGCCTTGCAAGCTGTACGCACGGTTATCCAGTTTGGTGGTGCCGTCTTTTTCTGCGCGTTGCAGGCCGGCGCCATCGCTCTTGGTGCTGTAGATGTTGAAGTCAACGGCCAGGGACTGTTCGTCGCTCAGCGCGTGAGTCCAGTTCAGGTTGGCGTAGGTTTTCTTCCAGTAGTCTTCAGTCTTCGCGTAGTACAGGCTGGCGCTGACTTCCGGCGTCAGGGCGTAGACACCGCCGATGAAGTCGGTTTTGGTCAGGCCGGTACCGTTGATGCTGTCACGGAAAGTCTGGTTTTGCGCGACGCTGGAAGTGAAGTGACCGCCTTCCAGTTTCAAGCCTTTGATCTCGTTGCTGGTGATCGAGATACCTTGCGGCAGCTCTGGCAGCAAGCGGCTGTCATCGGAAGCGAATACAGGCGCGGTGGTGTACTGGTCGCCGACTTTGAGCACGGTGTCGGAGATGCGGAACTTGACAGCGCCGCCGCCTTTGGAGAATTCGTCTTCCGAGCGACCGTCAGAACCGGTAGGGAACATGCCAGTGCCCGAACGACCCTTGCCGCTGTCCAGTTTCACGCCCAACAGGCCGATCACGTCAACACCGACACCGATGGTGCCTTGGGTGTAGCCCGACTGGAACAGGCCATTGAAGCCCAGGCCGGTTTCGTTGACGCGGCTCTTGCCGGTGTCGTTGTTACGGAAGTCGCGGCCAAAATTCAGGAGGCGAGTGTTGATGCTGAAGGTGCTGTCTTCAACAAAGCCCTTGGAATCGTCCTGGGCGGACGCCATTGCGAACTGCGAGGTGCCTGCTGAAACAGCCAGGGCGATCATGCTCCACTTCATCACGCGCATCGTGATTTGCTCCTTTGGTTTTAGGAAGAGTACTGCCGTCCCACCTGTATTTTTATCTGGGCGGCTCTTTCTTTATTGTGTCGGCGCAAAGTTATATCACGCAGACTCTAATGACGATACTTGCCCATCTATCCTTTCAGCTTCTTTACAAGGCTGTCGTAAATTGCTGGCTCCGTGTCGCAAATTCACAGCCCGACTGTGACCGGGCTGACAACTTCAATGCTGTTTTCAAACCCCTTTGCAAGTTTGAACTCGTCCGTGACACACACTGAAACGCTACTGTTTTTTATCGCGAAACACCTGCATCCAGGCGGGTGTCGTTGCCGACGATATGGGTGTTAATGCAACAAGCGTGCACAAAGCGGTAACCGAATGTCATTTTTTCGTGAAAAACGTGACGGCCGTGTAAAAACCTCATAAGCACGGGCTTTTTGCGCCGTCTGGTTTGGGCTTTACGTGCCGGCTTGCCGCGTCCCCGGTGGCACACATTTGCTGCACCAGGGCAAAACGTTACCGGTTCACCCCCTTTTGTGGGTAGTCGGCGGATCCCTATGAAGCACAAGTGGGTCATTTTGGTGCGTACCGGTGAGGCCCGGTTTAGCGTAGCTCAACTATTTGCCCGCCTCGAAAGGGTGCATATTTTTTGTCGGTTGGCCTCAGGGCTCGCCGGATTCGCCGTGAAGCTGCAGGCATTCAACGGTATGCTTGGCGCCTGAAACTGACTTGCCGAACGGAGTGTCCACGTGTTCGCCTTAGATCAACGCCTGCAACAAGACACATTGGCCATTGGGGACTTCCCGCTCTGCCGCCTGCTGCTGTCCAATGATGCGAACTATCCCTGGTTCATCCTGGTACCGCGCGTCGACGGTATCAGTGAAGTGTTTCAGCTGGATGTCGCCGATCAGCAAACGCTGTGGCAAGAAACCACGGCGCTGGCGCAGCAGCTTAATGAAGGGCTGAACGCCGACAAAATCAACATCGGCGCGCTGGGTAACGTCGTCAGCCAGTTGCACGTGCATGTAATCGTGCGCAAGCGCGACGACGCGGCCTGGCCTGCGCCGGTATGGGGCAAGCATCCGGCACTGCCTTATACGCAGGAACAGGTGGCGGCGATTCGCGCACGAATGCGCGAGTTATTGCCTGCCGACTTTATCTTTGCCAGGGACTGAACCATGGATCTGCAAGACCGCGTCACCGATCTGGAAAGCCGCCTGGCCTTTCAGGACGACACCATCGAAACCCTCAATGACATTCTGGTCGCGCAGCAGCGTGCGGTTGAACGCCTGCAGATGCAGATGACGGCTTTGCTCAAGCGTCAGGAAGAAATGGGCGGTCAATTCGAGACATCCGAAGAAGAAGCGCCGCCGCCTCATTACTGATAAGGGCGCTATTAATAGCCACGCAATAAAAAACCGCTACCCAGCTAGGCTGGATCGCGGTTTTTTTTACGCCGAAAGCAGGAAAATCAGCGACGCGGCAATGCCGCGATCACGTCTTCGGCCTGCAGGCCTTTGTCGCGGTTCATCACGGAGAACTCAACGCGCTGGCCTTCGACCAGTACGCGATGGCCTTCGCCACGGATGGCCCGGAAGTGGACGAAGATATCGTCGCCCGAATCGCGGGAGATAAAGCCAAAGCCTTTGGAGGTGTTGAACCACTTGACGGTACCGGTATCCCGATTGGTCATGTCGTAGTTTTGCGACGCGGCCGCTGGGGACGAACGGTAGAAGCTGACGGCCAGATGAAGAACGATGGCGACCACAGCAATCACCAGGCTGAGCAGGATGGCCGGGTGGCCGCCCACTTCAGGCATAGGTGCCAGGAGGGTGAGGGTTTGAACGACAACAGTCAGCACCAACAGCGCGCTGACAAGGTTTTGCAGTTGATGACGTGTGCCTTTGTTCCAGTAAGGAATTACCGGAGCCAGGGTCAGGTTAAGAAGGCCGAACAAGGCCAGGTACAGAGCGTCGTGTTGTTCCAGATAGGGAGGGCTTCCCTGTTGCAGGCTCGGAATAAAGGACAGCAGCAAAGCTGCAACGCCCGTTAGCAGGTGGACGATTTTCAACATTTTGATTAACTCACTTTAAGACGGATCACAAGGAGGAGCTGACTGGCACGGTTCGCTTCTGAACTGATGGGAGGCGTTGAGCACGTGCGCGGGGTATCAGCCTATGCGGGCGCCGCGAAAATAAACGGCAATCACACCCCGCCTATTTAACAGCAAAGGCTGTGCCTACTCAAATCAAGCATTTGCGGGTGTTGTGAGGGCCATGGCATTTCTGCATCAAACACTTGTCCTAGAGAGGTGCAGGCTGTTGGAGCGCGGTGCCGGGACGTTTCGACTTCTCCCGAAGGCGTGTGCGTTGCCGGCAGGCGCGTGGCAGGTTGGTCAATTTGTCGCACGTGACCTGCGCGCGTCCGGCTGCATGAGGTCGGCACTCTTGCTAGAGTGGCCTTGCACCTGCTCAATGAATACTCGTCAATTGAAGGGGAAAAAACATGGCAATCGATATTGGTATCAGTGAAGAAGACCGTAAATCCATCGTCGACGGACTTTCACGCCTGCTGTCCGATACCTACGTACTGTATTTGAAAACCCACAACTTCCATTGGAACGTCACAGGCCCGATGTTTCGCACGCTGCACTTGATGTTTGAGGAGCAGTACAACGAACTGGCGCTGGCAGTGGACTCCATTGCCGAGCGAATCCGTGCCCTGGGTTTCCCGGCGCCGGGTGCCTATTCGATCTACGCCCGCCTGTCTTCGATCAAGGAAGAAGAGGGTGTGCCGACCGCCGAAGAGATGATCAAACAACTGGTCGCCGGCCAGGAAGCGGTCACGCGCACTGCTCGCGGGATCTTCCCATTGCTCGACAAGGTCAGCGATGAGCCGACCGCCGACTTGCTGACCCAGCGCATGCAGGTTCACGAGAAAACCGCGTGGATGCTGCGTTCGCTGCTCGAAAACCAGTAAGCCTCCCCACCGAGCGGCGCCGTTCTGGCGCCGCTCGCTTGTTTCCGCGCACTTCCTGGCGTTGTCCTACGCCTTTCCAATCCCCGTCTTCTGGCGGCCTTTCGCGTGCTGCTGTTTTATAGGCCATCGCCCAATGGGAGACGCCCATGGGTTGGCTGTATGGCAATGGAGTGTCAGGTGTATGTCACGCGCAGTGGGTAATGGAATCATGGAAACCGGTGGTTTTCACAGGATAGAGGCCGATCCCTTCGCCAAGGGGTTCGACATGGGGCTGGCCAAGCCGTTGTCTCGCTCGGTCAGGCTCAACGGGTTTTCAACCTGCCTGAGGCTCGAACAGATCTACTGGAATATCCTTACGGAGATCGCCAGGATCAACGCGTGCTCAGTCAGTGCGTTGTTGTCGTATGTGGATCGGGAAGTGCATCTGCGCTACGGCGGGGTGAAGAACTTCAGTGGGCTGGTCAGGGTAGTGTGCGTGGTTCACGTGTTAAAAGCGCGCGCAAACCCCGATTGATTCGGCAATTCAGAAGCCGGCCCGCCGTCAAGGCGGGCCGCGCTTGGGGCAGAAAGCCGGCTGCGCTGCCTCGATTTACCAGATATAATCCCGCGCTTTGCTGTGCGTGCCGGGTCTTTACCCGTAAGGCGCAGCGCGGTAACGACCTGATCGCCGAGACATCTCCATGCCCATGTACGACTATCAATGTGCTTCCTGTGGTCATCAGTTGGAAGCCATTCAGAAGATCAGCGCAGCGCCGCTGGTCGATTGCCCCGCCTGCCAGGCGCCTGAGCTGAAGAAGATGTTGTCCATGCCGGGCTTCCGCCTGAGCGGCAGCGGCTGGTACGAGACCGACTTCAAGACCGGCTCGAAAAAGAACCTGGCGGGCGGCGACAAAGCAGACTGAGTTGAACTCTACGCGCAGGCTCCTGCATTATCCGTCCCCTGCTTTAATGTACGGTGACGAGGCGAGCCTCCACCGAATTTCGAATTACGAGAAGTGAAACCACTACCATGATGCGCAGCCACTATTGCGGCCAACTGAACGAGACCCTGGAAGGTCAGGAAATCACTCTTTGCGGATGGGTTCACCGTCGCCGCGACCACGGCGGGGTAATCTTCCTCGATATCCGTGATCGTGATGGTCTGGCCCAGGTGGTGTTTGACCCCGACCGCGCCGACAGCTTCGCCGCCGCCGACCGCGTGCGCAGCGAATACGTTGTTAAGATCACCGGCAAGGTGCGCCTGCGTCCGGAAGGCGCAGTGAACAAGAACATGGCGTCCGGCGGCATTGAAGTGCTGGGCTATGAGCTGGAAGTGCTGAACGAATCGGAAACCCCGCCGTTCCCACTCAACGAATACTCCGACGTCGGCGAAGAAACTCGCCTGCGCTACCGCTTCCTGGACCTGCGTCGTCCGGAAATGGCCGAGAAGCTGCGTCTGCGTTCGCGCATGACCACCAGCATCCGCCGCTTCCTCGACGAAAACGGCTTTCTTGACGTTGAAACGCCGATCCTGACCCGGGCCACCCCGGAAGGCGCGCGTGACTACCTGGTGCCTAGCCGTACCCACGCCGGTTCGTTCTTCGCCCTGCCGCAATCGCCGCAGTTGTTCAAGCAACTGCTGATGGTGGCCGGCTTCGACCGTTACTACCAGATCGCCAAGTGCTTCCGTGACGAAGACCTGCGCGCTGACCGCCAGCCTGAATTCACCCAGATCGACATCGAGACCAGCTTCCTCGATGAAAAAGAGATCATGGGCCTGACCGAACAAATGATCCGCAACCTGTTCAAGGAAGTGCTGGACCTGGAGTTCGGTGAATTCCCGCACATGACCTTCGAAGAAGCCATGCGCCGCTACGGTTCCGACAAACCAGACCTGCGTAACCCGCTGGAACTGGTGGACGTGGCCGACCAGCTCAAGGAAGTCGACTTCAAGGTGTTCAGCGGCCCGGCCAACGACCCTAAATGCCGCATCGCTGCCCTGCGTGTACCCGATGGCGCGAGCATGCCGCGCAAGCAGATCGACGACTACACCAAGTTCGTTGGCATCTACGGTGCCAAGGGCCTGGCGTACATCAAGGTCAACGAGCGCGCCAACGGTGTTGAAGGTCTGCAATCGCCGATCGTTAAAAACATCCCGCTGGACAACCTCAACGCGATCCTTGATCGCGTGGGTGCCGTTGATGGCGACATCGTGTTCTTCGGCGCCGACAAGTCCAAGATCGTCAGCGAAGCCCTGGGCGCGCTGCGTATCAAGCTGGGCCACGACCTGGACCTGCTGACCTGCAAGTGGGCGCCGATGTGGGTGGTCGATTTCCCGATGTTCGAAGAGAACGACGACGGCAGCTTCAGCGCTTTGCACCACCCGTTCACCGCGCCAAAATGCACGCCTGCCGAGCTTGAAGCCAACCCGGCTGGCGCGCTGTCGCGTGCCTACGACATGGTTCTGAACGGTACTGAGTTGGGTGGCGGTTCGATCCGTATCCACCGCAAGGAAATGCAGCAGTCGGTATTCCGCCTGTTGGGCATCAACGAAGCGGAACAGGAAGAGAAATTCGGCTTCCTGCTCGACGCCCTGAAATACGGCGCGCCGCCCCACGGTGGCTTGGCTTTCGGCCTCGACCGTCTGGTGATGCTGATGACCGGCGCCCAGTCGATTCGTGAAGTGATCGCGTTCCCGAAAACCCAGAGTGCTGCGGACGTCATGACCCAGGCTCCGGGTGTGGTGGATGCCAAGGCACTGCGCGAACTGCACATTCGTCTGCGCGAGACGCCGAAGGCTGAGTAAGGCCGCTGCGTGAAAGCGCACTGAGGTTTACGCGGTCTAAAAAGGCGCATCTTCGGATGCGCCTTTGCGTTACACGAGGCACATCCCGTTTGGCGGGATTGATAAGGTTTCTACAGAATTTCGGAGTTGTGTTATGGCTGGCCATTCCAAGTGGGCGAACATCAAGCACCGCAAAGAGCGTCAGGATGCCAAGAAAGGCAAGATTTTCACCAAGTGGATTCGCGAACTGACTGTCGCTGCCCGCCAGGGTGGCGGTGACCCGGGCTCCAACCCGCGTCTGCGCCTGGCGCTGGACAAGGCCTTGGGCGCGAACATGAGCCGCGACATCATCGACCGCGCCGTGGCCCGTGGTGCCGGCGCCGCCGACACCGACGACATGGTCGAGTTGAGCTACGAAGGCTACGGCCCGGGCGGCGTGGCGGTGATGGTCGAGTGCATGACCGACAACCGCAACCGCACCGCAGCCGCTGTGCGCCACGCGTTCAGCAAGTGCGGTGGCAACCTGGGCACCGACGGTTCGGTGGCTTACCTGTTCGAGCGCAAGGGGCAGATTTCCTTCGCGCCGGGCGTGGATGAAGATGCCCTGATCGAGGCCGCCATGGAGGCGGACGCCGACGACGTGGTGACCAATGAAGACGGTTCCATCGACGTGTTTACCTCGTTTGCCGGCTTCTATGCGGTGCGTAACGCGCTGGAAGCTGCCGGATTCAAAGGCACCGACGCGGAAATCGTGATGCTGCCGACCACCAGCGCCGAGCTGGACCTGGACGGCGCGCAGAAAGTGCTGAAGATGCTGGATATGCTCGAAGACCTGGATGATGTGCAGAACGTTTATTCGAACGCCGACATCCCGGAAGAAGTAGCCGAGCAGCTAGGCTGAAGCATGATGAAACCCCCTGTGGGAGCTGGCTTGCCTGCGAAGGCATCACCTCGGTTTGTCTGCCATACCGAGGTGTCTGTATCGCAGGCAAGCCAGCTCCCACAGTTGTTTAATGTTGGCCGCAAGAACCGTGTTTCCCCCACTCTGCAGGCGTTATGACTTTAATCCTAGGTATCGACCCCGGTTCGCGCATCACCGGTTTTGGCGTGGTGCAGCACACCCCGCGCGGCTGTGTTTACGTCGCGTCGGGCTGCATCCGCACCGGCGCGGGCGAGTTGGCCGAGCGCCTGCAGATTGTTTATCGCGGCGTGCGTGAAGTGATCCAGACCTACGGCCCGGTGACCATGGGCATCGAAAAGGTCTTTATGGCGAAAAACGCCGACTCCGCGTTGAAGCTTGGTCAGGCCCGTGGCGCTGCCATCGTTGCCGGTGCCGAAGAAGGTCTGGAGATCGCCGAATACACCGCAACCCAGGTCAAGCAGGCCGTGGTCGGCACCGGTGCGGCGAATAAAGAGCAGGTGCAGATGATGGTCATGCACATGCTCAAACTCACCTCAAAGCCGCAAATCGATGCTTCCGACGCCCTGGCCATTGCCATTTGCCATGCGCACACCCGCTCCAGCCTGCTACCGCACGGCCTTGGCACCGCACGCAGTCGTGGCGGGCGGCTGCGTCTCTGATAGCATCAGCGCAATCGTTATTTCCGGTCAGGCCTTGATCTGACCCCAAGCTTTAAGGATCGAACCGTGATTGGACGCTTGCGCGGCACCCTGGCTGAGAAACAGCCGCCGCACCTGATTCTGGATGTAAACGGGTTGGGGTATGAGCTGGAAGTGCCCATGACCACCCTGTATCGCCTGCCGTCGGTCGGCGAACCGATCACCTTGCACACCCATTTGGTGGTGCGCGAAGACGCGCAATTACTCTATGGTTTCATTGGCAAGCGGGACCGTGACTTCTTCCGCGAGCTGATTCGCCTCAACGGTGTAGGGCCGAAACTGGCGCTGGCGTTGATGTCGAGCCTGGAAGTGGATGAGCTGGTGCGCGCCGTTTCCGCCCAGGACACCTCGGCTTTGACCAAGGTGCCGGGTGTCGGCAAGAAAACCGCCGAGCGCCTGCTGGTAGAGCTCAAGGACCGTTTCAAGGCCTGGGAAGTGGTGCCGAACATGTTTGCCCTGGTGCCGAACCAGCCGGACATGCCGGCGGGCCAAGTCGCCAGCGCCGAAAGCGATGCCGTCAGCGCGTTGATTTCCCTGGGCTATAAACCCCAGGAAGCCAGCAAAGCGGTGTCGGCCATCAAGGACAAGAACCTGAGCAGCGAAGACATGATCCGCCGAGCCCTGAAGGGAATGATTTAAGTGATTGAAGCTGATCGTCTGATCGCGGCCACTGGCCCGCGCGACCGTGAAGAAGTCCAGGACCGGGCCATTCGCCCGCTGAGCCTGGCCGACTACATTGGCCAGCCCACCGTGCGCGAGCAGATGGAATTGTTTATCCAGGCCGCACGCGGGCGCAGTGAGTCCCTCGACCACACGCTGATCTTCGGCCCGCCGGGTTTGGGCAAGACCACGCTGGCCAACATCATCGCCCAGGAAATGGGCGTGTCGATCAAGTCCACCTCCGGCCCGGTGCTGGAGCGTCCAGGCGACTTGGCGGCGCTGCTGACCAACCTTGAGCCCCATGACGTGCTGTTTATCGACGAGATTCATCGGCTGTCGCCGATCGTCGAGGAAGTGCTGTACCCGGCCATGGAAGATTTTCAGCTCGACATCATGATCGGCGAAGGCCCGGCGGCCCGCTCGATCAAGCTCGACTTGCCACCGTTTACCCTGGTGGGCGCCACAACCCGTGCGGGCATGTTGACCAACCCGCTGCGAGACCGTTTCGGCATTGTTCAACGTCTGGAGTTCTATAGCACCGCCGACCTTGCGACCATCGTCAGCCGTTCGGCGGGCATTCTGGGTTTGCCGCTGGACCCGGAAGGCGCGTTTGAAATCGCCCGCCGTGCCCGTGGCACGCCACGGATCGCCAACCGTTTGCTGCGCCGTGTACGCGACTTCGCCGAGGTGCGCGCCAAAGGGCATATCACCAAACCGGTGGCGGACCTGGCGTTGAACCTGTTGGATGTGGACGAGCACGGTTTTGATCACCAGGACAGGCGCCTGCTCCTGACCATGATCGAGAAGTTCGACGGTGGCCCGGTTGGTGTGGACAGCCTGGCGGCGGCGATCAGCGAAGAACGCCATACCATTGAGGATGTGCTGGAGCCGTACCTGATCCAGCAGGGCTATATCATGCGTACGCCGAGAGGCCGAGTAGTGACGCGCCATGCCTATTTGCACTTTGGGTTAAATATTCCGTCACGATTGGGTGAGATGCCCGTGGTAGACGAATTTCTCGATGCAGTGGACGATTAAAAAGGTCACGCCAGTCGATTTATCTGAAGTTTGTGCTGTCCTAGTGGCTGGTGACGTCATTCAGTCGTTGGAAATGTTCTTCATCATGATCGACAGAATGAAAAAACAGTTGCCTGGCCGGATTGGCAACCTGAGGAGTAAGCACTAGAGTATGCGCGCGCAAAACGTGGATCAGCCGTTCGCACATCGCTGTCGCGTTTATTACGAGGACACCGATGCTGGCGGCATCGTGTATTACGTCAATTACCTCAAGTTCATGGAGCGGGCTCGAACCGAGCGGCTACGGGAGCTGGGCTTTGCCCAATCCCAGCTTGCGGGGGAAGACCTGTTGTTTGTCGTGCATTCCAGCGAGGCGCGTTACCACGCGCCGGCGCGGTTGGACGATGAACTGCTGGTCAGCGCAGAAGTAATCGAATTGAACCGTGTCAGCCTGCGCTTTAAACAGCAGGTCAGGCGGGCAACGGATGCAACGCTGCTCTGTGAGGGGCAGTTTCTGGTGGCTTGTGTGCGCACCGATAGTTTGAAACCCCGGGCCATTCCCGAAGCTCTACGTGCGGCCTTTGCTGGCGTAAGCGGCGCGGGTAAACAATCAAAGCAGGAGATTTAGCGTGGAACCTACCGTCGTCGACCATTCTTCCATGTGGAGCCTGGTCAGCAATGCCAGTGTTGTGGTTCAACTGGTGATGCTGGTCCTGGTAGCCGCATCGGTTACCTCTTGGGTCATGATTTTTCAGCGCAGCAACCTGCTGCGTGCCGGTCGACGTGCCCTGGAGAGCTTTGAAGAGCGCTTCTGGTCGGGTATCGACCTGTCCAAGCTGTACCGTCAGGCCGGCAGCAACCCGGACCCGGATTCGGGCGTAGAGCAAATCTTCCGCGCCGGTTTCAAGGAATTCTCGCGCCTGCGCCAGCAACCGGGCGTTGACCCGGAAGCGGTCATGGAAGGCGTGGCCCGTGCCATGCGCGTCGCCATTTCCCGCGAAGAAGAAAAGCTTGAGCAAAGCTTGCCGTTCCTCGCCACCGTCGGTTCCGTCAGCCCGTACATCGGCCTGTTCGGTACCGTGTGGGGCATCATGAACTCCTTCCGCGGCCTGGCTCAGGCTCAGCAAGCGACCCTGGCCACCGTGGCCCCGGGTATCGCCGAAGCCCTGATCGCCACCGCGATCGGCTTGTTCGCTGCTATCCCCGCAGTAATTGCCTACAACCGTTTTGCCGCTCGTGGCGAAACCTTGATCAGCCGTTACTACACCTTCGCCGATGAATTCCAGGCGATCCTGCACCGTAAAGTGCACACCAGCGAAGAATAAGCAGGTAATTCCCAATGGCTTTAATCGCTCGAGCTCGCAAAAAGCGCAAGCCGGTCGCCGAGATGAACGTAGTGCCTTACATCGACGTGATGCTGGTGCTGCTGGTTATCTTCATGGTGACCGCGCCGATGCTCAATCAGGGCGTGAAGGTTGATCTGCCCAAGGTTTCCAGCGAAGCCTTGCCGCAGGACAACAACACCCAGGTCCTGACCATTTCGATCAAGGCTGACAAGACCTATTACTGGAACCTTGGCAGCGAAGTCGACACTCAGAAACAGCAAGACAAGGCCATGACCTTGCCGCAGATGACCGACGCCGTGACCAAGATCATCCGGTCCGGTAACGAAGGCGGCAAGCACACGCAAGTGTTCATTCGCGGCGACAAAGTGGTCGACTATGGCTCCGTCATGGGCGCCATGGGCGGGCTGCAGAAAGCCGGCGTGGGTAATGTTGGCTTGATTACCGAGGCGCCCTGATGCAGCAACAGCGAGAGCCGTCCGCCTCGGAAAGCTTCTTCTGGCCTAGCGTCTGGGCAATTGCCCTGCACGTCCTGGTGTTTGGCATGCTGTTCGTCAGCTTTGCCATGACCCCGGACCTGCCGCCAGCCAAGCCGATCGTGCAGGCGACCCTGTATCAGCTGAAATCGAAAAGTCAGGCCACCACTCAGACCAATCAGAAGATTGCGGGTGAAGCCCAGAAGTCGGCTGCGCGCCAGACTGAAGTCGAACAGATGGAACAGAAGAAGGTCGAGCAGGAAGCGGTGAAAGCTGCTGCGGAACAAAAGAAAGAAGACGCGGCTCAAAAGGCCGAGGAATCGAAAAAGGCTGACGAAGCGAAGAAAGCTGACGAGGCGAAAAAGGCTGATGAAGCCAAAAAAGCCGACAAAGCTGCCGAAGCCAAAAAAGCCGAAGAGAAACAATTGGCTGATATAGCCAAGAAGAAGTCTGAAGAAGAAGCCAAAAAAGCTGCCGAAGAAGAGGCCAAGAAAAAGGCCGCTGAAGACGCCAAGAAAAAGATAGTCGAAGACGCGAAGAAGAAAGCCGCCGAAGACGCCAAGAAAAAATCCGAAGCAGACGAGGCGAAGAAGAAAGTCGCCGACGACGCGAAGAAGAAAGCTGCCGCCGATGCCTCCAAGAAAAAGGCTCAGGAAGCAGCGCGCAAATCCGCCGAAGAGAAAAAGGCCCAGGCCTTGGCAGACTTGCTTTCCGACACGCCTCAGCGTCAGCAGGCCTTGGCCGATGAACGTGGTGATGAAGTCGCGGGCAGTTTCGACGATCTGATTCGGGCACGGGCAGCAGAAGGCTGGACACGTCCACCTTCGGCTCGCAAAGGTATGACAGTAGTGCTGCAGATCGGCATGTTGCCGGACGGTACGGTGACTTCGGTCGGCGTGGCCAAGTCCAGTGGTGACGGTTCGTTCGACAGTTCGGCGGTTGCCGCGGTCAAGAACATTGGCCGGTTGACCGAGATGCAGGGAATGAAACCAAGCGACTTCGCTCCCTATCGTTCATTCAAGATGACATTCACACCTGAGGATCTAGCCTTGTGAGAAACCTTCTTCGAGGAATGCTTGTCGTTATTTGCTGTATGGCAGGGATAGCGGCGGCGGATGAAAAGAACATCCTGGTTACCAGCGGTAGCGATCGGGCCACCCCGATCGCCGTAGTACCGTTCGGCTGGCAGGGCGGCAGCGTGCTGCCGGATGACATGGCCCAGATCGTCAGCGACGACCTGCGCAACTCTGGTTACTACGCACCGATTCCAAAAGGCAACATGATCAGCCAGCCTAACCAGGCCAGCGAAGTTGTGTTCCGTGACTGGAAAGCCGTTGGCGCGCAGTACCTGATGGTCGGCAACATTACGCCGGCCGGCGGTCGCCTGCAGATCCAGTACACGTTGTTCAACGTGGCCACCGAGCAGCAGGTCTTGACCGGCAGCGTATCGGGCACCGCCGAACAACTGCGGGACATGGCCCACTACATCTCGGACCAGTCGTTTGAAAAGCTCACCGGTATCAAGGGTGCTTTCTCGACGCGTCTACTGTATGTCACGGCTGAACGGTTCTCCGTCGACAACACGCGCTACACCTTGCAGCGTTCGGATTACGACGGCGCACGTGCAGTGACCTTGCTGCAATCGCGTGAGCCAATCCTGTCGCCGCGCTTTGCGCCAGACGGCAAGCGTATTGCCTACGTGTCGTTCGAACAGCGTCGCCCACGTATCTTCGTCCAGCACATCGATACCGGCCGTCGTGAGCAGATCACCAACTTTGAAGGCCTGAACGGTGCACCTGCATGGTCGCCGGATGGCTCGCGCCTGGCGTTCGTGCTGTCGAAAGACGGCAACCCGGACATCTACGTGATGAACATGGCTTCGCGCCAGATCAGCCGAGTCACCAGCGGCCCGGGCATCAACACCGAACCGTTCTGGGGTAAGGATGGTTCGACCATCTACTTCACCTCCGATCGCGGCGGCAAGCCACAAATTTATAAAACGAGCGTGGGCGGTGGGGGCGCGGAACGTGTGACCTTTATCGGTAACTACAACGCCAACCCTAAGCTTTCGGCTGATGAAAAGACGTTGGTGATGATTCACCGTCAGGATGGTTTCACTAATTTCCGGGTTGCGGCCCAGGATTTGCAGCGTGGAACGGTAAAAATCCTCACAGATACCAACCTTGATGAGTCAGCTACTGTTGCACCCAACGGCACCATGGTAATCTACGCCACCCGCCAGCAGGGCCGGGGAGTCTTGATGCTCGTGTCCATTAATGGACGCGTAAGGCTCCCGCTTCCTACCGCACAAGGCGAAGTCAGAGAACCGTCCTGGTCCCCTTACCTGAACTGACGCGGCGCTACAAAAAGAATTGCTTAACACACTGGGGTTCATTAGGAGTTTCACGATGGAAATGCTGAAGTTTGGTAAGTTTGCTGCTCTGGCTCTGGCTTTGTCCGTAGCCGTTGGTTGCTCGTCTAAAGGCGGCGACAATGCCGGTGAAGGCGCAGCTGTTGATCCAAACGCTGGTTACGGCGCTAACACTGGTGCAGTTGACGGCTCCCTGAGCGAAGAAGCTGCTCTGCGCGCTATCACCACTTTCTACTTCGAATACGACAGTTCGGACCTGAAGCCAGAAGCCATGCGCGCTCTGGACGTTCACGCCAAGGACCTGAAAGCTAACGGCGCTCGCGTTGTTCTGGAAGGTAACACTGACGAACGTGGTACTCGCGAGTACAACATGGCACTGGGCGAGCGTCGTGCGAAAGCCGTTCAACGCTACCTGGTACTGCAAGGTGTTGCTCCAGGCCAACTGGAACTGGTTTCCTACGGTAAAGAGCGTCCAGTTGCTACTGGCCACGACGAGCAGTCCTGGGCTCAAAACCGTCGCGTCGAACTGCGTAAGTAATTCGTCATGCGAACGTGCCGTCGTGCTCTAACTGTATTGGCTCTCAGCCTCGCACCGCTTGCGGTGTGGGCTGCGGTTCCTGTGGAAGATAGCAACTCTGGCTATAACAATAGCGGGAGCAGCTATCCGCCAGCAGGTTATGGCACGAACGGCGCCTATGCTGGGGGGCCGGCGACTGCCGCCCCCTCGGCACAGGGCGAACTGTTCAACCAGCTGCAACGCATGCAGGATCAATTGGCGCAGCAACAAGGCACCATTGAGATTTTGCAGAACCAAGTGAACCAGCTGAAGCAAGAAGGCCTGGAGCGTTACCAGGATCTTGATCGACGTATTGGAGCCGGCGTTTCACCTGCCGCCACTCCTGATAATTCTTCTGCCGGTGGCGCGCCTGTTGCGGCCGCCGGTGGTGCAGCAGCAGGGGCCGCGGCTGCCAGCCAAGCCCCTGCCGCGAGCAGCGAACCGGGTGATCCGGCGAAGGAAAAGCTGTATTACGATGCGGCCTTCGACCTGATCAAAGCCAAGGATTTCGATAAGGCCAGCCAGGCCTTTACCGCTTTCCTGCGCAAATACCCGAACAGCCAGTACGCGGGCAACGCCCAATACTGGTTGGGCGAGGTCAACCTGGCCAAGGGTGATCTGCAAGGCGCTGGCCAGGCATTTGCCAAGGTCAGCCAGCTTTACCCAAAGCACGCCAAGGTGCCTGATTCGCTGTACAAACTCGCTGACGTAGAGCGCCGACTGGGTCATACCGACAAGGTCAAAGGCATTCTGCAGCAGGTGGTTGCCCAATACCCGGGTACCTCCGCTGCCCAGTTGGCCCAGCGGGATCTGCAACGCTTGTAAGCGCTGCACTCCCGTTTAGAAGAAACCCGCGCCTGGCGCGGGTTTTTTCGTTAGAATCCACGCCCTTTTATGAAACACGCTTTTTGCGGTCTACGCGTTGGCGGGATCGCTTTAAGTGCCTGACGGAGGCGGACAGCCTGTTTAGCTGTTACGCCCGTGGCGATTATGCAAGACACATTACGCATCACCGAAGTTTTTTACTCGTTACAGGGTGAAACGCGCACCGCTGGCCTGCCCACCGTATTCGTACGGCTGACCGGCTGCCCGTTGCGTTGCCAATACTGTGACAGCGCCTACGCCTTCAGTGGCGGCACCGTGCGCACCCTCGATGACATCCTTGAGCAGGTTGCCGGCTTCAAGCCGCGCTATGTCTGTGTCACCGGTGGCGAGCCCCTGGCCCAACCGAATGCCATCCCGTTGCTCAAGCAGCTGTGTGACGCCGGTTACGAAGTCTCTCTGGAAACCAGTGGCGCCCTGGATATTTCGGCGGTAGACCCGCGTGTAAGCCGTGTGGTCGACCTCAAGACGCCGGGCTCCAAGGAAGCGCACCGCAACCTGTACGAGAACATGGACCTGCTGACGCCCAACGATCAGGTCAAGTTCGTGATCTGTTCGCGCGACGACTACGACTGGGCAGCCTCCAAGCTGATCCAGTACGGCCTCGACCGTCGCGCGGGTGAGGTGCTGTTCTCTCCAAGCCATCACGACCTGAACGCCCGTGACCTCGCCGACTGGGTAGTGGCCGACAACCTGCCGGTGCGCCTGCAATTGCAGCTGCACAAATACCTGTGGAATGACGAGCCGGGGCGCTGAGATGAGCGATCAAAAGCGCGCAGTCATCCTGCTCTCCGGCGGCCTCGATTCCGCCACGCTGGTGGCCATGGTTCGTGCCGAAGGCTACCGCTGCTACACCATGAGCTTCGACTACGGCCAGCGTCACCGCGCTGAACTGAACGCCGCCGCCCGCGTGGCCCGTGACCTGAGCGTGGTCGAACACAAGGTGATCGGCCTCAACCTCAATGGCATCGGCGGATCGGCTCTCACCGACAGCAGCATCGACGTACCCGAGGCACCCAGCGAAGGCATCCCGCTGACGTACGTGCCGGCGCGCAACACCGTATTCCTGTCCCTGGCCCTCGGTTGGGCCGAAGTGCTGAATGCCCGCGACATCTTCATCGGCGTCAACGCGTTGGACTACAACGGCTATCCAGACTGTCGCCCCGAGTACATCGAATCTTTCGAGCGCATGGCCAACCTGGCGACCAGGGCGGGTGTCGAGGGGCAGGGCTTCCGTATCCTGGCGCCGCTGCAGAACATGAGCAAGGCGGATATCGTGAAGGCTGGCGTAGGACTAGGCGTCGATTATGCGCAGACAGTTTCCTGCTACCAGGCAGACGATTCCGGCCGTGCATGTGGGAAATGCGACGCCTGCCGACTGCGCGCCGAAGGCTTCAAAAACGCCGCAATTGCGGACCCAACGCGTTATTTCTGATTTATTTCAAATAAGGTGTTGAATAATCCTTAGAAATCAGTATTATACGCGCCACCACACAGCGGGTCGTTAGCTCAGTTGGTAGAGCAGTTGGCTTTTAACCAATTGGTCGTAGGTTCGAATCCCACACGACCCACCATATTTGGCGGTTTAGAAAATCCGGAAGGCCCACGCAAGTGAGGATTTCCGGGTTTTTTTTTGCCTGCGATTTGGTGGTGACGAGCCTTGGTGAATAAGCCGGGGCTAGTGTGCAGCAGTGTTCACTGCGCAAGGTTTCAGTCGCGTACCGTTAGCGGTGGGCACTTTCAGTTTTATCAGCCGTGATTGTTACTGTTTTTAAGAAAAGTCCGGGCGGTCTAAGCGTTCTTCCTGACAGCCCGCTTGGTGTCAGCCATCTACTGTTGCGTTGTAAGGTTTGCTTTCAGCGCGAGTGGGCTGATTGAGCGACAGGCTCCAACCGCTATTGTCGACTTTGCACACCGCTCAGGACTTTCATCAGTGTGAGTACTGTTAATGCGCCTGACGCCTTACACCCACGCCCACGAACCTTCATCTGTTTGAACTCTATTAAATGCTTTTTCAAAGAGGGTCTATAGATATTATGGATATTTATCGCCAGCAATTTTTTTCACAAAGTATGCCTGGGCCTGTTGTCCAGCCTTTAGCGCAGCAGCCAGTTAAAGTGACTGAGCAACAACCTAGCGATATCCCTTCCTCCGCGGCACCTCCTAGCTTGAGAAGTAATGCTGGTGTAACGCCCACTTCACTTGGCATGACCACCGACACCTCGATACTTGATAAAGTGAGCGACCCAAAACTCGAGATTAAGAAAGAGGCTACTTCTCCCAATGGTCTGTTTTCTGTCAAGTACGCACTTGACGCGCCGAGTCCAGGGTTAAGCAACATTACATTTCCAATGATTATCGACGAAGGCCTACAAAGAAAAAGTGCCATGGATGGAGGCATTTATTACGCGATGGTGTTCGGGCTCAATACCGAGAAAGGTACACATCTTGCGCGCGGCTATATTGGTATGCAGCCACGCGGGGATGGCAAGGCGTTGATTATTTTTTCAGGATATGGCCCCAATTTCAAAGCGCCACAAGGCCGTGCCGAGTTTGACGGAACCACGGGGGCCAGCAATAGCACAATGGTGGATTTCAAGTTTGGAAATAAGTATAACCTTTCAATCGAACGCGATCCTGCAGACCCCCAGATCCTGAGAGCATTCATTCAAGATGTCACGAATGTCGATAATCCAGGGCCCAAACAGCATCTCAAAGATCTTCATGTCGATCAGAAGGTGGCGTTGGCCGGTAGCGAAACAGGGTTTGTCGAACAATACGGTGCAAAAATAAATAGAAGCTCGCAGATTGCGGCTACCGAAGGTAGTTTTTTTGCACCCTTTACTACCGATGACAAGGGTGATGTGAAGGTAGGCACAATCAAAAGTGAGGGTTTATATGGCAGGTACAAAAACTCAATAGTCGGTAAACAGCAGGTTGTCGGAGAGCCGGGTAAAGCTAAGGAGATAAAATTCTCTCTTCAGGGCGCTGCTGTTTAGATGAGCACTTGAGACGTGGGTGTATAGGCGCTGCTTTCTAGATATTACGCATATAAGATATACGCCGTTTTAGGTTGGTTTTAAAAAAATCGGAATACTCACGCAAGTGAGATATTCTGATTTTTTCGTTTCAAAATGGTGTCGCCCACTCAGCCAAACCGCCCCGTAATATAATCTTCCGTCTGCTTCATCTTCGGCGCGGTAAAGATCTGGTCCGTCTTGCCATGCTCAATCAATTCCCCCATGAACATGAACGCGGTGCTGTCCGACACCCGCGCGGCTTGCTGCATGTTGTGGGTCACGATGATCACGGTGTATTGCGTTTTCAATTCGGTGATCAATTGCTCGATGCGCCCGGTCGAGATGGGGTCGAGCGCCGAGGTTGGTTCGTCCAGCAGTAACACCTGTGGCCGCAGCGCAATGGTGCGCGCAATGCACAGCCGCTGCTGCTGCCCGCCGGAAAGGCTTTGCGCGCTCTGGTTGAGTTTGTCTTTCACCTCGTCCCACAACGCGCCGCCGCGCAGCGCTTGCTCGACGCGGTCGTTCATTTCACGGCGCGAGAGTTTTTCGTGGTGGCGCACGGCGTAGGCGATGTTGTCGTAGATCGACATCGGAAACGGCACCGGCTTCTGGAACACCATGCCAACGTGGCTGCGCAGGCGGTTCATCGAATAGCCGGGGGCGAGGATGTTTTCACCGTTGAGCAGCACTTCGCCACGGGCTTCCTGCTTGGGGTACATCGAGTAGATGCGGTTGAACACGCGCAGCAGCGTGGACTTGCCGCAGCCCGAGGGGCCGATGATCGCGGTGATGCGTTTTTCCGGAATATCGATGTCGATGGACTTCAGGGAGCGTTGGTTGTTGTAGAAGAACTCCAACCCACGCACACGGATTTTGGTTTTGTCAGGATCAATGCCAGTGGCGTCCATCAGTGAGACCTATTGCGTAAAAGGATCAGGCGAGATGCCAGGCTCAGTACCAGCACGAACAGCGTCAGGACCAGCGCACCGGCCCAGGCGAGGGCGTGCCAGTCGTCGAACGGGCTCATGGCGTACTGGAAAATAACCACAGGGACGCTGGCAATCGGCTTGAGCAGGTTGCTGCTCCAGAACTGGTTGCCGAACGCGGTAAACAGCAGGGGCGCGGTCTCCCCGGTGATGCGGGCCAGGGCAAGCAGGATGCCGGTGACCACGCCGGCCTTTGCGGCTCGCAGCACAACCTGCAGAGTCAGCTTCCATTGCGGTACACCGAGGGCCAGTGCGGCTTCGCGCATGGTCGAGGGTTGCAACTGAAGCATTTCATCGGTGGTGCGCACCACCACCGGAATCACCAGCAAGGCCAAGGCCAGCGCACCGGCAATCGCAGAAAACCCCACCTGATGATTCGTCAGCTGGTTCAGCGGCAGGATCACGGCGGTGTAAACGAACAAACCGAGCACAATCGACGGCGCGGAGAGCAGGATGTCGTTGATGAAACGTACCGTGGTACCCAGGCGCGAATACCGTGCGAATTCTGCCAGCCAGATGCCAGCCATTAATCCGATGGGCGTACCGATCAGCAAGGCGATGCCTGACATCAGCGCGCTGCCATAAAACGCGTTCGCCAGCCCGCCTTCGGTGCCGGGCGGCGGGGTCATCTGGGTGAACAGGCGCAGGTTGAGCGCCTGAAAGCCGTTGATGATGGTCGTCAGCAGAATCCACGCCAGCCACAGCAAACCAAAGGCTGTGGCGCCGCAACTGAGGAACATCGCCACGCCATTTTTAAGCGCGCGTTTACGATAAAGACGTTCGTTGACGTTCATAGACCTTCCTTGCGGGACAGGCGCATCAGCAGCAGTCGCGCGAGTGCCAGCACCACAAACGTCACGATAAACAGCAGAAAGCCCAGGGCGATCAGCGCCGAGCGATGCAAGTCGGTGTAGGCCTCGCTGAACTCGTTGGCGATGACCGACGCGATCGAACTGCTCGGCATCAGCAGCGAGGCGGAAAACTGTTGCGCGTTACCCAGCACGAAGGTCACCGCCATGGTCTCGCCGAGGGCACGTCCCAGGCCGAGAAAGATGCCGCCGACCACCGCCGAGCGGGTGTAGGGCAAGACGATGTCCCACACCACTTCCCACGTAGTGCTGCCGAGGGCGTAGGCCGATTCTTTCAACTGCGTGGGCACACTGCGAAACACCTCATGCATCACCGAGGTGATAAACGGCATGATCATTACCGCCAGCACGATGCCGGCGGTCAGCATGCCGATCCCCAGCGGCGGGCCCTGGAACAGCGAGCCAACATAGGGCAGGGCGCCGAGGTAGTCATTGATGTAGGGCGACAGGTACTCGGCCATAAACGGCCCGAATACAAACAAACCCCACATGCCGTAAATGATCGAGGGAATTCCGGCGAGCAATTCGATGGCCGAGGCGACCGGCATTTTTAACCATGGCGGCGCGACTTCCGTGAGAAAAATTGCGATACCAAAACTGACTGGCACGGCGATCAGCAACGCCAGAAATGACGTCACCAGGGTGCCGTAGATCGGCACTACAGCGCCAAAGTGGTTGTTGACCGCATCCCACTCGGTGCTGGTGATAAAGTCGAAGCCGAAGGTCCTGAATGCCAGGCTGCCGCCCCACAGCGTCGAAGCCGCGATGCTGGCGAGCAACAGCAGCACCAGCATGGCAGCCCCGAACATCGAGCGCTTGAACCACAGATCGTGGCGTTGATCGCGGGCGGCGCGCGTGTCGCTGCGGGTGTCGCTCGCGTGAGTAGTCATAACCAGCGGTTGCACGGTGTCGTTCATATCAGATGTGCTCACCGCCTTCCTCGATCACCGGGGAAGGCGGTCGTAGGGCGAATCAATGAGTGAAGTCAGACTTCCAGTAACCTTCGATTCGCGTCACCAGGGAGTCCGGCAGGGCTACGTAGTCCAGTGCGGCAGCCTGTTGCTGGCCTTTTTCCAGTGACCACTTGAAGAAGCTGAACGCCGCCTGGCTTTGCTCGGCATTCTTTGGCTGCTTGTACATGATGATCCAGGTGGTCGCCGTGATCGGCCATGCGCCTTCGCCTGGCGCGTTTGTCATGATCAGGTTGAAGTCTTTGGCGCTGGCCCAGTCGGCGGTGTCAGCGGCCGCCTGGAAGGCCTTGGCGTTAGGCGAGACGAACTTGCCCGAGGCGTTCTTCAGTTGGGTGTAGGTCATTTTGTTCTGCAGCGCGTAGGCGTATTCCACGAAGCCGATGGAGTTTTTGATCTGCTTCACGTAGGCCGAAACACCTTCGTTGCCTTTGCCGCCCACACCCACTGGCCACGGCACGGTGGTGCCGAAACCGATTTTGGTTTTCCAGGCGTCGCTGACCTTGGCCAGGTAGTTGGTGAAGTTGTACGAAGTACCCGAGCCATCCGAGCGGTGCACCACGGTGATGTTCGCCACCGGCAGGTTCAGGCCCGGGTTGAGGGCGGCGATGGCCGGGTCGTTCCAGGCCTTGATGTCGCCGAGGAAGATCTTCGCCAGCACGTCGCCGTCGAGTTTCAGCTGGCCAGCGGTCACGCCTTCGACGTTCATCACCGGCACGATGCCGCCGATCACGCTGGGGAACTGGCCCAGGCCGCCGGCTTTGAGGTCTTCGGCCGAAAGTGGCGCGTCAGAGGCGCCGAAGTCCACGGTGGCCGCCTTGATCTGGGCAATACCGCCCCCCGAGCCGATCGACTGATAGTTGATGCGGTCGCTGGAGTTCTTGCTGTAGTCCTGCGACCACTTGGACAGCACCGGGTAGACGAAGCTGGAGCCTGCACCGGTAACGTCGGTGGCGTGGGCCACGCCGCTCAGGCACAGGGCGGTCAACAAAACAGACAGACTTTTTTTGCTCGGCAACATCACGACAACACCTCAAGGGAAGGGGTAAGTGGAAGGGTCCACCTGTCTAAGACGTGACGATTTAATTCCTGATATATGTCTGTTTAATGACGATTTGGCTTTATGAAGAAACATTTAGAAATGTTTGCCGGTAATGGTCGACGCCTATTTATCCCGATGGCGTTTCGTCTTTCTCGACGAAGTAATGACAAAAACAGCGCGCTGAAATTGACAGGTCCATGTAGCTGAAACTCACCGGTCATAATCAGGTTAAAAAGTCATAACGAATAACAACCCAGCCGGCAAAGTCGTTGAAATACATGAGTTTGTCGGACAACCCACTGAATGAAAAACTCTTCATAATCGCCTCGCTCGATCGTTGGTAGTTTTCTCATCGCTGCCCAATAATTCGAGTCCTAATAATGAATAACAAAACTCTGAAAGGCGCCTTGGCGCTCTCTATTTCGCTCGCCTCCACACCGCTGTTCGCCGGTGGTTTTGCCCTCAACGAACAAAGCATCAGTTCGATGGGTACAGGCTACGCCGGTCGCTCATCCTCGGCCGACGACGCCAGCACGGTGTTCGGCAACCCGGCGGGTATGTCCCGCCTCAAGCACAATGAAGTGAGCATCGGGGCGACCTACCTCGACGCTAAAACAACTATCAAGGACGCCAGCTCTTCCCAGGGCGGCGTCGACAACCCCGGCACCAACAAGGGCGACATGGTCCCCGGCATTGCCGTGCCGATGGGTTATCTGGTCACGCCGATCGACGAGCACTGGGCGTTTGGCCTGGGTATCTATGCGCCGTTCGGGCTGGTGACGGACTATGAACACAGCTTCCAGGGCAATGGGTTTGGCAACAAGAGCAAGGTTCAGGTCACGACCGTGCAGCCGACCGTCAGCTATGCCTTCAACGACAAAGTCTCGGTAGGTTTCGGCCCGACGTTCAACAAGATCAATGGCGAACTCGACTCCAAAGTCCCGGCGTTCGGCCTGGGCACGGAAGCCGTCAAGATCAAGGGTGACGACACCGCGATGGGCTTCAATGCCGGCGTTCTGGTGCAGGCCCTGGACAGTACCCGCGTCGGCTTCACCTACCATTCGCAAGTGGTCTATCACCTGAGCGGTCATACCGACGCCTCGGGCGTGCTTTCCAACCTGTTGGACGGTGGGCCTCAGCGCTATGACGCCAAGCTGGACGTCACCACCCCGTCCTCGGTGGACTTTTCGGTCACGCACCAGTTGACCGATGCCCTGACTCTCTACGTGGGCAGCACCTACACCCGCTGGAGCCAGTTGAAGAAAATCACGGTGAACAACAGCGGCGTGTCCGACCTTGCCGCTCAGCTGGCAGGCCTGGGCTCCATTACCGAGGAAGAGCACTGGCACGATACCTGGTCCCACGCTATCGGCTTGTCGTATCAGCTCAACAAGCAATTAGTGCTGCGTACGGGCTTCTCCGTGGACCAGACGCCGACCAACAATACCGATCGTTCCGTGCGTATTCCCACGGGCGACCGCACCGTGTTCAGCCTCGGTGCTGGCTGGACGCCTGTGGATAACCTGACCTTTGACGTGGCCTACTCCTACTTGAAGGAAGAGCCGATCAAGGTTCGCGACAACAACCCTCAGCTGGCGCTGACCTACGACGCCAAGTATGAAAACAGCGCCAATGGGTTTGGTGGTTCGGTGACTTACCGCTTCTGACCTGTGGATAACGGCAAAGGGCCGGTTTTTTGGCGTGGTCCTTTGCCGTAAGTTTTGACCTCAATGCTGTCAATCGCGGCGTGTCTTGTTTAGATTGAAGGCTAATCAGCTTTTAGGACACGGACTGTCATGACTACGCTAACGCCGATCATCGCGATCAATCCCCTCATTCTTCGCGCCGCCACGACCTCACCGCCGGCAGCGCTTGCGAACACCCTCGACGTCTCACCGGCCCGACCGTCTTCCGTGGTCAGCCTCGGAAATCCCATGGCCGACGTTATCGATCTCTATTCCAAAAACGGGCAGATCCCCGGCCGCGAAACCGTGTGGGCCTGGGAAAACGATAATCAGGACGCAGTCACCCAGGCGATCAGCCAACGCTTCGGTTCAATCTCCACGGCCAGCCGTTACAGCGGCCTCGGTGCTGCGTTGGTGGATCAGTTCACCGGGGGCGGTGGGGCGGGGATTTCACAATCGGTGCTCAACACCACGGCAGAGCGTGCCGGTGATACGGGCGGGATCAAGGCCGACCAGGCGGTGTTGCACAGCAAGGCCGACAACCAAATCAGCCTCAGCATCAAGACCGCCAGCGGCAAGACGGTGACGTTCAGCCTGTTTAGTCAGAAACACGGCTTGGGCGTGCAGGCCACCGTCGACGGCGGCGATTTGACCGCGGATGAACTCAAAGCCGTCGGCCAATTGGGGGCGGCGTTCCAGACGTCGGTCGATGGGTTGACCGCCTTGCCGCCGAAACTCGACCTGAGCAAACTGACCCAGTTCGACACCAGCGTGTTGGCGTCGGTGGACCTCAACGCCAAAGTCAAAAACCAGGCGGACGAGGACCTTAGCCTGGCGTTCCACGCCGACAGCCGAAGCCGCACCACACGTATGAGTGGCCCGGCCGGCGACGTCGACCTGTCTGTGGACCTGAAAAACAGCGCAATCCTGGGTGACGCCAAACAGCAGGCCAAGGCGATGAAAACCTACCTCGCCCAGTTCGACCGGGTGCAAGAGCGCGGTAGTGCCAATGCTGATTTGATGGCGATGTTCAAGGATGCGTTCAGCGCCATGAACAGCCACTATCCCCAAGGCGCTGGCGCAACGAATGCATTGAGCAACAACCCGACCGACAAAGGTTTGCTGACAGGGCTGGCGGACTTCAAGGCTTCGATCAAGCAGGCCGTCGGTGCGTCCAACGCAATGCGTCCTAGGGAAGTCGACAGCTTCTCCTACACCGTGTCGCAGAAGACCCAGGTCAATGGCCGCAGCAGCGCGGACCGCAGCGTGACCCAGAACCAGCAGTCGGTGCTGTCGGCAAACTTCCACAAAAGCCTCGGCGGTGGCGAGCCACCGGTGTTGGATGGTACCCGCAAATCGCAGAACTACCTGTATGTGCAAGTGCAGGACAAGGCCAGCAGCACCGCGAGCTTCTCCTATAAGGATGGCCAACTGGCGAGTGCTTCTGTGTCGCAGTCGGCGGTGCAGAACACTCGGACCCAGAAGTACGAGATGGCCCAGTTGGTGTCAGACACGGTGGAGCCGAAAGATGGCTCGTCCAAACGCGACTACCTGGCGTTGCTGGAGCACGCAGCCCAGGAGGTTAAAAAGTCCAAGGACGCGCTGGAGCAATCAACCTTGAAGGACGCCCTGGCGGCCATGCAGGATTCGGTGCTGCTACATGACTATCCCGCTGTACTGATGCACTGAGGTTGCGCGCCATGAAAGCGGGAAGGCTCATCACGGGGCCTTCCCGTTTTTTTGCCCGACAGGCGTGCGCCTGGATGCCAGATTAGGCTTTTGAATCTATTCGATATTCTGTAGCCTTGCGCAGCTTCACCCGTGCTTGATGAACACACTCACTTCGTCCGGCGGCGCCCGAAGGGCTCCAGAGCCGGTGGTACACTCGACTTTCGCGCAACTGCGCCTGCAGGTCTTGCGAACATGACGCACATTTCCGAACGCCTTCTGGTTCAAGCCCACCTCGACGCCAAGCAGCCCAAGGCGCTCAGTGCCGACGAAGAGGCGAACCTGCGTGCCGCCATCGCTGCCGAGCTTAAAGCTCAGGATGCGGTGCTGGTCGCCCACTTCTATTGTGACCCGGTGATTCAGGCCCTGGCCGAAGAAACCGGTGGCTGCGTCTCTGACTCCCTGGAAATGGCGCGCTTCGGCGCCGCCCACCCGGCCAAGACCGTATTGGTCGCCGGTGTGCGTTTCATGGGCGAGACGGCCAAAATTCTTACGCCTGAAAAACGCATCCTCATGCCCACCCTGGAAGCCACGTGCTCACTGGACCTCGGGTGCCCGGTGGAGGAGTTTTCGGCGTTTTGCGATCAGCATCCCGAGCGTACGGTGGTGGTGTACGCCAACACCTCGGCGGCGGTCAAAGCCCGGGCGGACTGGGTGGTGACGTCCAGCTGCGCGCTGGAGATCGTTGAAAGCCTGATGGACAACGGCGAGACTATTATCTGGGGGCCGGACAAGCACCTGGGCACTTACATTCAGCGCCAGACCGGTGCGGATATGTTGTTGTGGGACGGTGCGTGCATTGTGCATGAGGAGTTCAAGTCCAAGCAGCTTGAGGACATGAAAGCGCTGTACCCGGACGCCGCGATTTTGGTGCACCCGGAATCGCCGACGGCGGTGATCGAGTTGGCGGATGCGGTGGGGTCTACCAGCCAGTTGATTGCGGCGGCGCAGCGGTTGCCGAACAAGACATTTATCGTGGCGACTGACCGGGGCATCTTTTACAAGATGCAGCAGTTGTGTCCGGATAAGGTGTTTGTTGAGGCGCCTACGGCGGGTAACGGCGCGGCGTGCCGCAGTTGCGCGCATTGTCCGTGGATGGCGATGAATACGCTGGAGCGTACGTTGCAGTGTTTGCGTGAGGGGAGTAATGAGATTTTTGTTGAGCCGTCGGTGATTCCGCATGCGGTTCGGCCGTTGAAGCGGATGTTGGATTTTACTCAGGCTGCGCGGTTGAGGTTGGCTGGGAATGCTTGATCTGGCGGTTGGTTGGGTACATATCCGTTATTTGGGTCACGGCTGAAATCGGTTCCGCTCTTACAGCGGGTCACTTTTTGAAGAAGAGCGCAAAAAGTAACCAAAAACGCTCCGCCCCACCACTCGGCACCTCGCCTAGGCTCGGTGTGCCCTCACTCCGGCTTTGGAGCGTGGGCCGCCGCGATGGGCCATCCTTGGCCCAGCGCGGCTAAC
>NZ_JAUTYR010000004.1:0-293515 GCF_041946035.1 Pseudomonas sp. AMR01
GTAGTGAAACGATGCATCGCCGATGGTAGTGTGGGGTTTCCCCATGTGAGAGTAGGTCATCGTCAAGATTAAATTCCGAAACCCCTGTTTGCTAACGCAAACAGGGGTTTTGTTTTGGGCGGTCGGAAAATATCGTCAACGCTCCCTGACAAATTTGCACAGTTATTTCTGAACCAGAACACTAGAATAGGTACCTAACCTTTTTTAGAGTCAGAGCCCTATATATGCCCGATCCGGTTGATACCCTTGAGGTGTCGGATTTACCTCTGGATGACCTGGTGGCATGCCATGAGTGCGATTTGCTGATGCGCAAACCCGCGCTTGCCCGAGGTGAAAAGGCCCAATGCCCACGCTGCGGTTATGAGCTCTATGCTCACCGCCACAATGTCGTGGAGCGCAGTCTCGCCTTGGTTATTGCCGCCTTGTTGATGTACATCCCTGCGAACTTTTTACCCATCATGCAGCTCAATCTACTCGGGCAGACCTCGGAGGACACCGTATGGAGTGGCGTGGTTGGTCTGTTCGACACCGGCATGCAAGGCGTCGCGATCGTCGTATTCCTGTGCAGCATGGGCATTCCCCTGCTCAAGTTGCTCTGCCAATTGGCAGTGCTGCTCAGCATTCGCTGGAAGGTCGGTCGCAGCTATGGGTTGTTGCTCTACCGCATTTACCATCACCTCAAAGACTGGGGGATGTTGGAGGTTTACCTGATGGGCGTGCTCGTCGCGATCGTTAAGCTCGCTGATATGGCGTCCATCACGGTTAGCTTGGGCCTGTTCTGTTTTATCAGTTTGCTAATGGTCCAGGTACTGCTGGAGGTGGTCATGTCGCCCCATCAAATTTGGCAGGCGCTGTCTGGGGATAATGATCATGCGGGCGATTGATGCAGGCATTCTGGTGTGTACCGAGTGTCATGAGCTCAACAAGCGGGAGCCGGATACCGACGAACAACTCTGCACCCGTTGCGGTGCACTGATTCATGCCCGTCGCCCCAACAGTCTCGTGCGCACCTGGGCGTTGCTGGTCACCGCCGCGATTCTGTATATCCCTGCCAATTTGTTGCCAATCATGACCGTCAATTCCCTGGGCCAGGGCGATCCCAGTACCATCATGGCCGGCGTGATCCAGTTGGCGCAGCACGGCATGTACCCCATCGCTGCAGTGGTGTTCATCGCCAGTATCCTGGTGCCTACCTTCAAGCTGGTCGGCATTGGCTTGCTGCTGTTCTCGGTGCAGCGTCACCAACCGCTGTCCGCACAACAACGCATTGTGATGTACCGCTTTATCGAATTCATTGGCCGCTGGTCCATGCTGGATATCTTCGTGATCGCCATCCTGGTGGCGGTCGTAAACTTTGGGCGACTTGCCAGCGTCGAGGCTAATCTCGGCGCGGCAGCATTCGCCAGTGTGGTGATCTTGACGATGCTTGCCGCAGTAACTTTCGATCCCCGACTGATTTGGGATAACACGGAGTCGGACGACGACCATGAGTGATTTGCCTAAAGCTAAAACCCGCCCGGCTTCCAACTGGTCGGCCATTTGGGTGTTGCCCCTGATCGCCCTGATCATCGGTGGCTGGTTGGGATGGCGCGCCTATTCCCAGCAAGGTCTCGAGATTCAGGTCCGCTTTGAAAGCGGTGAAGGCATACAGGCCAACAAGACTGAAGTGGTCTACAAAGGCATGCCTGTGGGCAAGGTCAAAACCTTGGCCCTGGACGACGAGGGCAATAATCGCGGGGTGATCGCCACCATCGAAATGAACAAGGACGTGGAGCAATACCTTAAGACCAACACGCGTTTCTGGCTGGTAAAACCCAGCGTGACCCTCGCCGGCATCACCGGCCTTGAAACCCTCGTTTCGGGTAACTACATCGCCGCCAGCCCTGGTGACGGTGAGCCCACGCGCAAATTCAAGGCACTCTCCGAAGAGCCACCGTTATCCGACGCCAAACCTGGCCTGCACTTGACCCTCAAGGCTGACCGGCTTGGTTCGTTAAACCGTGGCAGCCCGGTGTTTTACAAACAGATCCAGGTTGGCCAGGTCAAAAGCTATCTGCTTTCCGAAGACCAGAGCACCGTCGAGATCAAGGTCTACATCGAACCGACTTACGCCAAGCTGGTGCGCAAACAGACGCGTTTCTGGAACGCCAGCGGCATCAGCATCGACGCCAACCTGTCCGGCGTAAAGGTGCGCAGCGAATCGCTGTCCAGTATCGTCGCCGGCGGTATCGCCTTCGCCACGCCGGAGAATCACAAAGACAGCCCGCCGACTGACCCGAGCCTGCCGTTCCGCTTGTACGAAGACTTCGATGCCGCCGCCGCAGGTCTCAAGGTCAAGGTCAAACTCACCGACTTCGAAGGCCTGCAGGCCGGGCGCACCCCGGTGATGTACAAAGGTATCCAGGTGGGGAGCCTGAAGACGCTGAAGATCAACCCGGATCTGTCGAGCGCCAACGCCGAACTGACGCTCGACCCATTGGCCGAAGACTACCTGGTGCAAGACACCCAATTCTGGGTGGTCAAGCCGTCGATTTCCCTGGCAGGCATCACTGGGCTTGAGGCGCTGGTGAAGGGCAACTACATCGCTATTCGTCCCGGCGACAAAGGCACCGCGCCGGCGCGTGAATACGTGGCCCGTGCCAAGGCTCCTCCGTTGGACCTACGCTCGCCGGGCCTGCACATGGTGCTGCTCACCGATAACCTGGGCTCCCTGGATGTCGGCAGCCCGATTCTCTACAAGCAGGTCAAAGTCGGCTCGGTGCAGAGCTACCAGTTCTCGCGTAAAAACAAGCAACTGGTGATCGGCGTTCACATCGAGAAGGAGTACGAAAACCTGGTCAATGGCTCGACGCGCTTCTGGAATGCCAGCGGAGTCACCCTGACCGGCGGACTCACCGGCGGCATCCAGGTGAAGAGTGAATCCCTCGCCAGCTTGATGGCCGGCGGTATTGCCTTCGAAACCCCGGAACCGAACGTGCCGCTGAAAAAACGCATTCCGCGTTTCCGTCTGTTTGCCGATCGCGATGCCGCTAATCAACATGGCACGCTGGTGACCATCAAGGTTGATCGTGCCGATGGTTTGCGCGCCGGCTCTCCGGTTCGATTCAAGGGGCTGGACGTGGGCAAGATCGAAAGCGTCGACCTCAGCGCGGACATGCAATCAGTGATGCTCAAGGCGCGCATCACCCAAGTCGCGGACCGTATCGCGCGCGCTGGCAGCCAGTTCTGGGTGGTCAAGCCCGAACTGGGCTTGATGAAAACGTCCAACCTGGAAACCCTGGTCACTGGGCAGTACATCGAAGTGCAGCCAGCGACAAAAAATGCCGGTCCACAAAAGAGCTTCGTTGCGCTGGACCAGCCGCCGAAGGCCGACCAACAAGAAGAAGGCCTGAGGTTAGTGCTCAGCGCTGCCCGCCGTGGCTCGTTGAAGGAAGGCGTTCCGGTCACCTACCGCGAAGTCACCGTGGGTAAAGTCACCGGCTACGAGCTGGGCCAGACTGCCGACCGCGTACTGATCCACATCCTGATCGAGCCCAAGTACGCAGCGTTGGTGCGCAGTGGCAGCCGCTTCTGGAATACCAGCGGCTTTGGCCTCGACTTCGGCCTGTTCAAAGGCGCGACGGTTCGCACCGAGTCTTTGGAGACATTAGTCGCCGGCGGCATTGCTTTCGCCACGCCTGAAGGTGAACGAATGGGCAACGTCGCTCGGCCACAGCAAACTTTCCCGCTGTTCGACAAGTTCGAAGATGAATGGCTCACTTGGGCGCCCAAGATCCCACTCGGCAAATAAACCGAGGTGCGTCCTTCGCGAGCAAGCCCGCTCCCACATTTGATCGCGTTTATCATGTAAAAACGCGGTCGAATGTGGGAGCGGGCTTGCTCGCGAAGAGGCCGGCACAGACATCAAAAAAGGCCCCTGGATTCTCACCCAGGGGCCTTTTTGCATTTCAGCGAAACACGTCAGACCTCATCCAGCTCCGGTTCATCTGCCTGCACATTGACTGTCGCCTTCACCGCATCGTGACGACGAATGTACTTCCAGTCCGCCTCATCAATGTAGATCCCATTAGGCCCGCTACCACCTTCAAGGTCGATCGCCACCTGCGCCGACACCTGCGGTTTCACACTCGCCAGAATCGGCACAAAGCCCAGTTGCAAACTGGTTTCCAGCAACGCCGCCTGATTCTTCTCGTCGATGTCCGCCGCCTCATCGAGGTAGTACGGCAAACGCACACGCCCGGCCTGGTCGCGGTCCATCAAGTGCAGCAACAAATACATGTTGGTCAGCGCCTTGATGGTCATGGTGGTGCCGTTGGAGGCTGCACCATCGATGTCGGTATGAATAATCGGCTGGCCGTTGACCTTGGTGATCTCGAACGCCAGTTCGAACAAATCCTTGAGGCCCAGCTGGTTATGGTTGGCCGCCACGAGGCGGGCCAGGTATTCCTTGGCCTCTTCGTTCTTGTTGTCTTGCTCGGCGCTCTGGCTGAGGTCGAACACCGAGAGGGTTTCGCCTTCTTCATACTGACCGGCACTGTGAATAATCTGGTCGATATGCTTGAGGGCTTCCTTGTTCGGCGCCAGCACAATGCGGAAGCTTTGCAGGTTGGACACCTGACGTTTGTTGATCTCGCGGTTGAACAACGCCAGTTGATGCTCAAGGCTGTCGTAGTCGCTGCGAATATTACGCAGGGTCCGCGCGATATCGGTGACCGCCGCACGGCGCGCCTTGCCGAGGGTCAGCGCCTCGTCGGTACGGTGCGCATACGCGTTGATCAGCAGTTGCAAGCGACGCTCCACGTCGTCCTCGCTGTCGAACTTGGCCACGCCCTTGAGGCGCACCTGAGCGTACAGCGCCTCGATCTGGCCATCCGCACGCAGCAAGCCCTGCCAGCTGTCCTGATAGTCATTGAGCAGCGGCAGCAGGTTGTCCATGGAATCGTCGACCGGGTCCATGAACGGCGTGCCGAACGGCAAGTCTGCCGGCAGTAGCTGACGACGGCGCAGCGCGTCATCCAGCGTACGTTGCTTGGCTTCCATATCGGCAATTTGACGGCCGACCAGTTGCAGCTTGGCCGACAGTTGCTGCACGCGTTCGGTAAACGCATCGCTGGAGCGCTTCAACTCGTCCTGCGCGGCTTCCATCTGCGCCAGGTTTTCCAGCTTCTCGCCTTCTTCGGCGCTCAGGGTTTGCGCACGGCGGAAATCTTCCAGCGCCTTCTGCGCGTCCAGCACTTGCTGGTACAGCGCTTCGGTCTGGGTCTTGCTCGCGGCGCGGTCCGAGGCTACAGCCTGTTGAGTCTTGAGCTGCTTGAGTTCTTTTTCCAGACGCTCTTTTTGATCGCGCAATGCCGCGCGATCGGCCAGGGCTTGCAGCGCAGGCGGCTCGATGTGCGAGATATCGATAGACAGCCCCGGCACTTCAAAACGCTCGCCCTTGAAGCCATCGAGGATTTGCTCCAGGGATTTAACCCACAGGCCTTCCTCGTCCAGCGTGATGCCATGTGCGCCGAGCGGCAGGCTGAACAACGAACTGTTGAACAGGCGCATCAGACGCTCGACATCCGGCTGCGAGAATTCCTCGCGCAGTTTGGCGTAGCTGTTGTTATCCGCGTGGTCGAGCTGCTGCTTGACCGACTTCAGGCGTTTTTCCAGGTCGCGCAAACGCTCGTCCAAATCCTCGGCGCTGAACTGTCGCGACTGCGCCAGGGCGCCGGCCAATTCATCGTGAGCATCCTTGGCCGCCAGCAGTTGCTGCTCCAGCACGTTGACGTTATCCACCAACGCAAAGCGATGCTTGAGCACCGACAACTCGCCCAGCCAACGCTGGATGCCGCTGATTTCGCGCTCCAGGCGCATCAGCTCCTGGGTGCCACCGCGCTGATCGTTCTGCAGCGTGTCCTGCTCGTTACGGTAATGCTCGGCCTGAATGGTCAGCTCTTCCTTGCGCGCACCGGCGTAGTCCGACCACGTGCCCAGCAACGAATCCAGCAGCGGCGACAGGCGATGCAGCTTGCCGCGCAGGCTGTCACGCTGGCGAACACCGTTGGCCAAGGCTTCCACCAACGGCCCGGCGGCGACCAGCGCGTTGTAGTCCTGTTCCATGCGTCGTACATCGCGGAAGGCTTCTTCGCACGCGGCGATGTAATCGACACTGCCGGAACGCAGGCTGTGTTCGAACGCATCCAGGAACAATTGCTTGAGCTTGGCCGCGGTGATTTCGCGCATGTGCAGCAGGTTGATAAACAGCGCGCGGAAAGTCTTCAGGCTCTGCTCGCTGGTGGAGCGCAGCGGAATCAGGGTCAGGTCCAGCGGGATCGACGTGTGGCCGCCCACCAGCAAACGGCGCAGCTCATCCGGCTTGAGTTCGTAGGCTTTCAGGCCTTCGCGCTCAAGGTTGGTGAACAGCTCTTTCTGACGCAGGCAGGTGTCGTTCTTCTGGTAATGCGCCAGGTCCAGCTTGCCGGCATAGGCAAAGAACTGGTGACCAAAACCGCCGCCCGGGCCGCGACCGACCACGCCGATCACGTGCGGGCCGTGGGGCAGGGACACTTCCACGAGGATGTAGCTGGTGTCGGTGGCAAAGTAGAAACGCCGCGATTGCTCCAGCGTGTACTTGCCGAAACTCATGTCCGACATGCGCGCCAGAATCGGGAACTGCAAGGCGTTGATCGATGCGGATTTACCCAGGTTGTTCGCGCCATACACCGACAGCGGTTCTTCCAGCGGGAACAAACCCAGGCTGTAACCGGCGGTGTTCAATAGGGCGAAGCGGCGGATGCCGTAGCGTTCCTTGCTCATGCATCGGTCTCCTGTTCTTCGGCAATGGCGCGGGCCATGGCGTCTTCTTCGCTTTCTTCTTCGAAGTCACTCAGATCCAGCGGGTCATCGGTTTTCAGCAATTTTTCATCGCTGTCTTCGTCGATGATCACCGGCGCCGGCAGTGGCAACACGCTGTGCACGCTGGCCGCGAGGTCGCGGTCTTGTTGCACCGACAGGCACACGTCGAGGAAGCGGTGCATCGGCGGCAGGAAGCGATAAATGCCGTTGTCTTCGCTGGCAAAGCCCAATTGGGTCATGCGGCGCATGATTTTTTCTTCGAGTTCTTCCTGGGTCTGCACCTCGGCCTGGATAAACAGGTCGCGGTATTTCTCCAGCAACGACGGCAACTCATCGCGGCCCAGGCTGCCACCATCAAGCACGGCGATCGGGTCGCGGCCCTGGTCGGCCAAATGCTCAACGATGATGAAGGTGAATAACGCCAGGCGCTGCGCGGTCTTGTTCACCTGCGCGCTGGCAATCGCGGAATCCGGCACAAAGTAGTAGAAGCCACGGGTATCGCACACCAGCTCAAAGCCCAGGGCCTTGAACAGCGTGCGGTACTGGTCCTGGAAGTTCGACAGTTGCGCGTACAGCTCCGGGTCGCGGCGGCTGACGTGGTAACCCTTGAACAGCTCGCGAAAGATCGGCGCCAGCTGGGACAGTTCGGATAGATCAAGATGCATGAGGGATACTCGCGGAATTCTCGGCGGCGTCGCTGCTGGCCGGGAGCAGGGCGAATGAGCGCAGGCTGACCTGATGCTCGTGTGTGTGGTAATCGCGGCGTTCCAGGCGTTCGCGCTTGAAGCGTTTTTCACGCGAGAGCCGCGAGAACCAGTACAGCAATTCGTCGGTGGCGCCGTCCGGCTCCTGCTCCAGCAGCCAGCTCATCAGGTCCGGCATCGGCAGTGCGTCTTCGCAGCGCTCGAGCATTTCCTTGACCGTACGCGGTGCACGCGGGGCTTCGCCCTTGTGGGATTTGTGTGCTTTGGGGAAACGCGCCGGTTTCGGCTCGAAATTCGCCAGGGCATACACATAGGCTTCCACCTGGCTCGCGCTGCCGAGGAAGGTGCTTTGCGGTCGCGTGAACATCGGCATGGCCGCTTGCGGCACCGCGTCCAACCCCTTACGACGAATCGCCGACAGGGCCAGTGCCGCGCCACGGGTTACGGCGTTATGCCGGCGTGCTTCTTCACGCAACGGCAACAGCAGTTCGCGGGCATGGCGCAAGGTCAACTGGGCGCTGGTCTGCATTTCAAGGATGCGCGCGTGGGTGCGCAGCAGCATGTCGTCGTCAACCAAATGGCCGAGGCGCTGTTGCTCGGTGAGCATGCGCAGCAGCACGTTCTCGACCTTGCGCACGCCTTGCTCGAAAGCGCCGTCGGCGTTCACCAACTGGATCATAGGTTCGACGTATTCGTCCCAGGTCGCCAGCACTTCGGCGTATCGCTGGCGCAACGGGATCTGCCGGTCGCTGGTCTTGGCGCGGTCGGCCACGGCCGCGAGCGCTTGCTCATCGTTGGCGAGTTTTTTCAGCACGTCCCGTACGCGCATATCCAGCAAGCGCAGTTGGCGGGCGAGGTCGTGGCCATCACGGATGTCAAAAGCGTCCTGGATATAACCCGCCAAGCGCTCAAGGTGGCGCAGGTAGGCTTCGATTTCCAGGCACAGGCCAAGCCGGTGCTCCTTGCGAAGATAGGCGAGGAAGTCGTGGATCTGCGCGTTGAGCTCGAAACGGTTCGGGCTCTTGGCGACAGGCACCAGGATATCCAGGCGAATCCACACGTCCAGCAGGCTGGTGATGTCCTGTGGCGTGCTGTCCAGTTGTTGGGCCGCCAGTTGTGCGCGCAATTCGCTCAGGCTCAACGTGCCTTGGTCGAAGTGTTCGCACAGTGGCTCAAGCAGGGCCCAGTGTTCGGCGAGGGCGCGCAAGACGCGCTTGGGTTCGATCATCGGAATGGCCGGCTGGTTGGCGATTAAAAGTCGCGATTGTACTGCATCGGGACTGGGATTTATCCACAGCCGGTCAGTGCGCAGTGGGCGATTGTGGCCGAACAGCGGTAGAATCCCCGCTCTTAACTTATCCACAAGTGGCCGAGCTGTGCTTATCGAGTCCCGACGTCGCGCTTACTTGACCGCCATGCAGGTGGTCAACTGGCTGCCCCGCACCGAACTGCCGTTTGCCGCCCCGTCGCGGCCCGAGCTGCTGGAAGCGCTCGAGCCCTATGAGGCCATCATGGTGTCGGGGGAGGAGGCGGCTGCGCCGGTGGCGGTGGTCAAGCCCGCGCCCGAAGTGCGCCCTGTGGTAGAGCGGGCGAAGATCGAAGTACCGCGCCCGTCGCCCATCGCCAAAGCGGCAGAGGTTGAAAAGGCTGCTCCGGTGGCCAAGGCCGTCGTGGTGCCGCCGCCGCGCTTCGCCCTGCAATTGCTGCGGGCCGGGCGTTGCCTGCTGCTGGTGGAACTGCCCACCGGCGAACGTTTCCAGACCCGCGACCCGGCCTACATGCTGCTCAAAGACATGCTGCGCGCCGCCGGCCTGCCCGACAGCCCGCAAATCATCGGTGACCCGGTTCGCTGGCCGTTGCTGACGCGCGGCACCATGGACCAGGGCCCGGAAGCCGCGCGAGATTTCGTGCAAGGCTTTGTGTCGGCACGCCTGGAAGACGAACCCTGCGTGTGCCTGTGGCTGATCGGCCTGCCCGCCGTGCGTTTCGCCGGCGAAGCGAATGCCGAAGCCTGGTACCGCGAACTGCAGGTAGAAGGCCTGGGCTCGGTCTGGGCCCTGCCGGGCCTGGAATTATTAATGGAAGAGCCACAGCGTAAGGCTGATGTCTGGCAAGCCATGCGCCGGCTGATGGCGCGCTGGAAAACAACCGATGAGTGAGGCTTTAACCTTCCGCCCGATGACCGAGGCTGACCTCGACGCCGTGCTGAAAATCGAATACGCAGCGTTCAGCCATCCCTGGACCCGTGGGATATTTCTCGACGGGCTGGGCAAGTACCAAATCTGGCTGATGTTTGAAGGCGAACAGCAAGTGGGGCACGGCGTAGTGCAGATCATCCTTGATGAAGCGCATTTGCTGAATATCACCGTCAAGCCGGAGAACCAGGGCCGTGGCCTTGGCCTGGCGCTGCTGGAGCACTTGATGTCGCGGGCGTATGCCGCCAATGCGCGGGAATGTTTCCTGGAGCTGCGTGACAGCAATACTGGCGCGTTTCGCTTGTACGAGCGGTATGGTTTCAACGAAATCGGCCGGCGTCGCGATTATTACCCCGCCGTTGGTGGCCGCGAAGATGCGGTTGTCATGGCCTGCACCTTGGTGGATTAACCACAAATCCAAATGTGGGAGCGGGCTTGCTCGCGAAAGCGGTGTGTCAGTCAAGATATCGGTCGACTGACACTCCGCTTTCGCGAGCAAGCCCGCTCCCACATTTGAACCGCGTTTTTTCAGCGGTTGCCGTCTACCGGGTCGAGATCCGCCAGTTCGGCTTCATCCAGCCCATTGCCGCCGCCAATCTCGTCTTCATCGACGATGCTCAAGTCATAATCCGCAGGACCGTCTTCACCTGCCTCCCGAGCATCCCGCGCGCCATCTTCAAGGATCAGCGTTTCCGGGCTCAAATCATCGTCGGTGGGATGGTGATCATCCGTCGACGCGCCGGTCAGCCCGGCTTCGCGTACCCGTTCGTCAGGCATCAGGTGCTCGCGCTCGCGAGACGGGATTTCATCGCCTATCTCAGCCGTTTGATCGGGTTCGTCAAAATCCAGCTCGCGCATCGAACCCATGCGGTCTTCGTTATCATCAATCGGTTCGGGCTGTGTAGCGCCAAAAGGGCGTCGTGATTCAGTCATGGCCAATCCTCATACTGTGGGGCTTATAGTGTGTGGACAGGCTGTGCGCCCCAAAAATTCAAGCTAATTTGCGTTGGGCGTGACCTGCAAGCGAGGTTGTCAGTCACAAAACTGCGCATCATTCCTGAGGCTTTCCCTGATGAACGAACTACAAGACCTGCTTGATAACAACGAACGCTGGGCGGATGCGATCAAACAGGAAGATCCCGAATTCTTCGCCAAGCTCGCCCGCCAGCAAACCCCGGAATACCTGTGGATCGGCTGCTCCGATGCACGCGTACCGGCCAACGAAATCGTCGGCATGCTGCCGGGCGATCTGTTCGTGCACCGCAACGTGGCCAACGTGGTGCTGCACACCGACCTCAATTGCCTGTCGGTGATCCAGTACGCGGTGGACGTGCTCAAGGTCAAACACATCCTCGTCACCGGCCATTATGGCTGTGGCGGCGTGCGCGCCTCGATGCAGGACCGCCAGTTTGGCTTGATCGACGGCTGGCTGCGCACCATCCGCGACCTGTATTACGAAAACCGCGAGGTATTGGCCCAGTTGCCGACCGAAGAAGAGCAAGTAGACCGCCTCTGCGAGTTGAACGTGATTCAGCAGGTGGCCAACGTCGGCCACACCAGCATTGTGCAAAACGCCTGGCACCGTGGGCAGAACCTGTCGATTCATGGCTGCATCTACGGCATCAAGGATGGCCGCTGGAAGAGCTTGAACACAACCATCAGTGGCTTTGAGCAGTTGCCGCCGCAGTATCGCCTGCGCCCGTTGGGTGAGGCTTAAGGCCCGCTGAGGCAGCCCTGCTGTTGAAAGAACAAGTAGCCTTCCTGGCTCAGTTCTTCCTCAGGGCCTTTGATCCAGCCCCGACAGATCTCACAGCCGCATTGGCAGGCGAACTGTCGGGGCAGGACGCTGCCAGTCTTGGCGAAATCAATGGTCAACCAGGTGTTGGCCGCGATCGGCATGACTGACCAGAGCTGCAGGTAAGCGGTGTCGAAATACAGGTTCGGCTCACAGGAATGGCGCAGTTGGCCGCAGAACCAAGGGTCATACAGCCGAATTCGTGTGGATATCTGGAAGGTATGAGGGCGGCAGTCGTTCAAGGCATAGCCGAATACCCTGGCGATGAGGCTGCGGTTGTCGAAATCGACGCGGGATTTGATACCAACGGTTTCACCGTTTTGGTCGCGCACGACCTCAAACTGGCGCATCGAGGGGTAGCCTGACTCGACGAGCGTGGTTGCGAAGGGGTAAAGACTGTCGTTTTCACTGTCAGCGCTGGTAGCCGTATCCATGGCTTGAGTTTTCATAACTCTCCCTGGTTGGGCTGCATCGACCTGCGTATGGGGAGTGATTGCCAGTCTTGCAGCGGGTGGGCCCGATTCAAGACTCGCTGAAGAGACCGCCGATATCTACTGTCAACATTGACAGTAGATATCGGCTTTTTTTTGTGCGACTCAAAGTGCTGGCGCGGTGATTGCGGGCGCTGGCGCGGCATCCTTCAGCTGTTTCAATTGAGTTTTTATAACCGGCGTGGCGCATTTGGCATTGGCTTGTTCCGGCGTCAGGTGACGCACCGAGGTATAGAACAACTCACAGGTCTGTTCCTTGCGCGTGACTTGCCAGGTGTTCATGCAGGCCTTGAGTAGCACATTCGGATCGCTGGCCGGTTTCTGCCCCATCCCGCCTTGCCAGCAGGCAGCACTCAAATCCTGGCCCATCACTTTCAAGCCTGCTTCGTCGGCCTTTTGCTCGTTATCGTCATAGTTCGCCGGGTCCGCCGCGTACCAGATGTAACTCGGGTGATTGGCGCCCAGCACCGACACGCTTCTGCCCGCCGCCGGGCTGATTTGCGCCAGGCTCAGTACGTTCACCGTCTGGCCGTACTGCTGCTTGATCCAATTGCGCACCGGTGCGCCGAACGCCACCATCGGCAATGAAGCGTTGGCTTGCAGGCTCAGCTCCTTGACCATGCGCGTCTGGTAGTCGGTGAAGTAGCTATAGACGGTTTCCAGATCCTTGCCCGCGTTGGACGGCGCAGCAATCGGCGCGATATCGATGATGGTCTGGTAAGCCGGTGTTTCGGTGGCCGGGATGCCATTGTCGGTGAGCAAGCTTGCCCAGCGGTCGGTGGTGGCCGATTCCAGATAGTCCTGGGCCTGGGTC
Organism: Pseudomonas sp. AMR01; assembly: GCF_041946035.1. Lineage (NCBI taxonomy): Bacteria > Pseudomonadati > Pseudomonadota > Gammaproteobacteria > Pseudomonadales > Pseudomonadaceae > Pseudomonas > Pseudomonas sp. AMR01. The sequence goes on from NZ_JAUTYR010000004.1 coordinate 12,840, forward strand.
AACGAATAATCCGGCGGAAAGTGCAGCAGCTCAATACTTTTACGGTTTTCCAGGGCCATGCCCAGCGGCAGGAACAGGTACCAGTTGTAGGCCCATTTGCCGTCGCTGTTGAGCTTGCTGGCGCCTTGATACGCCAGGTCTGCGGTATTGAGCAGCGCAGTCAAGGGCTGGCCGTAGCTGTCGGGCACTCCGGTAAACGTTGCCGACACCTGCCCGTCATGGGTTTTCACGCTGACTTTGGCGCGGCTGTAACCGTCACGCTGCAGGCTTTGGGTCAAGTAATGCTCGGCGGTTTGTTCCAGCGTCCACGGCCGAAAGCAGATCACATTGCAATTATTGGGAAACGCGAACAGCTGGGTGACGCGTTGCGTGCTGCCCAGTGGCACTTCGATGTCGGCCTGTACGACCGCACTGGCCAGCAGTGCGGCCACTGTGAAAAACAACCGGGTCGGTTTGAACATACTTAATTCCTTGTCAGCGAAAGCCCGTCTGCGCGGGATGAAAGCCCACTTGCACACAGTAGCGGTTGACCAGGAAAACCGCGTGCTAAATCGCTGAACGTGTCGTTATTGGATAAGAAACCCTACAGATTGAACTGCAAAGCGTTGCTCAGATCACCCATCGGCTGCTGGCCTCGAGCGCGCATCGCGTCATCGCGCTGCTTGAGGCCGTCCAGTGTCTCCAGCTGGAACACCCGGGTAATTAACCGCAGGATCGACGCGGTGTCGTAAACCGTGTGGTCCACCGTGCCTTTGCGCGCAAACGGCGACACGACGAGCGCCGGAACGCGCGTGCCTGGGCCCCAACGGTCGCCTTTTGGCGGTGCGACGTGGTCCCACCAGCCGCCGTTTTCATCAACCGTCACCACCACCACCATGTTTTTCCACTGCGGGCTTTCCTGCAGCACTTTCAACGCGCGAGCGATATGGCGATCGCCCGAGGCGACGTCGGCGTAACCGGCGTGCATATTCAGGTTGCCCTGGGGCTTGTAGAAACTCACGGCGGGCAGCTTGCCGGCCTGGGCGTCGGCGAAGAATTTGTTGGTGCTCGACTCATCGCCCAAACCGCCATCGCGCAGGCGCTTGTCACGTTCGGCGCGGTTTTCCGGCCCCTGTTTCTTGAAGTAGTTGAACGGCTGATGGTGGTACTGGAAGTTCGGGATCTTTGGAATGCCACCCGAATCCTTGAACTGATCCAGCGTCGCTTGCCATGCCCCGGCGTACCAGGCCCAGTCGATATTCTTTTTCGACAGTTTGTCGCCAATGTGTTCGTGGGTTTGCGGCACCAGCACGTTGGGCAGGTCAGGTTTGGAGTAATCCGGGTTTTCCGGGTCACGAATCCAGGTCGGCCAGTAGGGCGGGGCCAGGGTATTCACGCCGTAGCCGTCCGGAGTCAGGGCGCTCGGGCCGAACTGCGGGGGGCCGGTCATCGCGCTCGCCGGGGATTTATCCAGCGGCTTGAGGCGCGGGTCGGTCGGGTCATCACTTTGCAGCGTGGCGATCTGGGCCTTGGCGACGGACTGCGCGGCATTCGGGTAAAACGGCGCGGTGGCGCTGATCAAGTATTGGTGATTAAGGAAGGAGCCACCAAAGGCACCCTGGAAGAAGTTGTCGCACAGCACAAACTCCTTGGCCACATCCCACAGGCGCAGGGCATAACGGCTTTGGGCGTAATGGCCCATCACCAAACCGCCGGAATCGGCCCAGGCAACAAAGTTGTCGTTCTTGCCGCCATTGATCTGCATCTGGTTTTGATAGAACACGTGCCACAAATCGCGGGTGACCAGGCTCAACGGCAGGTCTTCGGCGTTCGGGCCCTTGAGGGCGAACGGAGCGTTGGGCAGGTTTTCCTGAAATTGCACTTCGCTGGGGTAAGTCACCCCGTCCACACTTTGCGGGCCGACTTGCAACACGCCGCCCCAGACCGGCGGCAACGTGGTCAGCAGGCTGCCATCGCGGTCGCGTTGCTGAGTGTCGGTCGCCGACAGCGCCGACAGGGGTTTCTCCACGCCGGGGAAGTCCGCAAACAGGTTGTTGAAGCTGCGATTCTCGGCGTAGATCACCACCACGGTTTTCACCTGCTCGCGCAGTGCCTTATCGAGCTCTTGTGGTGTGAGCGGCCGCACCACCGGTTTGCCCGGCGCTTCGCTGGTATTGCCGCAGGCACTCAAGGTCGCGCCGACCCCCAACACCGCCGCGCCCCCCAGAAACCGACGGCGGCTGCTGTCCACCGGTGGTGGGCTGACGGAATCGGCGGAAGGGCGGTCTTCGTGCTCGTCGCTCATGGCTGGGAGTTCCTGCAGGGTGGTTGTTTCAAGATATTTCCGCAGGACGGTAGCAATGGAATGTGACGGAACGAAGACAGTGGCGTGATCACGCAGCGGTGTCGAGGTGGCTCCGGCGCTGCTAGACTGATCCGATAATGGACCTTGCGAGGTGAACCGTGAAACCTTCAACCGCCCTTGATCTGCAACGCGCCGCCGTCAGAGAAGTCGTGGGCCGTTTTCGTATTTCAAACCCAAGAGTGTTCGGCTCGGTCTTGCAGGGTACCGATCAGGAAGGCAGTGATCTCGACCTTCTGGTGGATGCGCCGCCGGGCACTACGCTTTTTGATCTCGGCGGCCTTCAGGTTGAGCTTGAGGACCTGCTCGGGGTCAATGTCGACTTACTCACACCTGCCGATTTGCCATTGAAGTTTCGAGCGAAAGTGCTGGCAGAGGCTCGGCCGGTATGACAGCCAGTCGCCTTGGCGATTACCTCGATCACATCAGGCAAGCCACCGTGGACGCAATCAGCTTTGTTGAAGGCTTGAGTAAAGAGGAGTTTCTGGAGGACCGGCGCACCCAACAAGCGGTGGTCATGAGCCTTGTCATCATCGGCGAGGCCTCTACCAAGATCATGGATCAGTACACCGACTTCGCCGAGGGTCATGCTCAAATCCCTTGGCGTAGCATGCGTGGCATGCGCAACCGGATTGCCCACGGTTATTTTGATATCAACCTCGACGTGGTGTGGGACACAATTCAAACCGCATTGCCTGAATTGCTGGAGCACCTTCCGGGCGCTCCAGGCTGAAGGCATCTGCTGCAATAACAGATGCGTGATTTTCCGACTACGGCATCACCGGCGGCAAATACTTCAACGTCGTCCCCAGCGCCCACAGCAGAAACAGCACCAGCGGCGTGTGCACCAGCAATTGCACAAACGAAAAACCAATCAAGTCCCGCGCCTTCAACCCCAACACTCCCAGCAATGGGAGCATGTAAAACGGGTTGATCAGGTTCGGCAGCGCCTCGGCCGCGTTATAGATCTGCACCGCCCAGCCCAGGTGATATTGCAGGTCATTGGCGACTTGCATCACGTAAGGCGCTTCGATGATCCACTTGCCGCCACCCGAGGGGATAAAGAAGCCGAGTACCGCCGAATACACGCCCATCAATAAGGCATAGGTGTCGTGGGAGGCGATGGAGGTGAAGAACAGCGAGATATGGTGCGCCAGGGTCTGGCCGTCACCGCCCTTGACCACGGTCATCAGCGCGGCGATCGAACCGTACAGTGGGAACTGAATCAGCACGCCGGTGGTGGTCGGCACCGCGCGGGCCACCGCATCCAGGAAGCTGCGCGGGCGCCAGTGCAGCAGCGCGCCGACCATGATGAACAGAAAGTTATAGGTGTTCAGCCCCGAGATGGCGCTGATCGCCGGCTTGGTCGAGAACTCATGAAACAGCCAGCCGGCTGCCAGTAATGCCAGCAAAATGGTCAACAACGGGCTGTGTTCCAGCCATTCGCCCGGGCGGGTCGGCGCTTGTATCTTGGGCAGGTTGAACGCCGGGTCGACGCCGCAAGCCTTGGCGTCACGCGCGCTGTTCGGGCCGGGCGCGGTGGCGTAGGCGATGATCAACGACACCACAATCAGCGCCAGCAACAGCACGCCGGATTGCCACAGGAAGATGGTCTCGGTGAACGGGATCATCCCGGTGATCGACAGGATCGACGGCGGCAAGCTCGCCGGGTTGGCCTGCAACTGCGCAGCCGACGACGACAGCCCCAGCGCCCATACCGCGCCAAGCCCCAGTAAGCCGCGGCACCGGCGGCGCGGTAATCCATGCGCAAATCCGTGCGACGGGCCAGCGCGCGCACCAGCAAACCGCCGAACACCAGGGACAAGCCCCAGTTCAGCAACGACGCAACCATGGAAATCAATGCGACCCACGCCACTGCCGAGCGGCCGTTTTTCGGGATTCGCGCCAGGCGGTCGATCAGTTTTACCGCAGGCGGCGAGCTGGCCACCACGTAACCGCCGATCACCACAAACGCCATCTGCATGGTGAACGGAATCAGGCTCCAGAACCCGTCGCCAAAGGCTTTGGCGGCTTCGGTGGGCGCGGCGCCCATGCCCAGGGTCGCCACGGCGACGATGATCACGGCGAGGGCGGCGAATACCCAGGAGTCAGGAAACCAGCGCTCGGCAAAGTTGGAACAACGCAGGGCAAATAGGGCGTAGCGGCTTTCTTCGATAGCATCGGCCACAGGTTCTACCTCTTGTATTTATTAGGGTGATGGCAGTTTTCCGGCATGTTCCGCTACGGCCATTGATATGGGAATGCAGTTATCTTCATCGATCCATGAGGAAAACAAATATATCGGCCGCGATTGCCATCATCTGGCTCACCTCATAACCTGCACGCCATTTTGTTTGTCTGCCGAGCCTTTACATGACTGCCACCTTTTCCCCACAGGCGCAGCGTTTTTCCCGCTCCGACTACAAAACCCTGGGCCTGGCCGCCCTCGGTGGTGCTCTGGAAATCTACGACTTCATCATTTTTGTGTTTTTCGCGCTGACGCTCAGCCAGTTGTTTTTCCCGCCGGAAATGCCCGAGTGGCTGCGCCTGCTGCAAAGCTTCGGCATCTTCGTCACCGGCTACCTGGCCCGACCGTTGGGCGGCATCCTGATGGCACATTTCGCCGATCACTTGGGGCGCAAGCGCGTGTTCAGCCTGAGCATCCTGATGATGGCCTTGCCCTGCCTGCTGATCGGGATCATGCCGACATACGCGCACATCGGTTACTTCGCCCCGCTGATCCTGCTGGCGCTGCGCGTGCTGCAAGGCGCGGCGGTCGGCGGTGAAGTGCCGAGCGCCTGGACCTTCGTCGCCGAGCACGCGCCAAGGAACCATCGCGGTTACGCCTTGGGCTTCCTGCAAGCCGGCCTCACATTCGGCTACCTGCTCGGCGCGCTGACCGCGACCTTGCTGGCGCAAGTCTTCACCCCCGCCGAAATCCTCGACTACGCCTGGCGCTTGCCCTTCCTGCTCGGCGGCGTGTTCGGCGTGATCGGCGTATGGCTGCGGCGCTGGCTCAGCGAAACCCCGGTATTCCTCGAAATGCAGGCCCGCCGCCAAGCCTCCGCTGAAATGCCACTGCGCACCGTGCTGCGCGACCACCGCGCCGTGCTGCTGCCAGCGATGATCCTCACCTGCGTGCTCACCTCCGCCGTCGTCGTGCTCGTCGTCATCACCCCGACCATGATGCAAAAAACCTTCGGCATGAGCCCCAGCCACACATTCGCCTTGAGCGCCTTGGGCATCGTCTTCCTGAATATCGGCTGCGTCCTCGCCGGCCTTTTGGTGGACCGTATCGGCGCCTGGCGCGCGGTGCTGGTCTACAGTTTGTTGCTGCCGCTGGGCATTGCGGTGTTGTATGCGAGCCTGATCAACGGCGGCGTCTGGCTGGGCGCGGCATATGCCGTAGCGGGCTTGAGTTGCGGGGTGGTCGGCGCGGTGCCATCGGTGATGGTCGGCCTGTTCCCGGCGCAGGTGCGGGTGTCGGGCATTTCCTTCACCTACAACATTGCCTACGCGCTGTGGGCGAGCACCACGCCGTTGCTGTTGATTGCATTGATGCCGACCAGCCCGTGGATTTGCGTGGGCTATTGCGTGGTGATGGGGGCGGTGGGGGTGGCGAGTGTGGCGCTGTTCAGCAAGCGCCACACCTTGGCCGCCTGAGCTTTAAGTCAAAAAGTGCCAGAGCAACAGCGTGCCGACCAGCCCGACCACGGAGACGATGGTCTGTAACACCGACCACACCCAAATCGTCTGTTTCAGCTGCAAGCCAAAGTACTCGCGCACCATCCAGAAGCCGGCGTCGTTGACGTGGCAGAAGAACACCGAGCCTGCGCCAATCGCCAGCGCGATCAGTGAACTTTGCGTCGCCGCCAGCCCCGCCATCATCGGCGCTAGAATGCCCGCCGTGGTGGTCGTGGCGACGGTTGCCGAGCCAGTGGCCTGGCGCAGGGCCACGGCGATCAGCCAGGCCAGCAGCAGGTACGGCATGTGCGCGCCTTCGGCCACCTTGCTGATGGCCTGGCTCACGCCGGCGTCCAGCAAGGTTTGCTTGAGGCCGCCGCCGGCGCCGATGGTCAGCAACAGCACGGCGATCGGCGCAAGGGCTTTACGCAGGGTGTTGCCGACTTCCGCACGCGGCATGCCGGCGGCCCAGCCCAGGCAGATCACGGCGGCGATCACCGCCAGGCCGAGGGCGATCAGCGGTTCACCAAGGAACTTCAACGTCAGTGTCAACGGGTTTTCCGGCGACATGGCGACCTTGGCCAAGGTGCTGCCCAGCATCAGAATCACCGGCAACAAAATAATCAGCAACGACACGCCGAAGCTCGGCTGGCGCGGCGCCTTGGGCGGTGCACTGAACAGTGCGCCGATGTCGGCCGGTTCATCCACGTGCAAGCGCTTGGACAGCCAGTTGCCGTAGATCGGGCCGGCGAGAATCACCGCCGGCACCGCCAGGCAGAAACCCAGCAACATGGTCAGGCCGAGGTCGGCATGCAATGCGCTGACTGCGATCAGCGGCCCTGGATGCGGCGGCATCAGGGCGTGCAGGGTGGTCATGCCTGCCAGCGCCGGGATGGCGATTTTCAGCAGTGGCTGGTTCGAACGTTTGGCCATGACGAAGATGATCGGCACCATCATCACCAGGCCGACTTCGAAGAACAGCGGCAAACCAATCACCATTGCCACCAGCGCCATCACCCACGGCAATGACTTGCCCTTGCCTAACCCGAGCAGGGTAGTGGCAATGCGGTCAGCCGCGCCGGATTCAGCCATCAGCGCGCCAAGCATCGCGCCCAGCGCAATGATAATCCCGGCTTCGCCGAGGATCGCCCCGGCGCCTTTACTGAAGGCCTTGGCGACCTCTTCCGGTGGCAGGCCAGCGCCCACGCCGGCGATAAACGTACCGATCAGAATCGACAGGAACGGCGGTAACTTGGTGGCGCTGATCAGCACGATGATGCTGACGATGGCCAGCAATACACAAAACATGAGGCGGGTGTCGTGAACCATCCACGCGGCAGTCGATAACTCCAAAACGGGACTCCTTATCGAACAGGTTGGCTAATATGTTTCTTTTTGTTTCCTGCTCGAAAAGCATACCTGATAGAACCGCCCGAGCGTGCTCATGTGCGATTTTGGTGCGATCAAATTATCAGCGCGTTGGCGGGCAAATAGACGTTTGCAACCGGTGCCCGGTTATTTGGCCTACAGCTCCATGATCAGCGGACTACTCACCACGAGGACATTTCATGAGTGCAGGACAGAGCCACGCCATCCCTCAGGTTGAAGGCAAGGTTTTTCAGCACGAAGACCATGATGAGGTGCATGCCTGACGGATTTGTAATCTTCCCTCCACCGCCCCGATAAGTACCGAAAGCTACATTGCCCCCGCTGGGAAACCTCAGCGACTTCAAGGGCGTGGAACTCTCGTTATGGCACTTTCCGTTAGAACACTGTTGGGGGCGATGGCCGTGTGGGCGATCGCAAGCGTCGCTCAGGCGCAAACCCTCACCCTCGACTCAGCCCTGCAAACCGCCTTCGCCAATAACCCGGACCTGGCGGCCGCGCAGTGGGAAATCGAGATTGCCGGAGGCGCTCGTCAGCAGGCAGGGTTGATCCCCAACCCTGTGGCGTCCTGGGATGCCGAAGACACGCGCCGCAACTCGCGCACCACGTCCATCAAGCTCAGCCAGACCCTCGAACTGGGCGGCAAACGTGGCGCGCGAATTGATGTGGCCGAGCGTGCCCAGGATGGCGCCGCACTGACGTTGGAGCAGCGCCGAAACGGCCTGCGTGCAGACGTGATCGACGGCTACTACGGCGCCCTTCGTGCCCAGGAACGGCTTGAACTGGCGCAACGCTCCCTGGCCTTGGCCGAGCGCGGGCTGGTAGTCGCGAAGGGGCGCGTCACCGCCGGTAAATCCTCGCCGGTGGAAGCGACCCGCGCGCAGGTGCAGCTGTCGCAGATCCGCCTGGAACTGAACCGCGCGCAGATCGGCCTTACTGACGCTTATCGCCGCTTGGCGGCCAGCACGGGCAGCGCGAACCTGGACTTTCAAGCCGTGGCCACGCAAAGCCCAACGACGCCTCCCTTGCCGCCGACGGCGCAGTTGCTGGCGCGCCTTGAGCAAACCCCCGAGCTGCGCCTGGCTGAGCTGAAAATACTGCAGAGTGAAGCAGGCGTCGGCCTGGAAAAAGCCCAGCGCATTCCCGACCTCGACGTGTCCGTCGGCAGCCAATACGACGCAGGCGTGCGTGAGCGGGTGAACCTGGTGGGTGTATCGATGCCAATCCCGTTGTTCAACCGCAACCAGGGCAACGTGCTCGCCGCCAGCCGCCGCGCAGACCAGTCCCGCGACCTGCGCAACGCCACCGAATTGCGCCTGCGCACCGAGATTCGCCAGGCCATGGACCTGTGGCAAACCGCGAATACCGAAGTGCTCGCCTTCAATCAGCACATCCTGCCCGCCGCCCAGCGCGCGGTAGACAGCGCCACCCGTGGCTTCGAACTGGGCAAGTTCAACTTCATCGACGTACTCGACGCCCAGCGCACCTTGATCGCGGCCCGCACCCAATATCTCGCCTCGACCGCCCAGGCCACCGACGCTTGGGTGCGCATCGAACGGATTTACGGCGACCTCGCCCGCTTTTGATTTTTCCAGGAGTCTTCTATGAACCATAAACATGGCGTGGCGCTTGCCATCGCCCTGGGCCTGATGCTGTCAGGCGTTGTAAAGGCTGACGAGGAAGAGGGCGCACTCGAGCTCACCGAACAGCAAATCCAGGCGGCCGGCATTGAACTCGCCCAGGCCCAACCGCGCGCAATCAGCACCTTGCTGACGCTGCCCGGTGAAGTGCGGTTCGACGAAGACCGCACCTCGCACATCGTCCCGCGTGCGGCAGGCGTGGTGGAGTCGGTGAAGGTCAACCTCGGCCAGGCGGTGAAAAAGGGTGACGTGCTGGCGATCATCTCCAGCCAGCAAATCTCCGACCAGCGCAGCGAACTCGCCGCCAGCGCACGCCGGGTTGAACTGGCGCGCACCACGTTCCAGCGCGAGCGCCAATTATGGAAAGACGAGATCTCCGCCGAACAGGATTACCTGCTGGCGCGCCAGACCTTGCAGGAAGCTGAAATCGCCCTGAACAACGCTCGCCAAAAGATGACGGCCCTCAGTGGCAGCGCGGTAGCGGCGGGTGGCAATCGCTATGAATTGCGCGCGCCGTTCGCCGGCATCGTGGTGGAAAAACACCTCGGCGTCGGCGAAGTGGTCAGCGAAAACAGCAACGCTTTTACCCTCTCGGACCTGTCCCAGGTGTGGGTCACCTTCGGCGTATTTCCCAAGGACCTGAACAAGGTTCGCGTCGGCAAACCGGTAAAAGTCAGCTCCACGGAAATGGGCACCGAAGTCCTCGGCACAGTGGCTTACGTCGGCAATTTGCTTGGCGAGCAGACCCGTACCGCCACCGTGCGCGTGACCGTGCCCAACCCCGACGACGCCTGGCGCCCGGGGCTGTTTGTGACGGTACAAGTGGCCACCGACACTTATCAGGCCAAGGTCACCGTCCCGCAAACCGCGATCCAGACGGTCGAGGACAAACCCTCGGTATTCGTGCGCGCGCCGGACGGGTTTATCACCCGCCACCTTGAACTGGGCGTGAGTGAAAACGGCTACGTCGAAGTGCGCAAAGGGCTCGACGCCGGCGCGCAGGTGGCCACCGTCGGCAGCTTCATCCTCAAGTCCGAACTGGGCAAAGGCTCGGCCGAACACGCCCATTGATCCTGCGAGTGACTTTTCATGTTTGAGCGCCTTATCCAATTTGCCATCGAGCAGCGCATCATCGTGCTGTTGGCGGTGCTGTTGATGGCCGGTGTTGGCATCGCCAGTTACCAGAAGCTGCCCATCGACGCGGTGCCCGACATTACCAATGTGCAGGTGCAAATCAACTCCGCGGCGCCTGGGTTTTCGCCGCTTGAGACCGAGCAACGCATTACCTTTCCCATCGAAACTGCCATGGCCGGGCTGCCAGGTTTGCAGCAGACGCGTTCGTTGTCGCGCTCCGGTTTGTCCCAGGTCACGGTGATTTTCAAGGACGGCACCGACCTGTTTTTCGCCCGCCAATTGGTCAACGAGCGTCTGCAAAATGCTCGCGAGCAATTGCCCGTGGGCATCGAGACGGCGATGGGGCCGATCTCCACCGGGCTTGGGGAGATTTTCTTGTGGACCGTGGAGGCCGAGGACGGCGCGCTAAAGGATGACGGCACGCCTTATACGCCGACGGATTTGCGTGTGATTCAGGACTGGATCATCAAGCCGCAATTGCGCAACGTACCGGGCGTGGCCGAGATCAACACCATTGGTGGTTTCGCCAAGGAATACCAGATTGCGCCAGACCCCAAACGGCTGGCGGCTTACAAACTGACGCTGGGTGATTTGGTCACGGCGCTGGAGCGCAACAACGCCAACGTCGGCGCCGGTTACATCGAGCGCAGCGGCGAGCAACTGTTGATCCGTGCGCCGGGGCAAGTGGCGTCCATCGACGACATCGCCAACATTGTTATCACCAGCTCGGACGGTACGCCGATTCGGGTCCGCAACGTCGCGCAAGTCGAAATTGGCCGCGAGTTGCGCACAGGCGCTGCCACCGAAAATGGCCGTGAAGTGGTGCTGGGCACGGTGTTCATGTTGATCGGCGAAAACAGCCGCACCGTGTCCCTGGCGGTGGCAAAAAAGCTTGAAGAGATCAACCGTTCGCTGCCCGAGGGCGTGGTGGCTGTTACGGTGTACGACCGCACCAACCTTGTCGAAAAAGCCATCGCCACCGTGAAGAAAAACCTCTTCGAAGGTGCACTGCTGGTGGTCGCGGTGCTGTTTCTTTTTCTCGGCAACATCCGCGCCGCGCTGATCACCGCGATGGTGATTCCGTTGGCAATGTTGTTCACCTTTACCGGCATGTTTACCAACAAGGTCAGCGCCAACCTGATGAGCCTGGGTGCGCTGGACTTCGGCATTATCGTTGACGGCGCGGTGGTGATCGTCGAGAACGCCATCCGCCGTTTGGCCCATGCGCAGCAACGTCACGGGCGGCTGTTGACCCGCAGCGAGCGCCTGCATGAAGTGTTCGCGGCCGCAAAGGAAGCACGGCGCGCGCTGATCTTCGGGCAGTTGATCATCATGGTCGTGTACCTGCCGATCTTCGCCCTCACGGGCGTGGCCGGGAAAATGTTCCACCCGATGGCTTTCACGGTGGTGATCGCCTTGCTCGGCGCGATGATCCTGTCGGTGACTTTTGTGCCGGCGGCGATTGCGCTGTTTGTGACCGGCAAGGTCAAGGAAGAAGAAAACCTGGTGATGCGCACCGCGCGTCGCGCCTATGCGCCGGTTTTGGATTGGGTGATGACGCGCCGCCCGCTGGTGTTCGGTTTGGCCGTGCTGACCATCGTTGCGTCGGGGTTGGTCGCCAGCCGCATGGGCAGCGAATTTATCCCCAGCCTGAGTGAGGGGGATTTTGCCCAGCAGGCCCTGCGCGTGCCGGGCACCAGCCTTACGCAGTCGGTGCAGATGCAGCAGCAGTTGGAAAAAACCTTGATGGCCCAGGTGCCGGAAATCGAGCGAGTGTTCGCGCGCACGGGCACCGCGGAAATTGCTTCTGACCCGATGCCGCCGAATATTTCCGACAGCTACGTCATGCTGAAACCGAAGGACCAATGGCCGGACCCGAAAAAATCCCGCGAGGCACTGATCGCCGATATCCAGCGCGCCAGTGCGATTGTGCCGGGCAGTGCGTATGAGCTTTCGCAACCGATCCAGCTGCGTTTCAACGAACTGATTTCCGGGGTGCGCAGCGATGTGGCGGTGAAGGTGTTCGGCGATGACATGGCGGTGTTGAACAAGACCGCCGGGGAAATTGCCGAGACCTTGCAAGCGCTTGATGGCGCTTCGGAAGTGAAGGTGGAACAGACCTCCGGCCTGCCGGTGCTGACCATTAATATCGAACGCGACAAGGCCGCGCGCTTTGGCCTGAATGTGGGCGATGTGCAGGACACCATAGCCGTCGCGGTGGGTGGGCGTCAGGCCGGTACGTTGTACGAAGGCGACCGGCGTTTCGACATGGTCGTGCGTTTGTCCGACGCGTTGCGCACGGATATCGACGGGCTGTCGCGGCTGTTGATTCCGGTGCCGGCGCTGGCGGGCAACGCGTCCGGGCAGTTGGGTTTTATCGCCTTGTCCCAGGTTGCCAGCCTGGATTTGGTCCTTGGCCCGAACCAGATCAGCCGTGAAAACGGCAAGCGTCTGGTGATCGTCAGCGCCAACGTGCGCGGGCGCGATATTGGTTCGTTTGTCGAAGAGGCCGAAGCGGCCATCACGGCTCAGGTGAAAGTGCCTGCGGGCTACTGGACCACCTGGGGCGGGCAGTTCGAACAGCTGAAGGAAGCCTCCGAACGTCTGCGCATCTTGGTGCCGGTGGCGTTGCTGCTGGTGTTGGGGTTGCTGTTCATGATGTTCAACAACCTCAAGGACGGCTTGCTGGTGTTTACCGGGATTCCGTTCGCGCTGACCGGCGGGATCATGGCGCTGTGGCTGCGCGATATTCCGCTGTCGATCTCGGCGGGCGTGGGCTTTATTGCGCTGTCCGGCGTGGCAGTGCTGAACGGCCTGGTGATGATTGCCTTCATCCGCAACCTGCGCGAGGAAGGGCGCTCGCTGTCGGTCGCCATCAACGAAGGCGCGCTCACCCGCCTGCGCCCAGTGTTGATGACCGCGCTGGTGGCATCCCTCGGGTTCATCCCCATGGCCCTGGCCACCGGCACCGGCGCCGAAGTGCAGCGCCCGTTGGCGACAGTGGTGATCGGCGGGATTATTTCTTCCACACTGCTGACCTTGCTGGTGTTGCCGGCGTTGTATCAGTGGGCGCACCGCAAGGAAGAGTGATCCGTTGACGGCCTGACTGCTGAAAACGCCAAAGATCAACTGTGGGAGCTGTCGAGCTTTAGCGAGGCTGCGAAAGCGGTGGGTCAGTCGACATCTCTATCGGCAGTGCCGCCGACTTCGCAGCCTCGCTAAAGCTCGACAGCTCCCACATTTAATCGGCGGTGCTTGTTGGATCTTGGTGGGTCGCTGGCTCTGGAACCGTGCGCAATCTACTCGGCACCAAAGATCAACTGTGGGAGCTGTCGAGCCTTAGCGAGGCTGCGAAAGCGGTGGGTCAGTCGACATCTCTATCGGCAATGCCGCCGCCTTCGCAGCCTCGCTGGGGCTCGACAGCTCCCACATTTAATCGGCGGTGTGAGTTGGGTCTTGGTAGGTCGCTGGATCGGGAGCCGTGCGCAATCTACTCGGCACCAAAGATCAACTGTGGGAGCTGTCGAGCTTTAGCGAGGCTGCGAAAGCGGTGGGTCAGCCGAAATCTCTATCGGCAATGCCGCCGCCTTCGCAGCCTCGCTGGGGCTCGACAGCTCCCACATTTAATCGGCGGTGCTTGTTGAATCTTGGTAGGTCGCTGGCTCTGGAGTCATGCGCGATCTGCCCAGCAACACAAATCAACTGTGGGAGCTGTCGAGCTTTAGCGAGGCTGCGAAAGCGGTGGGTCAGTTGACATCTCTATCGGCAATGCCGCCGCCATCGCAGCCTCGCCGGGGCTCGACAGCTCCCACATTGATCCGCGCTGGATTGCTGTTCGCTCTTCTTAACCAGGAAACACCAGGCGAAACAAGGTGAATCCCCCTGGCAGGCTGCGCACCTCAGCCTGGCCTTGGTGCAGGGTCATGATCGACCTTACGATGGCCAGGCCCAAACCAGTGCCGCCTTCGGTGCGGGCGCGGCTGCTGTCGACACGGTAGAAACGCTCGAACAGGTGCGGCAGGTGCTGCACTTCAATTCCCTGGCCCGGGTTGCTTACTGACACCGATACGGTGTCCCCACAGGCCTCCACCAGCAGGGAAATAGGTGAGCCCGCCGGGGTGTGGCGGATGGCGTTGGACAGCAGGTTCGAGAGGGCACGCTGGATCATCAGGCGGTCGCCCTGCACTTGTGCGTCGCCGTTCAAGGTCAGGGTCAGTTGTTTGTCTTCGGCACTCAGGGCAAACAGCTCCATCACCCGATGGGCTTCATCCGCCAGGGAGACCGCAATGAAAGATGCCCGCGCCGCCGGGTGGCTGACCTGGGCAAGAAACAGCATGTCCGAGACGATGCGGCCCAGGCGCTCCAGTTCTTCGGTGTTGGATTCCAGCACCGCTTTGTATTCCTCCGGCGGGCGCTGGCGTGACAGCGTCACTTGGGCTTTGCCCATCAGGTTGGTCAGCGGCGCGCGCAATTCGTGGGCGAGGTCGTCGGAGAATTGCGACAACTGCTGCACCCCCGCGTCGAGGCGATCAAGCATCACGTTGAAACCTTGCGCCAATTCGCCCAGCTCCTGAGGCAGGTTGCCCACGGACAAGCGATGAGTCAGGTCCTGAGTGGTGACTTTAGCCGCCACATGGCTGAACTGCTTCAACGGCGCGAGCCCGCGTTGCACCAGCCACCAGGCGCCCATGCCGATCAGGATCAGCAACATCGGCAGCGCGATCACCGTCGCGCGCAGGTAAGCACTGAGCAGGGCCTGGTCGTCCCTTCGGTCCAGGGACAGCAACACGCGCACACGTTCGCCGCCAGCCAGGCGCATTAGGCTGGAGGCGCTAAGCACACCGTTGCCATTGCTGTCGGCCCAGTTGAGGTAACCGAGGGTTTCCCGTGGCGAAAAACCTCTCAGCAACGGCTCTTGGGGTTTGGCGCCGATGCTCAGCAACACGGTTTCGTCGGGGGCGGTGCCGACGATGGTCAGGTAGAAATTGTCATGGCCGATTACCAAATCCATCAGCGAATGCGGGCGGGCGCGGATGGCATGGGCGTCCAGGCCTTGGGCGAGGCTGTGCTGGATTTGCTCCATTTTGCTTTCCAGGCCTTTACGCGCGAGTTTCTCCAACTCGTGGGTGAGGGCGAGGTAGGCCAGTGTCGCCAGCAACAGCACCAGGCCGGCGCCCATCAAGCTGACCGTTAAACCCAGGCGCATCGACAGGCTGCTGGTTCTCATTGACGCGCTTCCAGCACATAACCCACACCGCGAATGGTATGGATCAACTTGACCTCGCTTTGGTCATCCACCTTGGCGCGCAGACGGCTGATGGAGACCTCCACCACGTTAGTGTCGCAGTCGAAATTCATGTCCCACACCAGTGAAATAATCTGCGTGCGCGTCAGCACTTCGCCGGCCTGGCGCATCAGCACTTGAAGCAGCGCGAACTCTTTGGTGGTGAGGTCGATGCGCCGGCTCCCGCGATACGCGCGGTGGCGGCGCGGGTCCAGTTCCAGGTCCGAGACGCGGAACACTTCCGGCTGCGGCATGTGCTCGCTGCGCCGCAACAATGTGCGTACTCGCGCCAGCAACTCGGGGAATTCGAAGGGTTTGACCAGATAGTCGTCGGCGCCCATGTCCAGGCCCTTGATCTTGTCGGCCAAGCGGCCACGGGCTGTCAGCATCATCACGCGCTGGGTGCCGCTGAGGCGCAATTGCTCCAGCACTTCCCAGCCATCCTTGCCTGGCAGGTTGACGTCAAGAATCACCAGCTCGTACGCGTGTTGCCCGGCGAGGTGCAGGCCGTCGATACCATTGGCGGCGCAGTCCACCACATAGCCACTTTCGCTAAGACCTTGCTGCAGGTATTCGGCGGTTTTTTGCTCGTCCTCAACCACAAGGATACGCATGGGGATTTACCTTTTACTGAAGGAGAAGGGCTCCATTTCCCTATGGAATGAGGTGTTTTTGGAGTAGGAAAAGTCTGAACCGTGAAGTAGCTTCAGGGTCAACTGCGACCATCGGTCGCTGTGTAAAGTCTGCGCGCAAAAAAAACGCCCCAATGGGGCGTTAAAAATTCATCTCTTTCCAAAGGAGCTACACAAAAGCTTCAGAGATGAATGTGCTCGGTGAAACAAATTGAATTGAGTATAGGAAGTTAAACTTAACGAAAGGCTGAGCCCGATATTACAGTTTTGTTAGTTGCCAATTTGTGAACAGATGTTAGTTAACCGCGAGCGAATGTAAGCGTTTGCCCTCGTGACGTTTATTCAGAGTGCTGCCAGCGGGTACTCGACGATGACACGCACTTCTTCCAGGTCTGATTCGAAGGCACTTGAACGCACAGTGGCCTGGCGTAGCCGCAACGACAAATCCCTCAGGCTGCCGCTTTGTACAACGTATTTGGCCTCGACATCGCGTTCCCAACGGCGCTGATCAGTCAACGGGTTGCCCGCTGCATCGCGACGCATATATACCGCGTTGGCGTCTCCGTAGTCGGCTCCGGAGCCTTTGCCGTAGCGGGTCATGAACGACAGGCCGGGAATGCCGAACGTGTGCATGTCCAGGTCGTAACGCACCATCCACGAACGTTCCTTGGGCGAGTTGAAGTCGCTGTACTGGATCGAATTGTTGAGGAAGATCGAGTCCGACTGGCGCAGGTAGTCGAAGTCGTCATTGCCGTTGTTGCGTTGATGCGACAGGGCCACGCTGTGGGCGCCGACCTTCATCCCGACCCTGACACTCCAGATGTTGTTATCGAACTCGCCGAGCAGCTTTTTGCCTTCATCCACGGCTTTGTAATAGTTGACGTCGCCGAACAGCGAAACATCGTCGTTCATCGGGTAGGTGGCGGCGCTGCCCACGTAGTATTGATCCCAGGCGTCTTTCAGTCGGCTGCTGTACAGGCTGACGCTGAGGTGTTTGTTGAGCTGATAGTCGCCGCCAAAATAGCCGACCCAGGGCGAGTCGACCCTGCCCGCATAGAAGGTCGCGAATCCTTTATCCATGCCACTTTGCGTGGGTTGGCTCATGCCGGTCAAACGCCCGCCTTGCAGGCTCAGGCCTTCAAGGCTGGTGTTCTGGGCGGTGACGCCGCGAAAGCTTTGCGGCAACAATCGCGAGTCGCCGGCGGCCACCACTGGCGTGGACGGGAACACATCGCCGGCCTTGATGATTGTGTCCAGCACGCGCAGTTTTGCCGCACCGCCGAATTTGCTGTAACTGCTTTCGGGATGATTGTTGCTGTCCACCGGCAGCACGTCAAACGAGCCCTTGCCGCCGCTGCGGCCAGTGCCCGAGTCGAGTTGCAGGCCGTACAGGGCAAATGCATCCAGGCCAAAACCGACGGTGCCCTGGGTGAAGCCGGACTCGAACTTTCCGATCAAGCCCTGGGCCCAGGCTTCGGAGTAGCCATTGCCCGTTGGGCTGGATTGGCCCTTGCGATCATCGCGATTGAAATAAAAATTACGCGCCAGCACGTTCACGCTGCTGCCTTCGATAAAACCTTCGGGTTTTTCTTCCGCCGCGACGGCGGCCACAGGCAATGCGGCAATCAGTGAGAAGGGAAGGGTATAGAGACGGATATTCATGTTTCGCTCCTGGTTCATTGCAGTGTCAGCTTCTTATAGAGGTGGGCGTTTTTATTGATCTGGCCCGGGCTGATAGTTGCAAACGGCGAATAACAGCGAAGTTGCGCAAACATTACAATCCTGGAAACTCACGGCCACTTAACAGATACGTAATGTATTAGTGAACTTGTCGTCAGGGTTCACTCGTTAGTCTCGGCACTGAACTTTTCAACCGAGGAACTTGAGATGAACTTTTACAAAATAGCGGTGGGTGTATTCGCGGCGTTGCTCTCATTCGGCGCCTTGGCCGAAGGCGGCGGGGACCGCACCTTTGCCCTGATGATGGAGCGCAATGAGAAAGCCATGGCCGATTACGCGGTCAAAACCGGCAAGCCAGCCCCCGAGGTGCAGGCCTACCGCTATGGCATGCGGCTGGACATTGCCAGGGTGGTCAACGTCACGCCGCCCGTGCGCTCGTGCAATCCGGTGCCGTCGCGCATGACCTATGAGGACTCCAGCGGCAAGCTCAATACCCTTGAGTATCAAGTGATGGGCGTGTGCCGAAACAACGGTGGTTAATAAATCCAAAAAAGAGTTGGGTGCAGCCCTGAAAAGTTGTCAGTGCGTCGGGCAGTTTGCCAATCAACTGTCGAGCTGACCCGTAGGGCTTATGCTTGAGGTATCGTAGGTTTTTTCTCGCTTGAAGAGCCGATCCTCCATGAGCCCTACTCACCGTCGCCCCGTTCCGCTGTCCAAAGCCTACCGCTTGCTCAACCACGGCCCGACCGTGTTGGTAAGTGCCGCGCATAACGGCCAGCGCAATATCATGGCTGCCGCCTGGGCCATGCCGCTGGATTTTGAACCGCCGAAAGTCGCCGTGGTGCTGGACAAGGCCACCTGGACCCGCCAGTTACTGGAAGGCGCGGGCACCTTTGTGCTTCAGGTGCCGTGCGTGGCCCAGGCCGATCTTGTGCAAACCGTTGGCAACATCACCGGTGCCGACACCGACAAATTCGCCGCTTACGGCTTGCAAACCTTCACGGGCGAACACACCGAAGCGCCGCTGCTGGAAGGTTGCGTGGCGTGGCTGGAATGCCGTTTGCTGCCCGAGCCGCACACACAACAGACCTACGATTTATTCCTCGGTGAAGTGGTCGCGGCGTATGCCGACGAGCGTGTGTTCAGCGAAGGGCACTGGCACTTCGACGGCCATGACGAGTCGCGCACCTTGCACCATGTCGCGGGCGGGAATTTCCTGACCATCGGCGAGCCGGTGGTTGGGCGTCAGTTGTAAGCAGCACCACTCGTCGATAGGCGGTGAAGGGCGCTGTTTTTGCCAGAACGGCTTGCGGTCTCCAGACAAATGGAGATCCAAATGTGGGAGCGGGCTTGCTCGCGAATGCGGTGTGTCAGCCACTGAATCTATCCACTGACACACCGCCTTCGCGAGCAAGCCCGCTCCCACAGTTCTGACCGAGCAAGACTTCAGCATCCTCACTGGGTTGGCTTTTCTGCCGCTTTCACGATGCACTCAGCGCCCCAGCATCTTCACCCAGCGCGACGGCGGCATGCCGTAAGTGCTGCGAAATTGCCGCGTCATATGGCTCTGGTCGGTAAACCCTGCGGTCAATGCCGCGTCCACCAGCAATTGGCCCTGGGCCAGCAGGCTGCGCACCAAATCCAGCCGCCGCATGGTCAAGTAACGGTAGGGACTGGTCCCAAACAACAACCGAAAATCCCGCGACAACGCCCAGCGATCACGGCCGCAATGGTCAGCGATTTCATCCAGGGTAATGCTGCGGCCCAAGGCGCTGAGGATGAATTCCCGAGCACGCTCGGCGGCGACGTAATCGAACGATTTACGGCTGATAATCTCGCCCGACGTATGGCTCAGTGCCTGGGCCAGGTCGAACATCGCGTCCTGCTCTTGCAAAGGATCAATCGGGCAATCCAGGCTTTGCAACAACACTTCGCTGGCACGGAACAGCCGTGGATCGGTCGACAAACCATTGGGGATAAACGGCAACGGCTTACCGCCGAGAACCTGCTGGATCAACGCCGGCTCCACATAAATCATCCGGTACTTGAAGCCTTCCACACTGCTGGCGCGGCCGTCATGGCTCTCATCGGGATGAATCACCATGGTCGTGCCAGGCAGGCTGTGGGTCATGCAGCCACGGTAATGGTAACTCTGCACGCCAAACAAGGTGCGGCCAATGGCGTAAGTGTCATGGCGATGCGGGTCGAACGCGAAACCGGCGAAGTACGCCTCGATACGGTCCAGGCCGCTGGCGTGCGGGGCGCGGTGCAACCAGTCGAGGGTGGAAGTCGGATTGCCCATGGTGGCTTGTCACAAATGGAGATGGAAATACGCTAACCAAGTCTGCATCCGTTGTCTGTGCAGGTCTTGTACGATTGTGCAGCGTGCTGGCGAGGCAAAGGAACGTTGATAGCGCAGTGGATATTCAAGCGTTGCGCGGGTGTTTTCCAGCGAGCGCATGGCCGGCGGTTACAGCCGTTGGCGGAACTGGCTCGACCGTTTCGGCGGCGGTGTTATGTGTTGTTAGGCGCACATCCTTCGAAACGGCGGTGAACATGCTGGCCTGCCAGTGTTCGTCAAACCCGCATCTGCATGTACCCCAAGCTGTGGCAGGCGGCCGGCATGAGCTACAGCGAGTGGGTGAGCCGCTTGATTGAGCTGGCGCTTGAGCGCCATGCGGGACGCAAGGGGTTGAAGATCAGTCGCTAGTCATTGGCCGAATGACCGTAACGGCGTTAGGCGTTACTGAGTACTTCCCGAAAAACATCTGGTCTGATGGCCGCAATGTGCAGCAGAGAGCGAGCGGCACCTGAGGGGGACCGACGCCCTTGTTCCCACTCCTGAAGGGTTCTTACCGAAACCCCTAAAAGCTCAGCAAACCTGGGCTGGGACAAGCCTGTCTTGCTTCTTGCTTCAGCGGCTTGAGTGGTCTCAACGTGATTCACCGAGCCGTAACGCCCCGCGTTAATGTCCTTAACGGCGACGAGTAATTCCTCGCCGATATTGCGTTTGGAGTCACGTTCCTTCAGCTGTTTCTCAGTGAGTGGCATGGTTCATTTCCTTCGCGATTCTGTACAGGGTATGCGCTGGAATATTCTCGGTTGCGCCCTTTCCATAAATCAGTAGCGCTACCAGAGCCCCGCAAGCCAACTGTGTGGTGTAGATAATTCTCACCGCCCCGCTCTTGCCTCGCCCCTCTAAATTCCAGCGTACTTTTCGGCAACCACCTGAGCCTGGAACGACCGTTCCGGCTTCAGGATGGTTGGCTAGAAAAGCCATGAAAATACCTCTTTCCTCCTCGGTCCAGTAGTCAGGCCATAGCCTGCTGAACAGCGGAGACTCTATGATCGTTAACACGCGAAATTCTACGTCTTTGACGTAGCCTCTGGCAAGAAAGCACGGACCAGAAAATCGCAGGAGAAAAGAGGCTGCTCAAGAGGCTTTTTACTGCAAAAAATGACATGGCACTTTGCGTACGAAGCGCAGAGTGGGAGCTTGGGAGAGCTGCTTGTAGGTTCAGTCTCGGCGGTCTGTACGAGCAATCCACGAATAAATCAGCGTCTTCGGCTCCTCAAGGTTATGCGTTCTTCGGCGGTAGCTGGCGTAGGTGGGTGACGTGCAATACGTGCACGCCTCACTCACCTCAATCTGCTCCCGCTTCACCCCCGCCGCCAGCAACAACATCAGCCCATACCCGCTTAAATCAAACCATGCACTGCCCGGCTGCCTCGCGTGAGGCGGTGGGATTTGCGGCGCCAGCAACGGCGACGGTTGCGTGAGGTGCCACAGGTGGTGCTGATGCGCCGGAAACTGCGCAATAAATGCGTCGCTCACCTCATAACAGCACGGCTTAATCGACGGCCCAATCGCCACCTGCAACTGGTCCACGGTGATGCCTTCGTCGGCGAAACACTGTACGGCATTGGCGATAATCCCGGCTTGCAGCCCCTTCCAGCCACCGTGCACGGCGGCCACCCGGTCGCCGTTTTTCGCGGCGATCAGAATGGGCAGGCAATCGGCGGTAATCACCGCAATGGGCTGATGCGCAGCGGTGCAGACACCGTCGGCCTCGAGGGTATTGGCCACTTGGCCCGCCTGCCATTCAATCACTGACGCGCTGTGCACCTGCTTGCAGATAAACACGTCATCCGGGCGCAATGGATCATTGATCGAACAAAAACCATGGTCGATGCCCGGAAGGGCGCCGATATTATCTGCCTGCTGCACGTGGCTCTCTCCGAAAATTTAAGGTTCAGTCGCCGACCGCTTCGCCTTCACGCCGGGGGTCGGCGCCGCCGCTCAGCGACACTTTCCCTTGGGCATCGCGGGTTCGCACGATGGCCTGGATGCCGCTGGTCATATCAATTTCGCTCAACGCGTGGCCTTTGTCTCGCAGTGCCTGTTTCAACGCCGGGCTGAACAAACCCGCTTCCAGTTCGGTAGCACCATTGCGGCTACCGAAGTTGGGCAGGCCTATGGCGGCCTGCGGGTCGAGTTTCCAGTCGAGCATCGCCACCAGGGATTTGCTCACGTACTCGATAATCTGAGAACCGCCCGGTGAACCCACCGTGGCCAGCAACTCGCCGCTGTTACGGTCGAACACCAGAGTGGGCGCCATCGCCGAGCGCGGGCGTTTACCCGGTTCGACGCGGTTGGCCACCGGTTGGCCGTTCTCTTCGGGGATAAACGAAAAGTCGGTCATCTGGTTGTTCAGCAAAAAGCCCTGAACCATCAGGTGCGAGCCAAAGGCCGCTTCCACCGTGGTGGTCATCGACACGGCGCCGCCCTGGTCATCCACCGCCACCACTTGCGAGGTGGAGATGCGCAGCGGCGAACGGTCCGGCGCGTAGGCGACCTGGATGCCTGCCGGTTGGCCCGGTTTGGCGATGCCCATGCTGCGCTCACCGATCAGCGCCGCGCGCCTGGCCAGGTAGTCCGGGGCGACGAGGCCCGCGACGGGGACCGGCACGAAGTCGGCATCGGCCACGTACAAGGCACGGTCGGCGAAAGCGAGGCGGCCCGCTTCGGCGAGCAGGTGCACGGCCTCGGGCGTGGGTTCAAGGGCTGCTGGCGATGGGCTCTTCACGGGCGTCATTGATGCGATGGCGAGTGCCGGGTCGCGGGCTTCAAGGGCCTGCAACGTGCCAAGGATTTGCGCGACAGCGATGCCGCCCGACGACGGCGGCGGCATGCCACACACACGGTAGTGTTTGTAATCAGTGCACAGCGGCGCGCGTTCTTTGGCGGTGTAGGCCTTGAGGTCCGCCTGCGACAGGCTGCCCGCGTTGCGATTGCCCTGAACCTTGCGCGCAATCTCATCGGCTATCGGCCCTTTGTACAGTGCGTCCGGCCCTTCCTTGGCGATGCGTTTGAACACGGCGGCCAGCGCCGGGTTTTTCAACAGTGTGCCGGTGGCTTTCGGCGTGCCGTCGGCGTTCAGGAAGTAGGCGGCCATGTCGGGCGATTGAGGGATATAGCGGTCGGCCGCGATCAAGCTGTGCAAGCGCGGGGAAATCGCAAAGCCGTTTTCGGCCAGCCGAATCGCCGGCTCAAACAGCGTGGCCCAGGGCAGGTGCCCGGTTTTTTTGTGCGCCATCTCCAGCGCTCGCAACACCCCCGGCGTGCCCACCGAACGCCCGCCAATCTGCGCCTCGGGAAACGCCAGTTGAGTGCCATCGGCTCTGAGGAACAGACGCTCAGTCGCCCCAGCCGGCGCCGTTTCGCGGCCGTCGTAGGCGTGCACGTTTTTCCCGTCCCACAGCATGATGAACGCGCCGCCGCCGATACCGGACGATTGCGGTTCCACCAGAGTCAATACCGCCTGCATCGCAATCGCCGCATCTATAGCTGAACCGCCTTGGCGCAACATCTCGCGCCCGGCCTCGGCGGCCAACGGGTTGGCGGCGGCAGCCATATGGCGCTCGGCGTGCTGCGTGGTGAGGTCGGTGCGATAACCCGAGCCCAACTCCGGTGCCGGCGGTTGCTCATTGATGGGGCTGTGGCAGCCAGCCAGGGCGAGGGCGGCGGTAATCACTGACAGTTGACGGCGGGAAATCGAAAACACGCGTTGAACTCCGTTCATTGTGAAAATGATCTGTTGTCCTTGGGGCAGTCCTTTTTACAGGTAAATCGTACCGTGCAGGTAGAGCACCGCTTCGCCCGAGATGATCACGCGGTCGCCCTTGAGTTCACACCGCAACTGCCCACGACGCTTGCCGCCCTGTTCAGCGCTGAGTTGCGAGGTGCCCAAACGCTCGGCCCAGAACGGTGCCAACGAAGTGTGGGCGGAGCCTGTGACCGGGTCTTCATTGATGCCCACATTCGGGCCAAACCAACGTGACACAAAATCAAACCGGGTGCTTTTGGCCGTCACCGCGATCCCGCGCTTGGGCAGGCCCTTGAGGCGGGCGAAATCCGGCGTAAGCGCTGCGACTTGAGCTTCGTCGTCTACCAGTACGATGTAATCATCGGTGGCAAACACCTCCGCGTGTTCAATCCCCAGAGCGCTCAACAGGCCGCTGGGTGGCTCGCAGCGCACAGGCCGCTTGGCCGGGAAATCCATCGCTAGTTCGTCGCCAGTGCGCGTCACCCGAAGCTCGCCGCTGCGGGTGGCAAAGCGCAATACGTCAGGCGCGCCAGGCAACATGTGAATCAGCACCCACGCCGCCGCCAACGTGGCATGTCCACACAGGTCCACTTCGACGTCGGGTGTGAACCAGCGCAACTCGTAACCATCGCCACGGGGCACGAAGTACGCGGTTTCCGAGAGGTTGTTTTCAGCGGCGATGTTTTGCAACTGCGCATCGGTCAGCCACTCGGTGAGCGGAACCACGGCGGCGGGGTTGCCACCGAACGCGTGCTTGCTGAAAGCGTCGACTTGGTAGATATCCAGTTTCACCGTGAGGCACTCCGTGTGGGGGAGGCTGGACACTAACAGTGGGTTCGGTGGAGCGTCAAAGTACAGATGGGTGCTTTTATTGGGCGCATGAACCTCGCGCGGTCAGCCCAGTCGCAGCAGCATCGCCCCGGCGGCGATGATGCACGCGGCGACGACCCGCACCCGCGTCAGGTGTTCTTTAAGCACCAGCGCCGAGATCAACACGCCAAACAGGATGGAGGTTTCCCTGAGCGCAGACACTGTGGCGATGGGCGCCGCCGTCATGGCCCACAGCGCCAGGCCATACGAAGCGATCGTCCCAGCGCCGCCGACGACGCCCAGCCGCCAGTTGCGCGTGACGTAATCGCAGAACACCGCGCGCCGAGTCGTTAACGCCCATGCCGCAAGCGGGAGACCCGTCAGCAGAAAAATCCACAGTGTGTAGGCCGCCAGCGCGCCGGATTTACGTACGCCCAAGCCGTCGATAAGGGTGTAGCCCGCAATTACGCCCGCGTTGATCAATGCCAGGATCACGCCTTTTCTCTGCCCCGCCGAAGGGCCCACGGCCATGCTCAAGATGCCCAGAGAGATCACCGCAATACCCAGCCATGCGAACGCCGACAAGCTCTCCGACAAAAGACATACGCTGACCGCCGCCACCAGCAAAGGCGCGGTGCCGCGCATGATCGGGTAGGTTTGGCTCATGTCGGCAATGCGGTACGTCGAGGCAACCAGCACGAAATACACCACCTGAAGCACCACCGACGCACCGATGAACGGCCAGCTCTGTTTCGCCGGAAGTTCAAGAAACGGAAGCGTTGCCAGGGCAATCAACGATGCGACGCAGGTGATGGTGCAGGTGGTGAGCAGCTTGTCGCTGCCGCCTTTGACCACCGCGTTCCAGGTGGCGTGAAGCAGCGCGCCGAGCAGGATAATGGCGAACACCTCGAGGCTCATGCGTCAGGGTGTCCCGGATTGATCAGCGACGTCAGCACGTGGTCCGCCCACACACCATTAATTTTGAGATACGCCCGCGCTTCGCCCTCTCGCTCAAACCCCAACCGCGTCAGCAGTCGTTCACTGCGGGTATTTTCTGGTCGGTAGTTGGCCATGATGCGATGCAGTTTCATATTCTCGAACACATGCGCAATCGCAGTCGTCAGCGCTTTGTGCATCAACCCCTGGCCCTGAGCCGACTCGCAGAGCGCATAACCCAAGTGGCAGGCCTGGAATGCGCCGCGCACGATGTTGCTGAAGTTGCAGGTGCCAATGATGTGGTCGTCGCGCAGTATCAGCAGATGCAAGGCATCGCCGTTGGCGGTTTTCTCGGCCATGGTTTCAAGGCGCAGGATGATGGCGTCAAGTTCGAAGAAATCACCACCGCGCGTCGGTTCCCAGGGTTGCAGGAAAACACGGTTTTGCACCAGGTACGCTTGCAAAGCGCGAGCGTGGGACGGGTCGGCGGCTTGAAGTGTCAGTCGCGGGGTGGCGATGCCTTGGGTGGGGAAGTGAGGGTTCACGTATCGCCTCCTTGTGGTTGGGGGCGAGTATGCCTCAGCACTTTTCTCGAGGCATAAAAAAACGGCCTACCTTTCGGTAAGCCGTTTTTAGTACTTGGTGTACACAGTCATTTGAACTGGGTCTGTATAGTGCTGTTATATATAGGTTTTGTTGGTGTGTTGTGAGTTAGGCATACATGTGGGAATACATGCTCCTCCTTGCTACCTCTCAACCATGCCCTCAGCACTGGTAGCGATCACGAATGTACCGATTGTAGTAAGAACCCTTTGAGCTAGCTGACATCAACCCTTGGTGGATCGTCGGGGGAACGTTACAGAAGTCGTAGGAGTGTCCTTGCTGAAAACGGATTCTCATTCTCTTGGTGGCAGCATCGTAGCCAACAGAGGTCATTGCATCAGATCGAACAGCAACCATATCCATATCACTTTCCCTAGCAGCGACGAGCTCCAGGTTGGTAGCTCGATCACTCGATGCTAAGCCAATCCGCCGGGTGTTTGCTTCAGAGGTCTAAAACCCGCTGGGAGAACGTGATTTCGCTAACCTCAATAATTGGGTGAAGCGGTAAATCGCGACGTGTATCTCATCTAGCGTATCCCCGTCCCACTCCTCAACCGTCTCTAACTCAGCTCGTAAACTGACGATACGCTGTTCGATTTCTTCGACTTCAGCGGCACCGCATTGCCTAGCGATTGCCTGCCAGTCGTCATCAGAGATTTTTTCGTGGAGAGCCAAGCCGGCTCGGGCATTTACGATCAGCTTCTGAAGGTTACTCATCTGAGATCTCGGGTGGGCGGCAGAAAAAGGTGCTGGGGACCCTGTCGATATCCTGAGTATACGGGGCATGAAAACCCGCGGGATCGAGTTAGTGGGAGGTGCCGGAAGTTACTGAAATTTCAATCGTTGAAATTGAAAGGATCTTGAGAAAAGGGAAATTGTTATCGTACCGGTAATGACAACCTCGGGTCTGTCGCCGCTTAGTGCAGATGCACAGGTGAACATGTAATTCATTGGTTCAACTGGCCCTATACTTGAAATGCTCCCGCTAAAAAGATCCGGGTTTCCCAGCCCGTTACGATGTGAACTCTGGTGGGCCCATGCATCTGGTGGAGGCTGTTCTTGACCTCCGCCGAGGGAATCAGTGCTTATGGGGCGTCGGGGGACCGACTCGCCTGCAAAGGTTGTAACGATGGTCTCTAAGTGGCTGCATTCATTCAGAAATCTACAATTAGCATCAGTCGATTCTGACGTTCCATGATCGTGTTACTAGCCCAGCTTGTATGACGCTTGGCTAGTGGAGTGCGCGGCAGGTGTTGGTCTGCCACCGCCGGCCTCTAGTGAGAATTATCGGGACGAAGGGCCTCTGTCAGGAGGGGCAGATCCAAAAGCTCTGGTAGGCCGATATTTTGATAGCTAATATCCCTAGGGTTATTGGAGGTTGTAGCAATTAAAAAAGCTTTATTCTCGTACCAAATCGATCGTCATCCCCAATATCGCCCAGCCACCCGACAGGTCTCCTAGGAACACGCAGGGTACACTTTCTGTTCTTACTGAAGAGTGTAGCGATTCATAAATAAATTATTAGGTCTAGATGCTATGTCAAATAGAGATGAGTTTTTGGTTTCAACTAAGAGAGTACTCTGCAGTAGATCGGGAAATAAATGTTCCTTTCCAGCATGCGATGCCCCTACATCTGGTCCTAGCGATGAGTCCGACGAGGCCATCGATTCTACGGGTATGGCATGTCATATTTATGCAGCAGCCCCTGGTAAAGGGGCTAAAAGATACGATTATAAGATGAGCCAAGAAGAGAGGCGAAACGTAAAGAACGGGATATGGATGTGCTTTAAGCACGGCAAGCAGATAGATAATGATGAGTGCAGATTCACGTCAGAACTCCTTTTTAAGTGGAAAGAAGTCGCAGAAAGAAAAGCGCAGATTGAGCAGGAGTTAGGGCGGGCGTTGTCAAAAGATAGTCGGCGGCTACTTCATATCGGGTTGCCAAAACATATGATCAAGATTGCAACAGCTAATGGATCTGAAAATGCTTTAATAGGTGATGCGCTCAGAGATTCATGTGCAAGTGCAATTTGGGGTGAAAATCTCATCGGCTATGTTAGAGATTATCTCATAGAGCGAACTCGGAACGCATTCAAGCACGGCGGCGCAACAGAGGTCAAAATTGAAGTTAGCGCAAAGCAAATAGTGCTTATAGACGATGGAGACAAATTTGATCATCTTGAGTTGCTGAACAGTAATAGAGCTAGGGGTGGAGCAGCGTCGAAGAAAAAGCTGTTGGAGAAATATAGTAACGAAGTTGTGTCGGTAGTCCGTCGTGTAGGTGATCATAATTTTTCCACTTTCTCTTTACTTGTTGACGCGGATGAACTGGCTCAGGTAACTCCGTGTACAATTGAGCTGAGATATGGTATGGAGGAAAGTCCAAACTTTAACTTGGAGATCTTTGAATCTTGCTCTCATATTTATGTGACTTTGCCGAGATACTTTTCTACCAGTGATCTCTATTGGCTGCATACGATACTTCCTGCATTAGATAACGATGAAAGTAGGTTGGTTTTCGTTATGCGTGAGGTAGCAGATTATATTCCTGGAGAATTGGCGCGGTCCTATCCCCAGTCGAGGATTATGAACTTGAGTTCGCGTTAGATTTAAGCGGGCTTTTGTGATGGTTAAATGGTTCGCCGCAGAGAAATAACTTGCCATACGTGGCAAAGATAATAAAAGGCCTCTTTGAGGTCTTTTGCATAACGACTTAAGATTTGAGCCAGCTTTCAACTTCGGTAGCTCCGTGCTTGATTTTCCATTCTTTTAGCACCTTCTGATTTCCACCTTTCGTTTGTAAGCGCTCCATAAACCCCACCGACTTCAAGATGAGTAACGCGCCTATCTAGGCGATGCCTGCGAGCAGTTCCACGGCAACAGGGCTTCATAATCTTCTACAAAGGTCGCCATTGGCATGCGCTCCAGTACGTGGCGCAGCCACGCATAGGGCTCTTGGCCATTGGCTTTGGCTGTCTCGACCAAGCTATAAAGTTGAGCGCTTGCCTTGGCGCCTCTGGGCGTGTCGCTGAACAGCCAGTTCTTTCTTCCGATCACGAAGGGGCGGATGGCTCGTTCAGCGGCGTTGTTATCAATCGGCAGGTAACCTTCCTCGACGTACCGCTCAAGCTTTTCCCAGTTGTTTGCCAGATAGGTAACTGCTTTGCCAAGTGCATTCTGTGTAGTCAAATAGGGCAGTGTTTTGCGCAACCACTCTTTGAGTTGCCCCATTACGTGGCAGCTCAAGTCCTGACGAGATTTTTTACGTACCTCGTCGCTTATCTCCTTGTAAGCGATCTCGATACCGTACAACTTGCTGATCAGTTTCAAGGCTATATCTGCGCGCCCCGTCTTGCCTTTGGGTTGCACTTTTTGTGCTTCCACGAACTTGCGACGAGCATGCGCCCAGCACCCTAGGCGCTCGACCGTATCGTTCGGACTTGAGACGTTTGAGCCAAAGACAGAAGCCGTTGCGCTCCCAATATAAAATTTTCACTCGGTTACGCGGCTTGTTGAGGAAAACGAAAAGCACGGGGTCGAATACTGCGACTTTAATATCCAGCTCGACCAGCGCAGCCAAGCTGTCGATCGTTTTTCGGAAGTCGACAGGCTTGGGGGTATAGATACACTTTTTCGACTTTAGCGTCGGGTCGCATCATGATGAACGGGCCCCTTAGGGAATCGGAAGCACAGCATCCAACATCAGCTAAGCGCTTTGAATGTGAGGTTTGTGGAGCGCTTACATTTTGTTCGTCGTCAACTTTTTCAGGTGAAGCGACAACTGAGCGTGGCCGCGCGTTTGCACCAGGTGCGCGATGGGCGTGCACTAAATCACGCGCCGTAGTATCTGGTTCCTGCTCGGGGCATCCGGCTTGGATATGCCTAGACGGTGGATACCGTCGATTTGTAAGCCGCCACTCAAGGCTTCTCATAACTGGCTGCTAGAGGAGGTTGCCAACCCGCGACTGGTCCTACGTGGACCTTCACCCCCCTAGCAAATTGCTCTTGATGGTACGGAGCACCTCTATACAAGATTACATCGCAATCTTTTTCCAGGTCTTTGTACAAACAGTTATCACTGGCACAACTGTAGAGTAGTGCAACGCTTAGCGAGCCTGTGTCGCTTTTTGCCAATAGTTTTACGTATATATCGCTTGAGTCTTCTGTAAACTCTACCGCCCATCCTGCGCTTCTTAGGGGTCTTACTAAGTCGTCAATGCAATCCTTCATAAGCAACGACTTTCGGAGGGTAGTCCCGTCATCGGTTGGAACGACGGGTACCACTTTTCCACTTTCGTGGTAGTGTTTTTCCTCCATAAGTTTTATTACCATTTGGGCCGATCCGTGCAGAATGGCCTGTTGCCATAGCAGTTCGCTGTCTTTATCTGGTGCTGGAAAAAAAAGAGAAACCGAGTTGTCTCGACAATACCATGACTCAATAAGACCGATAGTGGATATCGCGACGATTAATCGTGCCAAATTGGCTCTCTGCCATTCAGGGGAAAGTCCGTGGGCGAATAAATGTCTGTTTAAATTTGCGGCACCTGTGTATTCGTCGGTACTTTTGAAGAATGAGTCTTGCAGCCATCGTCGAAAAGTTTCAAATGCAAATACTCGTTCGTCCATACAGAACAGATAATCGACGCTTTTATAGCCGGTAGGCGTCCACATACCTTCATAGTGAAGCTCTGCGGCATGCTGGATGGCCCCCTCTACCACTCGATTTACCTTTTCCAAGGTCGCTAAGGATTGCATCTCTTTGGGGAGTATTCGAGTTATTGCTCCCTCGATGGCCGGTATAAGTGCCGCTATACTCGCTGATTTATAGCCTGCGTAAAATGCCAAATATGCTTCTCTGGCTAGCGGGCGGATATCTATTAAGCATTTCGCGTTCCCCATTATTTGCTCTATACATACAGCTTCAAACGAAAGTGTATAGATTGTGGAAGTGTGATAATTAAACATCTCGATGGCTTCGGATGCAGATCTAAGCTTCGCGTCTTGAAGTATTTTTCGTGCGTCTCCTCCGCTAACCCAGAAGGGTGAGAACCACTCCAGTTTCTTCCATTCTTCTGCTATCTGGTTGGAATGGTCGTGCCTCTCTTGCCAGGTTTCTATACTTTTATCAGTTGTTATAGGCAGGCATGCGCTTCCTTCTTTTGTATGGATAACTATGCAGTCTGTTTTGTTGAAAGCGCCAATCTCCTTGCGCTCTATTCCAGTAACACAAAGTCCTTTGTCCATAGCCCAGGATTTTAGTTGTTCAAGAGTGACGCTTTCTTGGTTTGATTTTTGATATCTAGCCCAGATTGCGCAAAAAGCATATTCCATCGCGCTTCTTTTCATCAGATGCTCCTTGAAGCTAGACCTTTGAGTTGACCAGTATTGCGTATCAGATGGCACTAGGCGGAGAGAGGAGCCAAATGACAGGACACAGTAAAGCTGATCGTTCTGCAAGCTCTAAAACCTGTCATCGAGCGCGCATCAGAACCTGGCAAAAGCTGACATCGGACCGTGGCGAATGCTTGAGCGCACCAGGTGCAAAGAACTGGCTACCTCTGGTCTATGGCCCGTCGCTAAGTGGTTAAGGTAACGGGCACCGTGGCGCTCTTGATCGACATTACAGGAGAAGAGCGGCTCAAATCATGCGATGACGACCTCGTCGACAGTCGGAAGCCAGGCTTTGAATTCTGCTCCGTTGGCAATCCGTCGAAATCCGAAAGGTGTAACCATGAGAAGGGCGTTGTCGTTGTTCTCTGGAACGGGGGCCTGGTCCCACAGTCCATTCTCTTCTACCTCCGAAATGAGTGCGGCGAACTGTTCCACGCTTTCAAGGCCGACTGTTGAAATCTCAAAACCTGTCTGGATCACATCTGAAATGAGTGCGGGTGGAGCATCCATGCCGGGGCTGGCATAAGCCGTCACCATCCTCCCGCCAAGGTGGTCGTTGATCCGTTTCTGTCGCTCGTAGGCTGCATCCACTTGTTGGCCAGGCGCGTTACTAGATACTGAAAACCTCCCATCCTCCGTCAATTCGATTCGCCACGGCATAGGCGGGTTGTCGCTAAATCTACCTATGATGGTTCGAGCGGGGAGAAATGATTCTGCCGTTTTCTGCTGGAATGCCTGTAGGAGCTCAAAGAAAAACATCGCAATCTGGAATGCGACTTCTATCTCGGCATTAGACACGAGTATCGGATTGCCACCGTTTCTTCGCCTTACTCGCAGACCTTCTTGAGCCAAAATGTAATCCGCATGCGCAATTGCGTTTCTGATGTCGTCACGGAAAGTGATCTCCAAAAGCCGCGCGAGGCCGATCATTCCGATTTCGGTGGCGACCTCTGCTAAGCGTCGAAACATTCTATTGGCATTGGGGCCTATCACTGCTCTCGGTTCCTTGCGAACTCGCACGAGGTCTTGGAACGGCCAGAGATTGTAAGGCTTCAATTGCGTAATACGCATGGTGTTCAGCAACCCCTCGTATACGCCGCCGGCTTCTGCAAGATGGGCGTATAGGCATAGCACTTGGCGAAGCTCGGCACGGGTCAATGGCTCCCCCTTTGACCCGAGGACTTTCAGCTCATGGAAAACCTCGTGGGCAGTGGCGACAGTACTCCAGCCAGCATCCTGCATTCCTCGGAACTCGCCGAAAAGACCTGCGGCGGTGTCGATTTCATTGATTTTGCGCACATAGGCAAACAAATAGGTGAGCTGGGTGTTCAGCTCTCGAAGATAGGCTTGAGCTTCCATGTTTTGCCTCTGAATGCATGTGGTTGCTAACGGATTACGATGAAGCAGCGTGGTTACTTTTGGTGGTTACCAGCGAGGTGCCGAAACAAACGATTTGGTCTGAATGAGACCATATCGTCTGTTTCGACCAGTCAGCTACATGGAGCTTGGGCGAATGTCCGTTCCATTCTGAGTACCCGAGATCCTGAATTTTTGGGTTTTTCCTGAGCTGATCTCGGCTGCCGTTTCCTTTACGGGCTGTCCGATCTGCATTGCACAGAGGCCGTCGCCTTCGTCATTGCCGGCGATGCCAACGATGTGCCGACCTGGCCTGACCTTGAATTTCACAATTTCACCGGTGTCGATGCGGGCGACCTTTTTTCCGTCGATAAGCACGTTGGCCAAGCAGCCGCCAGATGCCCAAAAACCGTTGTCTCGACTAACTGCCAGTGTCGCACCGTTGGGGGCGAGTATGCCTCAGCACTTTTCTCGAGGCATAAAAAAACGGCTTACCTTTCGGTAAGCCGTTTTTAGTACTTGGTGGCTACACAGGGACTTGAACCCCGGACCCCAGCATTATGAATGCTATGCTCTAACCAACTGAGCTATGTAGCCAAGTGGCGCGCATTATTCGCGTAGAACGGGAATGCGTCAAGCACTTTTATTGAGATTTTTTCTACGCTTTCAACTGTTTAACGAAAAACCGGCTAAACGGCGACGGGCGGCAATGTTCGATCCGTGAAGATCTAATGTGGGAGCGGGCTTGCCCGCGATGGCGGTGGGTCGGTTGGCAGGTGTGCTGGCAGACACGGCGCTATCGCGGGCAAGCCCGCTCCCACATTGGGTTTGCGGCGCGTTCTAGATCGCGTTATTGGGCTGCGGCAGACAATCTATCATGCGGTCGATCACGGTTTTGGCCATTTCCAGCAAGTGCCACACGGCGTGGATCTTGGCGCGATCGTGGGGTGGAAGGTTGTCACCGCAGTCCAGAGCAGTCGCAGCTGCGCTTTGGATCAGATGGGAGACGTAGAGTTGAGCGTCTTCGAAGCTGAGGTCTTCATTGACGATAAGGCAGTTTGTGGGTGCATCGGTAAAGGATTTGCTCATGGTGTAACTCCTGTCTGATTGAACGAAGTTTTCACCTATTGATTTCTGGCTGCTAAACCAGGCCACTTGCAGGTGGCGGGAGGTAGGTTAATGAGCCGACTAAGCGCAAACAACCCCAAAATATTCTTCAGGAAACGTCCTTCAAGTGAAAGGGACTTACCCTGCGGGCCGGGCTTTTCTTCAAGCATACAAAAAAGGCCAATTCAGTTGGGCAGATATCCCTGCCACCCAACAGTTGCCTCTCGGCGGCCTTACGGTTGTGACGGGGTGTGCGTGACGCGTTTCAGTTGTTCGCGTGCGCGCGACAGGCGTGAGCGAACGGTGCCGATCGGAATGTCCAACACGTCGGCAGTGTCCTGGTAGCTGCCATCTGTTTCCAGCGAGGCGTACAGCGTCTTGCGCATTTCTGCGGGCAAGTGGTCGATCGCGCTGAGGGTTTTCTCCAGCCGGCGGTTGACCTCGAATTCCCAATCCAGGTTTTTGTTGTCTTCCTGGCCGTGCCACAGCGATTCGTCGAATTCGCAGTGAATCGGTTTGGCGTACATGCGCCGGAAGTGGTTGCGGATCAGGTTCTGTGCGATGCCGCACATCCACGTGCTGAGGGTGGCTTGGCCACCGAAACGCTCGCGGTTGCGCCAGGCCTCCAGGTAGGTGAGTTGCAGGATGTCATCCGCATCTTCGGGGTTGAGTACGCGTTTATGAATAAAACGGCGAAGTTTTTTCTGCTGTTCGTCCGTCAGTTGGAGCATGAATTGAGGCGAGCTGCCAACAAGGTGCGCTAAAGCTTCAATGGGGATATTCACGATGTTTTCCTCAGGGTAGACGCTGTCGAATGGGTTTCGACGAGAACCCCTTTTGCACCGGCTGTGCCAAGCGGAAAAATCGTGCAAGCAATTGAATTACATAAATATATATCTTGAAACAGAGTGTTTTTGCGCAGCTATTTGCAAAACCTTCGACGGTTCTGTGCGGGTATTTTCACAACGCGCGATGGCGATAGTCCTGATGGAACCGTTCGGCAAACGCCTGCCACATAGGGACACAAACTTCCTGTCCCGGCACGCCCATGAAAGTCGAATCCAACCACGATCTGCACAAAATCCAGCGCCTGGAGCAGCCTGCCTCTGAAAAGGTCGCCCAGGTTCGCGCTCAGGTTGCCGCGCCGGGTCTGGATGAGCTCGCCAGCGCGTTCAGCCGGGAAGTGGCGTTCACCAGCAAAACCTTGAATCAACGCTCGATGGGGGTTCTGGTGACCCCGACCGAGCAGCTCGCGCAACTCTATGATCAGTTGGGCCATCCCGCTCAGGCGAGCCTGGCCTCCATCACTCAGCAAGCCCGGCAGGCGCTGAAAAAGCAGCCCAGTGTCGAGGATTTGTTGAAGCTCACGGGCGGCGATCCGGCGCGTACTTACGTGGTGCTGCGACAGATCACGGCGCAGGCGGAAGCTGAAATGCGCAAGACGGAAGCCGCACTGGCACGTGATGCATTGACCAGGCTGGAACTGCGCCACAAGCGCGAAATCCAGGCGGGCCTGAATATCGCCATGACGCTGCAAGCCGCCAGTGGTGACCCCCAGGAACGTCAGGCGGTACGCGCGCTGTATTACGCCAATGTGGTGGTGCGCCAATCGTTGTCGAGCATGATGCAGGCGCTGTTGGGCATGTACGGCGGTGATCGTTTCTCTGATGGGCTCAACGTAATGCGCCGGGCCCTGGCGGACGATGTGGCCGCCCTGGCCTCGTCCATCCCGACGGCCAAGTTGCGCACGCTGCTGCTGGGGCTGCAAAGCTGCGGTCAACTCGGGGGTGTTTTGTCGAGTTGCCATGGGTTGATCGAGCGCTTGAAGGTAGAGCACGACGCGGTCGTGCTGTTACAGCGCCTGTTGGGATACGCCGGCAACGGCATTGATACCTCCGAAGTGGAGCGGCTGGCCGCAGAGTTGGTCGGTGAGGAGGCGGCGAACCCATTGGCGTCACTGAATGCGATTTACCCCGTGATCAAAAGCTTGCCGATGGCGCTGTGGCGCGATACCCGCGGGCGTCAGGAAGGCCTGCATAATTTTTTGCTGGTGATGGACGAGTTCACCCTGCTGGAGAAAGGCCACGCCCGGTTTGGCAGTGAGCCGAGGGTGATCGCGTGACTGTCCTGGCGACCCTCAACCGCTGGCTGCTATTGGCCGCCCAGCGCGCCGAAGTACTCGGTGCGGTGGTGGTGTTGGCCATTGTGTTTATTTTTATCGTGCCGTTGCCCACCTGGCTGGTGGACATCCTGATCGCGCTCAATATCTGTATTTCCTGCCTGTTGATTGTGCTGGCGCTGTACCTGCCTGGGCCGTTGGCGTTTTCTTCGTTCCCCTCGATTTTGCTGTTGACCACGATGTTTCGCCTGGCGTTGTCGATTGCCACCACGCGCCTCATTCTGCTGGAGCAGGATGCTGGCGATATCGTCGAGGCGTTCGGCAATTTTGTGGTGGGCGGCAACCTGGCG
Source organism: Pseudomonas sp. AMR01 (assembly GCF_041946035.1). NCBI lineage: Bacteria > Pseudomonadati > Pseudomonadota > Gammaproteobacteria > Pseudomonadales > Pseudomonadaceae > Pseudomonas > Pseudomonas sp. AMR01. The sequence continues at coordinate 49,400 of NZ_JAUTYR010000004.1, forward strand.
GTGGGGTTGGTGATCTTTATGATCCTGACGTTGGTGAACTTCCTGGTGATCACCAAGGGTTCCGAACGCGTCGCGGAAGTGGCGGCGCGCTTCAGCCTCGACGCGATGCCCGGCAAGCAGATGTCCATCGACAGCGACTTGCGCGCCGGTTTGATCGACGGCATCCAGGCGCGCGACAAGCGTGACCAGTTGTCCCGTGAGAGCCAGTTGTTCGGGGCCATGGACGGCGCCATGAAGTTCGTCAAAGGCGACGCGGTTGCCGGTTTGGTGATCGTGGTGATCAACCTGCTGGGCGGCTTTTCCACCGGTATGTTTCAGCATGGCATGAGCGCCGCCGACTCGATGGCGTTGTACTCGGTGCTGACCATTGGCGACGGTTTGATTGCGCAGATTCCCGCGCTGCTGATCTCCCTGACGGCCGGCATGATCATCACCCGCGTGGCGCCGGATGGTCGCAAAGGCGTCAGCAACATGGGCGCCGAAATTGCCCGGCAGATGACCAGCGAACCCAAGAGCTGGATGATTGCGTCGGTGGGGATGCTCGCGTTTGCGGCGTTGCCTGGCATGCCCACCACGGTGTTCATCCTGATTGCAGCGATCACCGGTTCCCTGGGTTTTTACCTTATGCGCCAACGCCAGCGCGAGGAGCGCGCCAAGGAGGCGGAAACCATCGAGATGGCGCCGGAAGAAAACGGTTTCGTTGACTTGCGGGGGTTCGATCCTTCCCGGCCCTATCTCTTGCAGTTTCCTCCCTCGTTACGTGGCACTGACGTGGTGGTGGAACTCATGCACGAGATCCGCAAGGCGCGTAACGGCATCGTCGCCAGAATCGGCTTGACGCTGCCGCCGTTTGAAGTCGAGTTCGACGCTTCGTTGGCCGACGACGAAATGCGTTTTTGTGTGCACGAAGTGCCGATGGTCAAAGCCACCCAAGGTCACCAGGTGGCCGTGGCGCGTTCGGCGCTCAAGGACCCGGCACACGGTGTACCGGGCTTGCCCGAGCGTGAAGAGCAGGACTGGGTGTGGTTGCCCGTCGATGATCCGCTGCTTGACGACCCGGACCTTGAGCGTTTCAGCGCGTTGAGTCTGGTGGTTGAGCGCATGACCCATTCGATGATGCTCAGCGGGCCGCAGTTTCTCGGCATCCAGGAGAGCAAGTCGATCCTCGGTTGGCTGGAACACAACCAGTCGGAGCTGGTTCAGGAGCTGCAACGCATCATGCCGCTCTCGCGCTTTTCGGCGGTGTTGCAGCGCCTGGCCAGTGAAGGTGTGCCGCTGCGTGCGGTGCGGCTGATTGTCGAGTCGTTGATCGAGTATGGCCAACACGAGCGTGAGCCCGATGCCTTGGCCGACTACGCGCGCATCGCCCTCAAGTCGCAGATCTTTCATCAGTACAGCGAGGCCGACGGCCTGCACGCCTGGCTGCTGGCGCCGCAGACCGAAAATATCCTGCGTGAGGCGCTGCGTCAGACCCAGACAGGCGTGTTTTTTGCGCTCGACAACGACAGCAGCGCGGCGCTGATCAGCTTGCTCAACCAAGCCTTTACCCTGCGCGCGAAGACCAAGAGCGTGATGTTGGTTGCCCAGGATCTGCGCAGCCCCCTGCGTACCTTGTTGCTCGAAGAATTCAACCATGTGCCGGTGCTGTCATTTGCCGAGTTGGGCAACACCTCCAAGGTCAAAGTGCTCGGCCGTTTTGACCTCAGTCAAGACGAGCTGATGCGCGGGGCGGTGGCATGAGTCAGTCCCTGTGGCATGCGCGAGGGTGGGCTCGATGATGTATGAGCTACGGGTATTGAGTGGTTTGCATCAAGGCGCTGCGCTGCCGTTGTTCGGTGAACAATGGAGTATCGGTGCCCATGCCGATGCCGACCTTTTGCTCAACGACGGCGGAATTGCCGAGCACCATGCGCGGCTGCGGCTCATGCATGCGTGCTGGTCGGTCCAGGCCGAGGCGGGGCTGATTCAGGGCGCGGATGGCCTGATCCTGGCGCAGATCACCGACCTTGCGCTCAACACGGTTTTTTCGATTGGCGCCGTGCGCCTGTGCGTCACGCTGGCCGACCATCCCTGGCCCCAGGCGCCAGCGCCGCAACCGGCGCCGTCAGCCCCGGATAACGCGGCACCTCTGGCGTTGACGCTGTCATCCATTTCGCCCTCGCGGCAAAAGCATTTGATCAGCCTGGTGCTGGTGTGCGCGGTGATCATCGTGGCATTGGGCGTCGCCTCCACGGGCGAGCGCGAAGCGCAGGCGTCACTGATGCCGGCGGCGGACCAGAAACGCGAGTTGGGCTCACCCTTCGAGGTACGCCAGCAACTGCTGAAAATGCTCAGTGAGCGCGAGTTGGGCCAGCGCGTCAGCTTGCTGGTGATCAACGGCCAGATCGTGCTGGACGGCGAAGTGCCCCAGGACGACGTCGAGTTGGTGACACGCATGCTCAGCCGCTTCGGCGAGCAGTTTGAAACGGTGGTGCCGGTGCTCAGCCGTGTGCGGGTCAGCGACGGCACGCTGCCCTTCAAGATTTCGCAGATCGTCGGCGGACCGAATGGCCACGTGGTCCTCGAGACCGGCGATCGGCTGTTTGTCGGTGATGAAGTAGACGGCCTGCGCTTGCTGCAGATCGACAACAACAAGGTGGTCTTCGATGGGGCACAACGCTATGAGGTGCGCTGGTGAACGATAACCTGCAAGAACGCCTGCAAGCCTGGCAGCAGCAACAGTCGCTGGCATTGACGCGTTTTGCGCCGATTACCCAGCGCGGCCGCATTCAGCGCGTCAGCGGCATGCTGTTGCAATGCCGGTTGCCCGAGGCGCGTATTGGCGATTTGTGCCGGGTCGAGAAATCCCCTGGCGACAGCATGCTCGCCGAGATTATTGGTTTCGATCAGCAGGATGCGCTGCTCAGTGCCTTGGGCAACCTGGAAGGCGTGCGCGTGGGCGCCAGCGTGGAGCGCCTCGGCGTACCGCATCGGGTGAGAGTCGGTGATGACCTGTTGGGCCAGGTATTGGATGGTTTTGGCCGGCCGATTACGGGCGATGGCCCCAGTGCGTTTGTCGAAACCGACAGCGCTGATGCCAGCCCGGTGTTATGCGAGGCGCCGTTGCCCACGGAGCGTCCACGGATCAACCGCGCGCTGGCTACTGGCGTGCGCTCGATCGATGGCCTGCTGACCTTGGGCGAAGGTCAGCGTGTCGGCCTGTTTGCGGGCGCCGGGTGCGGCAAGACGACCTTGCTCGCAGAGATCGCGCGTAACGTTGAGTGCGATGTGATTGTGTTCGGCCTCATCGGCGAGCGGGGCCGTGAGCTGCGTGAGTTTCTCGACCACGAGCTGGACGATCAGTTGCGCGCCAAAGCCGTGTTGGTCTGCGCCACCTCCGACCGCTCCAGCATGGAGCGCGCCCGAGCGGCCTTTACCGCGACGGCGCTGGCCGAGGGGTTTCGGCGCAAGGGCAAGCGGGTACTGCTGCTGATCGACTCGCTGACGCGTTTTGCCCGGGCCCAGCGCGAAATCGGCCTGGCCGCCGGCGAACCTCTGGGCCGCGGTGGTTTGCCACCGTCGGTCTACAGCCTGTTACCGCGTCTGGTGGAACGTGCCGGGCTGACCCGTGACGGCGTGATCACCGCGATCTACACCGTGCTGATCGAGCAGGACTCCATGAATGACCCGGTAGCGGATGAAGTTCGTTCGTTGCTCGACGGCCATATCGTGCTGTCCCGCAAGCTGGCCGAGCGTGGCCATTATCCGGCCGTTGATGTGTTGGCCAGCCTCTCCCGCATATTGAGCAACGTCGCCGAGCCCGAGCATATCAGCGCCGGCACGGGGTTGCGGCGGTTGCTGTCGGCCTACCAGCAGATTGAGCTGATGCTCAAATTGGGCGAGTACCAGCCGGGCAGCGATGCCTTGACCGACATGGCCGTGGACAGCCGTCAGGCGGTCGATGGTTTTTTGCGCCAGGACTTGCGCGAGCCAACAACCATCGAGGCCACCCTGCAGCAACTGACGGAGCTGACGGCGTATGTCCCATTCTGATCTGCAGCTCGATGATATCGAGACTCTGCGACGCCTGCGCAGGCACCGCGCTGACCGCGCCGAACGCGCATTGCGTGAGGCAAAACGAACCCAGCAAGCCTTGCTCGCCAGTATCCGGCAGGCGCAGGACACGCTTGAACAGACCCGGCGGGACGAGGCAGAGCAAAGCGCGCAATTGCTCAACGAACACCAGGGCCAGGTACTGACCTTTAAAGCGCTGAAATCCTGGAGTGCGCAGGAGCAGACGTTGTCTGCCAGCACCCAGCGCGAAGAAGGCCAATTGCATGAGCTGCAAGACCGGCGAGAACAGCAGGAAACTGAAATTGGCAGTGCCCAGAAGCAGGTGACCCTGTGCCTGCGTCAAGTCGAAAAACTCCATGAATTATCCAATCTGCTGGCTCAGGAGCCGACATGACAAAGGTCTCCACCCGTTCGCCCAAACGCCTGCGCTCCCGCGATGCCAAGGATGACAGCGAGTCGCAAATGCTGGCCGCAGTGCCCTGGGAGCAAAGACGGCTGTTCTCCCAACTGTTCGACGACCGTGGGGGCGGCAGCGGCCACGGGGCAACCCTTGCACGACGCAAACCCTCAGCCGATGCCTTGATGGTCGAGGCGTTGACCGAACAGCTGGCGCCACGGGTGCTGGGCGCATCGCAGTGGCCGCTGGTCGCGGTGTTGTACTTGCCTCGCCTGGGGCGGATCAACGCCTCTGTTCGTCGCGAGAGCGGGGCGTGGAACGTCGAGCTTGCAGCGGAGGAAGAGTCCACCGCGCGCTGGCTCAGTGGTGTGCGCCAACGCTGCCAGGAGGGCCTCGCGCAGAGCTTGCGCATGCCGGTCAATTTAAGCGTCGCCAGCACGGGCGCGGCATGATGGTTTCATTGTTGAATTTTCCTTGCGTCAAGGGCGATGCGGTGGCCGCACGGCGCCGTTTGGGGCGTGGCTTGCGCCTGCCGTTTGAGGTCGCGCAGCAAACGGGTGAGCTGCTGCTTGAGCCGGGGCGTGCCCCGGTGGGCGCGAAGCCGTTGTGCTTCGAGACCGCGTGCGGCGTGTTGGCGTTCGGCGAGCCGGGGCCGCTGTTCAGCCTGCTCGGCGAGTGCCCGGTGACGCTCGCCCAGTCCGGTAACGATCCGGACTCCTGGTTCTGGGAGTTGTTCCAGCATCACCTCAGTACTCAGATACGCGCGCTGTTGGGCTACGTGCGATTGCGCACGACCGATCGGCCTTCGGACTTCGGTTGCAGCCTGTCGGTGACCCTGGGCGCGTCCAGGGTCGTGGGCTATCTGTGGCTGGCGCCCGAGAGCTTTCTCGCCTTGTGCGAGGCGGGGCCGTGGGTGCCCATCGCCGAACCCTTACCCGCGCAGTTTCAGGTGGCGATTGCCGTCACGCTTGGCCACTCACAGTTGCCCATCAAGCAGGTGAGCCACCTGCAGGTGGGCGATGTGCTGATGCTCGAGCAAAGTTTTTTTCAAGCCAGTGGCGATGGTTATGTACAGGCCGGCAGGCAGCGCCTGCATGGGCAAATTGATGATGAATCCGGGCCTTTGAGCCTGACCCTTGTTTCTATCGAGGACACGTTTGTGGAAGAGGATTTTGCAGCACCGCACTACCTTGGGCAGGCGGACGATGAGCCCGTGGAGGATGTGTTCGGCCACGAGCCGTTCGATGAATTGAGCATGGCGCTGACGGTGCGTTGCGGCACGCTCAACCTCACACTCGGCGAGCTGCGCAACCTGGCGCCGGGTGCGGTGCTGGGCATTTCCGGGTACGGCCCTGGCATGGCGGGTTTGTATTACGGCGATCGGACCATCGGCCAGGGGCAACTGGTGGACGTCGACGGACGACTGGGCCTGCAGTTAACCCGCGTGATGTTTTCCCGATGAGTTTTCAGGGGGTAGATCCCCTCGTTCTAGCGGTGTTTCTGGCGGCGTTGTCGTTGATGCCGATGCTGCTGATCGTGTGCACCGCATTTTTGAAGATCGTGGTTGTGCTGATGATTACGCGCAACGCCATCGGCGTGCAGCAAGTGCCGCCGAGCATGGCCATCAACGGCATCGCCCTGGCGGCGACGCTGTTTATCATGGCGCCGGTGGGGTATGAAATCGCCGAGGTGGTCAAGGTCACGCCGCTGAACCTTGCCAACGTGCAGACGCTCCAGCAAACCGGGCTTGAGGCGATCAAGCCATTGCGGGCCTTCATGGTGCGCAACATCGACCCGGATGTCCTCACGCATTTGCTGGAGAACACCGCGCGCATGTGGCCGGCGCAGATGGCGCAGGACGTGCAGCGCGAAGACCTGATCCTGCTGATTCCGGCGTTTGTACTGTCGCAGTTGCAGGCGGGGTTCGAGATCGGCTTTTTGATCTATATCCCCTTCATCGTGATCGACCTGATTGTCTCCAACCTGCTCCTGGCGCTGGGCATGCAAATGGTCTCGCCCATGACCATCTCTCTGCCGCTCAAATTGCTGTTGTTCGTGATGGTCTCCGGATGGTCGCGGCTACTCGACAGCTTGTTCCTTTCTTATCTCTGAGCCTTCTATGGAACCGATCGTGCTGTTCAAGCAGGGCATGTTGCTGGTGGTCGTACTCTCGGCGCCGCCGCTGATTGTGGCGGTGATCGTCGGCGTACTGACGTCGCTGGTGCAGGCCCTGATGCAGATCCAGGACCAGACCTTGCCGTTTGGCATCAAGCTGGTGGCGGTGGGGATCACCCTCGCGGTGACGGGTCGCTGGATCGGCGTGGAGCTTATCCAGTTGATCAACCTGACCTTCGACATGATCGCCCGCTCTGCACTGAACTGAGGGCCTGCCCGTGTTGCTTTATCTTGAGTTCCTGCCCAGCCTGCTGATTGGCATGGCGCGGATCTACCCCTGCGCTTTTCTGGTGGCGGCGTTCTGTTTTCAGCATATCCGCGGTATGCCCCGGCACACGATTGTGATGGTCATGGCGCTGATCCCTGCGCCAGGCATCAACGCGCTGCTGGCGGGCACTGACCTCTCGGCGCTGATGCTGGCCGCGCTGCTGCTCAAGGAGGCGGCGCTGGGGTTTTTACTGGGTACGTTGCTGTCGATGCCGTTCTGGATGTTCGAGGCGGTGGGGGCGTTGTTGGATAACCAGCGTGGCGCGCTGGCCGGTGGCCAACTCAACCCCTCGCTCGGGCTTGACGCCACGCCAATCGGGCACCTGTTCAAGCAACTGGCAATTTACCTGTTAATGGTCAGCCTGGGCTTGGGAGCGTTGACCCAGGTGATCTGGGACAGCTACCAGATCTGGCCGCCGACTGCCTGGTTTCCGGTGGTAGGTGCCAACGGGTTCAGCACCTTTGTGGCATTGCTCAGCGATACCTTCACGCACATGATGCTCTACGCGGCGCCCTTTATCGCCGTGTTGCTGTTGCTGGAATTCGGTATCGCCTTGCTGGGCCTCTACAGCCCGCAGTTGCAGGTGAGCACACTGGCACCGCCGGTGAAATGCCTGGCAGGCATCGGCATTTTGATTCTGTATTTTGCCTTGCTGCAGGACTTGATCGTCGGGCGCATGGTGCTACTGGGTGACCTTAAACATTCCCTTGGCTTGATGTTCAAGGTGTCGGCGCCATGAGTGATTCGGGAGAAAAGAAACACCCGGCCAGTGCGAAAAAACTGCGCGATCAACGCAAGAAGGGCCAGGTTGCGCAAAGCCAGGACGTCGGCAAATTGCTGGTGCTGACCGCCATCAGTGAAATCGCGCTGTTCACCGCCGAAACCAGCCTGCAACGCTTTCAGCAATTGATGCTGTTACCGCTGTCGCGCTTCGGCCAGCCCTTTGCGCGCGCCCTGGAAGAAGTGCTGACGGACGCCTTGCTGATTTTCTTCTCGTTCGCGCTGTTGATGGTCGGGGTAGCGATTACGGTAAAGCTGATCAGCAGCTGGATGCAGTTCGGTTTGCTGTTCGCACCGGAGACCCTGAAACTGGATTTCAAGCGTCTCAACCCGCTCAATCAAGCCAAGCAAATGTTCTCGCCGCAGTCGCTGATGAACTTGCTGATGGGCATCGTCAAAGCCTCGCTCCTGGGCTTGATTTTGTACGTGGTTATCGGCCCGTCACTGAACGCGTTGATCAACCTGGCCAACAGCGATCTGCAAAGCTACATCCTGGCGCTGATCGCCGTGTTTCGTCATTTGCTGCATGCGTGCCTGGGGCTATTGCTGGTGCTGGCGCTGATTGACCTGACCTTGCAGAAGTATTTCTTCGCCAAGCGCATGCGCATGACCCAGGTTGAGGTGGTCAAGGAATACAAGGACATGGAAGGCGACCCACACGTCAAAGGCCAGCGGCGCCAGCTTGCGCAGCAATTGGCCCAGGAAGAGCCGAAGGTCAAGTTGCCCAAGCTCGAGGAGGCCGACATGCTGGTGGTCAACCCGACGCACTTTGCCGTCGCCCTGTACTACCGACCGGGGAAAACCCCGCTGCCGCTGCTGGTGGAAAAAGGCACCGATGCCAACGCGCGAAAACTCATTGCGCGCGCGAAGGCCGCCGATGTCCCGGTCATCCAGTGTGTGTGGTTGGCGCGTACGATCTACGAGAAAAAGTTGGGCGCGAGTATCCCGCGCGAGACGTTGCAGGCCGTAGCGTTTATCTACCGCACCTTGCGCGAGCTGGACGATGACGCCAAGCGTGAAACCCTTGAACTGCCTGAGCTTGAGCAACGCTGATCAGCGAACCAGCCGGCCATCCAGAGCATCAAGGTTAGCCAGCGACAGCAGTCGGCTGAGCATTGGTTCGAGGGCTGTGCGCGCCTCGGGCAGTGCCTGCCAGATCACCAGTGCGCCACGGGCATCGAGGTAAATAAAGCAGCCGTCGAACGCGACGGCCTGCTCAAAACGGCGTTCCAGTACGCGCTGCAATTGCCCGGCCTGCAGGGCTTCGCGGGCAACCATCAGGCTCAGCCCCGGGCGGGTGCCTGCCTTCATGGCGCACAGTTTGATTCCCTGGCAAAGCGGCAGGTGAACGGCATCGCCGTTCACCAAAGCGTCCAGAAACGCCTGGCGATTAGAGGTATCGCCAGGCAAATCGGGGGTGCTCATCGCTCCAGCGACACCGTTTGATAGTCCGAGCGCTCGCCGGACGGGCCGGTTTCGACGCGCATCTGTGGCGGCCACCAGACTACCAATTTGTCGCTGCTCGATTGCGGGCGTGAACAGGAGTCGCCTTTGCAGGTGGGCGTACAGCCGGCGAGGAGCAGCACGGCACCGATCAGGCTGGCGCACAACAGTGAGTGTTTCATGGTCGGGTCTTCTGGGTTGGGGTGAGGAGGGAAGGGCGCGATACACCGATGTGTTCATCCTTCACGACCGGGCGCATGGCGATAAACACTTCTGCTTCCTCGCCGGGTTTGAGCCAGGCGCGGGGCCAGACACTGACGGCCAGGGTCTGCGAATTGCTGCATTCCTTTTCATCAATGCGTACGTTGCGTTTGATCTGATTGCGCACCACCACCACCGCCACGTTGAACTGGGGGCCGGTGTACCACTGGCTGCGTTCGGGGTTGAGTGCCAATACGTCGCGGGTGCTGCACAAGGTGTCCAGCCCCAGGGGCATCGGTCCCGCCTCGAAGCCTTTGGGCACTTGCCCGCTGACCAGGTGAGCCAGGGTGCCGGTGATATCGCTGCGCTTGATTTCAGGCTGGTGAGGGGCGAGGCGGCGCGCCAATGGTTTGAGCGCGGCCTGCAGTTCGGCCTGGTCTTCCTGGGGCAAATAACGTGACGGGTCGGCCTGATCGCCGATAACCCGTGGCGTGAGAATGAACAGACGTTCGCGGCGGTTGTTCTGCCGTTCAGTCGAGGAAAACAACGCCTTGCCCAGCAGTGGAATATCCCCCAGCAGCGGCACTTTGCTTTGCTTGTCTCGGTTGTTTGTCACGTGAAACCCTCCGACCACCAACGAGCGTTTTTCTGCCATGACTGCCTGGGTGCTCACCTTGCCCCGGCGCACATCAAGGCCGTCGAGCGTGGGGTTGGATTCATCGAAATTGCCGTCTTCAATGTCCACCACCAAGTGAATCTGATGGCTGCCCCGGCTGGTGATAACCCTTGGCACGACCTGAAAGCTGGTACCGACGGTGACGGGCAAAATGGTCGCGTTTTCGACGCCGGCCTTGAGGAACTGGGTGCGGTTGAAGTCGATCACCGCCGGCTGGTTTTCCAGGGTCAGCACCGACGGGTTGGAGACCATGGTTGCCAGGCCTTTGGCTTCGAGGGCGCGTACATCGGCGAAGAAGCGGTCGCGACTTTCGATGGCCAGCTGTGAGGTGGTGCCGGGCGCCACGTTCGCGCCGCCGCGGAACCGGCTGTTTTGAAACCCCCAGTTAACCCCGAATTCACGCAACTGTGTGCGCTCGATATCCAGGATGATCGCGTCGATCTCCACCAGCTTGCGCGCGACGTCGAGCTGAGTGATCAGCTCGCGGTACATCGCGTGGCGCTCCGGCAAGTCGTAGATCAGGATTGCGTTGTTGCGCACATCCGCCTCGACCCGGATTCGACTGGCACCTCGCGCCGCGCGTGGGGTGAGCGCGGCACCGGTTGCCAGCTCTCCTGAGTTTGTAGCGCTGCCAAGCATTTGTTCCAGCAACGGGTTACCCAACCGAGGGAAATTCGGCGTGACCAGTGCTGTTTGTGACGGGGCGTTGGGCGCTTTGCTCGCGGTTGAAAGCGCGGAGGCTGTACGCGGCTCAAGTAGCCCACGCAGCATGCTGGCGATGCCCGGGATAGTCAGCTTCTCGCCGCGATAATCCACAATGCGGTCAGCCGCGTTGGCGAACTTCAGCGGGTAGCTCAGCACGCTCTGTTTTTCATCCGGGGAGCGGCGCTGGCTGCTGAACTGCTTGATCTGCTCGATGTAACGTTTGGGGCCTGAAACCAGCACCACGCCATCTTCAGCCAGTTCGCCCCAGCCGAACCGGCTGTCGAGCAGGCCGATATCGGTCAGTGCTTGCTTGAGGTCGGAAATGGTCTCGGAGGAGACTTCCAGGCGCGCCGACTCTTGCAGGTCCAGGGTGCTGATGTAGAGCGTGTTGTTGTACAAATACCACTGGAAACGGTGCTCAACGGCAAGCCTGTCGAGCAGTGACTGAGGGGTGTTGGCGCGTATTTTTCCGTTAACGATGCCTTCGAGCAGGCCGTCGACTTGCAGCTGTATGCCAAAGGTCTGGGCAAAATCTTCCAGCACCTCTCGCAAAGGTTTGTGCTCGGCCTCATACGCATAGGCGGTGTTTTTCCATTCGGACGGAATGGCCGCCAGGCTGCTTTCCAGGGGCAGCAGCAACCAGGGCAATAGCATCAGGCTGCGCCATTGAGCCGGTTTGGGCGGGCAGGCAGGCGAGTGAGCGCGCAAACGCGTGCGTTTGTGGGGCGTGTTGTCCATGGAGATTTCTCGGGTTAGAGCGCCAGCGAGCGTAGCGCCGAAGAAGGAGTGGGAGGTAGGGGCCGCGCTTGGCGAGCGACCATCGCGCGCCAGGCATCACGTTGGTTGAGCAGGCTTTCGAGGCAACCCAGAATCTGCTCCTCGTTCGCCTCATCCTGCAGGCACTGAACCAGCCAGAGCGCGCCACGGTCCGGCGCTTGCGAGAGCGCTCCCTGAAAGCGGCCAAGGCTGTATTCACCCGGCCGCATCCAGGTTTCCAGCTGAGCGTTGCCGGGCCGCGAGAGCGTCAGTTGAACACTCAATTTCAGGGCGCCCGATTCGCGCTGCAGGGTGATGGCGTGGTTGTCTTCAAACAGCGTGAGCGGGTCTTCACGGGCATGCACCCAGCCGGCAATCAGGGTGTTCAACTTTGCGCGCCGTCGATGGCCGCTTTCAGCAACATGTGCCTGGCGCGGACCTGTTCGTGGAAGGCGTACTTGGCGTTGCGTTGCAGCATGCTCATTTCGAACAGGTCGACGTCGGCGTCGTCTGCATCGGTTTCCTGCATGGCCGTTTCGGTCCGATTTTTTTCAATATCGGCACGTCTCAACAGTTGGTTTTTCAGGTTCCCGTAGAATTCCATACACTTTTACTCTTGATGTGTATGGGCTATGTGGCGTGTCAATCGCCACCAGTTCCATCGTGAGTCAGCCGGGTTAAACATTCGCAAGCGGGTTACACCGCTGAAAACGGGTCCTCGCGCACCAGCAGGATTTTGCGCATCGAAGCCCAGTCAATACGGAAGTCGCCTTCGGTTGTTTCCAGTACCAGTGCCTGAGGTTTAACCGCGTCGTCCGCGCGTAGCACCCAGAGTGTGATGTCCAGCAGGGCGAGGCATTGCTCCAGGCTGGCAAGCTCGGAAGGATGGCAAAGGAGCGTTGCGCTGACGGTCGGCAGCTGCGCGGCCATCAGGCGTTTGATCAGGGCGGTGAGGCGTTGCGTCGGCGGGATGTCTTCAAGCAGGCAGCACAGGGCCTGGTCGGCAATCGAGGTGGCGTAGCGCTCCAGGTTGTCGCACATCATTTGGCGCTGGTGTGCCCACTCTTCCAGCTGCGCGTTGGCCTGTTGCCAGAAGGCCTGGTTCGCTTGCTCAAGCAGCACCTCGCACTGCGCCGCCGCCTCGCTCAGCAACTGGTCAGCCCTGGCGTGCGCACGCTCCAGCAGTTGGCTGGCTTGCGCGTTCTCCTTGAGCATCTCTTGGGTAATCAAGACGGTTGCCTGGCCTGTAGAGCCGTTGTGTAAGTCAATCTTGCGTCGGCATAGCATTGGGGGCAGCTCTATCAGGGTAGGAAATCGTCGCCGCTCGTGGTCGTCACTCGCCAGACGATGGCCTGCCAGAGCGTGTCGAGTCGGCTGTGTGCGTCTTCGAGAGAGGCGTGTGTTTCTTCCAGCTTCAGCACCCGTGGGCGTGAAAAACGCAACCGAAGCCGCTGCCAGATGGCTGGCGTGAGCCAGGCACGCAGCAGTTGCAGTGGGTCGTCGTCGGGCAGCAGCAGCGTTTCGGGTTTCAAGGCTTTGGAAATACGCAGGCACCACAGGTGCTGGGGCTCGCTGACGGTTCCGTCGATGGGGCGGTGGCAGGTGTTACCCAGCAGCGCGAGCATGTGGTTGAGTTGCTCTGTGGAGGCGAGTGCCAGGCGCAGCACGGTGGAATGCGGTGAAGGCGGCAGGCAAGGTGCGATGCCCAGCAGCCGGCTGATGCGCATGTGCCCGGCGCGGCTCAGCGCGTCCACGCTTTGTTGATCGAGCACCTGCCAGTCCGCGTGCGAGTGCTGCCATGGGATGGCCCACCACTGAGCCCACGCCAGTTGTTCACTCATTCGCAGGCTGAGCGTCGACAGATGATGCCTGTGCACGCCTGCGGCTGCGCCAGAACAACCCGCCGCCCACCGCCAGCCCGGTGGCGAGCAGTGAAAGTGCGACACAGGCTTGCCAGAACGCGAGGTCTTTTTCCGGAATCAGGAACGGCCCGAAATAGCTCAGCTGCTGCTGCTCTGTGTAGACGGTTGCCGGTACAAAAACCACCGTCAGTTTTTGCGCGTTATCCACGGCGGTGGACATGCCGGGGATGCTGCTGGCGACCATGCGGCGTACGCGCGCGCGGATATTGTCGGGTTCAAGCCGTGGGTCATGCTTGATAAACACCGAAGCGGACGCCGGCTGCACCGGTTCGCCGGGCGCGACACGTTCCGGCAGCACCACGTGGACACGCGCGACGATCACGCCGTCAATGTTTGACAGGGTGGCTTCCAGCTCCTGTGACAAGGCGTAGATGTAACGGGCGCGCTCTTCCAGCGGGGTGGAGATGACGCCTTCCTTGCGAAACGTCTGGCCCATGGTAATGCGCGCAACCTTGGGCAGCCCGGCAGCTTCCAGCGTGCGTACGGCGCGGCTGATGTCGGAGGCACTCACGCGCACCGTCACGCCCTCTTTGGCGGGGACCTTTTGTGCGCGTATGTGCTTGTCCGCCAGTTCCGCGACGACCTCGTTGGCCTCCTGTTCGGACAGCTGACGGTGCAATTCAACACTTTCACCGCAGCCGCTCAGCAGGAGTACCAGCGATAACATGAAACCCGGGGCCAGAAGACGGATCATTTTTACCTACTGCAGGTTGCTGATTTTTTCGAGGAATTGGGCCGTTTTACCGACGCTCTTGGTCAACACAGTGGTGAGCAACATGGAATCGGAAAGGTTGGCGGCGTAGTTGGCGCTGTCCTTTTCCTTGTTACCGGTACTGTAGGCGCGCAGGCCTTTGCTCATGCCAGTGGTCGACTTGATCAACTGATTGGAGGCGTCGGTCAGCAGGTTGGAAGGCGACGATGCCGTCACGGGTCGCGCCGAGCTTTCCATCTGGGCGCTGAAGAAACTGGCATCGTCCCGCTGCAGGTTCGACTCTTGAGCCTTAAAGGGTGTGTGCAGTGCGTCGTTACCCGACGTGAGGTTGCGTTCTATGCGCATAAAGAGCCTTCGCTAATGATCAAGGAAGCCTCTCCTGCCGTCAGGCAGGAGAGGTTTGCGCGTCAGCGCACTGCTTCAGCGTTCTTTTTTGCTTCGTTGTTTTCGTAAACCTTGTTGCTACGCTGGAAGGACTTGCGTTGCGCTGCATCGCGCTCCTGCTCCAAATCCTCGTTTTTGCCGCCGCCGTTGCCGATGGACCCGCCGAGAGCTTGAAAAAATGAGGGGAAATCGCTGATCGGATTGGACATAGTGGAAACTCCATTGTTAAAGCACAAATGATTGGTGTGTAACCCCGCTGTCTTTCGAACGTCGTTCAGTCGTTCAAAGCATCGGGGTCCCAAACTGTGTGGCACTCAGCCGTTAAAACGTTCCAGATGTTTCTCAATAGAGAATAGGTTCATGTAGTGAGTGTTGCGGCAGCAGGTATTAACTCAATGAGATGTCTAATTGTTTCATTCGGTAGTACAGCGTGCGCTTGGCGATACGCAGTTCCCCGGCAACGCCATCGACGTTATGTGCATGACGACGCAATGACTCTTCAATCAGCATTTTCTCTATTTGCTGTAAGCGGTCCTTGAAGTTGGGTTGTAAGTCTTGAGTCGGCAGCGGTGGTACTGACAGAGGTGTCAGCCCCAAGACAAAGCGTTTCGCGGTGGAACGCAACTCTCGTACATTGCCCAGCCAGGGGTGGCATAACAACTGTTGAAGCAGTGCATTGGAGGCCACGGGAGGCGGGCATTTGAAGTAGTCGGCTTCCTGGCGAACCATGTCCAGGAACAGCGGCACAATGCGCTCCTGTTTTTCACGCAGGGGAGAGAGCTTGATGTTGACCACGTTCAGGCGGAAATACAGGTCGCGACGAAAGGTGCCTTGCTCGACCATGTCATGCAGCGACTGCTGGGCGGAGGCGATGACGCGCATGTCCACCGGGATGAAACGGGTTGAGCCCAGGCGTTCAACCCCGCGCGCCTCCAGCGCCCGCAGCAGCTTGGCTTGCAGTGACAGAGGCATGCTGTCGACCTCGTCGAGGTACAGCGTGCCCAAGTGCGCAGCTTCGATAAAGCCCGCGCGTGACTGCACGGCCCCCGTGTAAGCGCCGCTGTTGACGCCGAAGAGTTGGCCCTCCGCCAGGCTTTCGGGAATGGCTGCGCAGTTAACGGCGACGAAGTTTCCGCGTCGGCCCGACAAATGATGAATACGTTTCGCCAAAGTGTCTTTGCCGGTGCCCGTCTCACCCAGTAACAGGATGTCAACGTTGAGTGTGGCGGTCGTATTGAGCGTGTTCTCAATATCGGCTGCTTCAATGAACGGGGCGTCTAATTCATTTTCCTTTGGGTAGGCGGCCGACATGTTCTATCACTTCACTATGAGTGGGGCAGTGTTCAAAGAGGGCGCGCAGTAGAGCGCACTTTATTCAAGTTGTCACTGTCTTATTGGAAGATTGCATCTTATTTATAGACGATTAGTTTGCAAGAGGGCAGGCGTTAAGTTATTCAATAGTCAGGGTCGGAAGTTGCTGTTTTTATTCGTAGGATTAAACTTAAAGTTGGTTGGAATACAGGAAGTGCTGACGTGTCGCCGCGCCAGTGCTTAACGCGCGCCCACAAAAAAGCCGATGCAGTGCATCGGCTTTTTTGGTGTGCGGTGATGACCGCGGTTAACGCTTACACGTTGAAACGGAAGTGCATCACGTCGCCATCCTTGACAATATATTCCTTGCCTTCCAGGCGCCATTTACCGGCTTCCTTGGTACCGGCTTCACCCTTGTACTGGATGAAGTCGTTGTAGGCGATTACTTCGGCGCGGATGAAGCCTTTTTCGAAGTCAGTGTGGATCACACCGGCGGCCTGTGGCGCGGTGGCGCCGACCTTGACGGTCCAGGCACGGACTTCTTCGACACCGGCGGTGAAGTAGGTCTGCAAGTGCAGCATCTCGTAACCGGCGCGGATCACACGGTTCAGGCCAGGCTCTTCCAGGCCCAGGGCCTCAAGGAACATGTCCTTTTCTTCGCCGTCTTCGAGCTCGGCAATTTCTGCCTCGATCTTGTTGCATACCGGAACAACGATTGCGCCTTCTTCTTCGGCAATGGCCATGACCACGTCGAGCAGCGGGTTGTTTTCGAAACCGTCTTCAGCCACGTTGGCGATGTACATCACCGGCTTGGTGGTCAGCAGGTGGAAGCCCTTGATCACCGCCTTTTCGTCGACGCTCATGCTCTTCATCAGGCTGCGTGCCGGCTTGCCCAAGGTGAAGTGAGCGATCAACTGCTCCAGCAAGGCTTTCTGGACGACGGCGTCCTTGTCGCCGCCCTTGGCGTTACGCGTGACCTTTTGCAGTTGCTTCTCGCAGCTGTCGAGGTCGGCGAAGATCAGTTCCAGGTCGATGATCTCGATGTCGCGTTTCGGGTCGACGCTGTTGGAGACGTGAATCACGTTTTCGTCTTCGAAGCAGCGGACCACGTGAGCGATGGCGTCGGTCTCACGGATGTTGGCGAGAAACTTGTTGCCCAGGCCTTCACCTTTCGAGGCGCCGGCAACCAGGCCTGCGATGTCGACGAACTCCATGGTGGTCGGCAGGATGCGCTTTGGATTCACGATGGCCGCCAGGGCGTCCAGGCGTGTATCGGGCATCGGCACGATACCGGTGTTCGGTTCGATGGTGCAGAAGGGGAAGTTCTCCGCCGCAATACCGGACTTGGTCAGGGCGTTGAACAGGGTGGATTTGCCGACGTTGGGCAGGCCGACGATGCCGCAATTGAATCCCATGGTGTTTCCCCTCGGTAAGAGTCAGGCCTTCTGGCTGTGCAGGTTTTTCATCGCGCGGTTCCATTCACCGGCGAAGATATCCGGCAGCACGCCGAGGGCAAAGTCGATGCTGGCATCGAGTTTTTCCTGTTCGGCGCGTGGCGCACGACCCAGGACGAAATTTGAAACCATACTGGCAACGCCTGGGTGGCCAATGCCGAGCCGCAGGCGGTAAAACGTATTCTGATTACCCAGCTGCGCGATGATGTCGCGCAGGCCATTGTGGCCGCCATGCCCGCCGCCTTGCTTAAGCTTGGCAACGCCGGGTGGCAGGTCCAGTTCGTCATGGGCCACCAGGATTTCTTCGGGTTTGATCCGGAAGAACCCCGCAAGCGCCGCGACAGACTGGCCGCTGCGGTTCATGTAGGTGGTGGGAATCAGCAGACGAACATCCTGACCCTGGTGCGAGAAGCGCCCGGTCAGGCCAAAATATTTGCGATCGGCCACAAGGTTCACACCTTGCGCGTGGGCGATGCGCTCAACAAAAAGGGCCCCCGCGTTATGCCGGGTCTGTTCGTATTCGGCGCCTGGATTTCCCAGGCCAACGATCAGTTTAATGGCAGTCACGACAGGGGCCCTTCCTTTGGAGTTGTGGATAACATCGCCGCAACCTTGTTGCGGCGAAAGTGGACGACAGAAGCTAACTTATCCAGAGATAAACTTCGCGTTATCGCCCGCTTTCTCGCTACGTTTCGGTCCGCGATGTTTCCTCAAGCTCCGACGTTACAGAGAGAAATTACTCTGCAGCGGGTTCTTCAGCTTCGTCAGCTTCTTCGGCTACACGTGGAGCGTGGACGTTGGCAACAGCCAGGTCCTTATCGTGAGCCAGTGCAACGAACTCAACGCCTTTAGGGGCTTTGAGGTCGGACAAGTGAATGATGGTGCCGATTTCAGCAGCCGACAGGTCGACTTCGATGAACTCAGGCAGATCTTTCGGCAGGCAGCTCACTTCCAGCTCAGTGGTAGTGTGGGAAACAACGCCACCTTTCTTGACCGGTGCTTCTTCACCGATGAAGTGCACAGGCACGATAGCGGTCAGTTTCTGACCGGCTACTACGCGGATGAAGTCAGCGTGCAGCACGTGGCCTTTAGCTGGGTGGCGTTGCAGAGCCTTGATGATGACGTTCTGCTTTTTGCCACCGACGTTCAACTCGATGATGTGGCTGTAGGCCGCATCGTTTTCGAGCAGTTTGGCAACTTCTTTGGCCAGCATGCTGATGGATTCAGGGGCTTTGTCACCACCGTAAACTACAGCTGGAACCAGGCTTGCGAGACGACGCAGGCGGCGGCTCGCACCTTTCCCCAGGTCGGAACGCACTTCAGCATTCAGAGTAAAATCGTTCATGTTGTATCTCCAAAATAACCACATTCGCCCTAGCGTTTGCGACCAGCGCTAAAGGCGATATGGGCAAAAAAGCCCCGCCCCGGCAAAATGCTGGGGCGGGGCGCTTTTCGTCAGTGAGGTGTACCGAAGGTTTGACCCTTAACGGAACATCGCGCTGATCGATTCTTCGTTGCTGATGCGGCGAACCGCTTCGGCAACTACCGGTGCGATATCCAGTTGACGGATACGCGAACAGGCTTGAGCTGCTGCGGACAACGGGATGGTGTTAGTCACCACCAGTTCGTCCAGCATGGAATTCTCGATGTTCTCGATCGCTCGGCCCGACAGCACAGGGTGTGTGCAGTAGGCGAAGACTTTTGCTGCACCGTGCTCTTTCAAGGCTTTGGCCGCGTGGCACAGGGTGCCGGCGGTGTCGACCATGTCATCAACCAGAATACAGGTACGCCCTTCGACATCACCGATGATATGCATCACTTCAGAGTGATTGGCTTTTTCACGGCGTTTGTCGATGATCCCGAGATCAACGCCCAGGGATTTGGCAACAGCCCGTGCACGCACGACGCCACCAATGTCCGGGGACACGATCATCAGGTTTTCAAAGCGCTGGTCTTCGATGTCGTCCACCAATACTGGGGAGCCGTAGATGTTATCTACTGGAATATCGAAGAACCCCTGGATTTGGTCAGCGTGCAGGTCAACCGTGAGAACACGGTCGATACCGACCACGGTCAGCATATCGGCAACGACTTTCGCGCTGATAGCCACACGTGCGGAACGCGGACGGCGATCCTGACGGGCATAGCCAAAGTAGGGGATTACAGCTGTGATTCGAGTCGCTGAGGAGCGGCGGAAGGCATCAGCCATCACGACGAGTTCCATCAGGTTATCGTTGGTCGGAGCGCAAGTCGGCTGAATAATGAAGACATCTTTACCGCGGACGTTTTCATTGATCTCTGCTGTAATTTCGCCGTCGGAGAATTTACCGACAGAGATGTCACCGAGAGGGATATGCAGCTGACGTACGACACGTCGAGCCAGATCGGGGTTAGCGTTCCCCGTAAAGACCATCATCTTGGACACGCGCAGTACCTAGAGGCTGAGGGTAACCTGGATGAGTATTAGAAAATGGCAGGGGCGGCTGGATTCGAACCAACGCATGGCAGGATCAAAACCTGCTGCCTTACCGCTTGGCGACGCCCCTGTATTTGATGCAACGAGTGCCTAACACTCGATTCCTTTTAGAGCAGACTTTGCAGCTTGCGATGCAACATCGAAACGTTGCTTCCCTTTGCTACAAACCCTGTAAGGGTCTCTGTAAGAAGGGCCGAGACTTTATCAGCTTCAGCTTTGCTTGGGAAGCCCCCAAACACACAACTTCCAGTTCCGGTTAATTTTGCTTCGGTAAATTTACCTAACAAATTCAAAGCGTTACGTACTTCTGGATAACGCCTTGCTACAACCGGTAAGCAGTCATTTCGACTGTTTCCCTTGGGAACGGGGCGCACTTTAATGGGAGGAGTGTTACGTGTCAACAGTGGATCTGAAAAAATTTCTGCTGTACTTACAGATACTTGCGGAACAAGCACGACATACCACGGCTCTTCGGGGTATTCGGGGCTGAGTTTCTCCCCCACGCCCTCGGCAAAAGCCGCGTGCCCACGCACGAAAACCGGCACGTCGGCGCCCAGCGTCAGGCCCAGCGCAGCCAGGCGATCATGGTCCCAGTTCAGCTGCCATAAGTGGTTCAGGCCGAGCAGCGTGGTCGCGGCATTTGAACTGCCGCCACCGATGCCGCCGCCCATGGGCAGGATTTTATCGATCCAGATATCGATGCCGAGCGAGCAACCGGATTGCGCCTGAAGTTTTTTCGCGGCCTTCACAATCAGGTTGCTGTCGTGGGGCACGCCTTCAAATTCGGTGTGCAGCTTGATCACGCCATCGTCGCGTAGGGTGAAGGTCAATTCATCGCCGTAGTCGAGAAATTGAAACAGCGTCTGCAACTCGTGGTAGCCGTCTTCACGGCGACCCAGAATATGCAGCATCAAATTGAGTTTGGCCGGGGAGGGCAGGGTCAGGGTGGTAACGGTCACGTTATTGCCCCAGCTTGCGCGGTTGCCAGTCCTTGATCACCAGCGTGACGTCCAGGTCGGTGCCGTGCAGCTTGATGCGCTCGGGCAGCCAATAACTGCCTTGCTGCACGTAGCTCAGGTATTCGACCTGCCAGCCATCCTGTTCCAGGGTGGCCAAGCGGCTGTCACCGTTGAGGCTCAGACGACTTTTGCTGTCCGGCGCGGGCAAGCCGCGTACCCACCAGACCAGGTGCGAAACCGGCAGCTTCCAGCCCATTTGCTGTTCCAGCAGCTCTTCCGGCGAGGCTGCTTCATAGCGGCCCTGATTGGCGACTTCAAGGCTCACCTGGTCCGGGCGACCGGTCAGGCGAGCTGCGCCGCGGCCCAAGGGGCCAGACAAGCGAATGTCGTAATAGTCTTGGCGTTGCAGCCAAAACAAGGTGCCGCTGCCGGAGTCTTTCGGCGCGCGAACCCCGACCTTGCCCTCGATCTGCCAGCCATCAATGCTGCTGAGCTGATCTTTATGCTGCTTCCACTGCGCCGGGTTGCCCTGGCCTTCAACGGATTCACGGCTGCCGGTGCCCGCGCAACCGGCGAGCAGGGCGATAAAACCAAATACGATTACATGGCGCAAAAACATAAGCTTAAAGGGTCTCGGATCCGGTCAGGCGCTTGATGGTGCCGCGCAGGATTGGGCTGTCGGGTTGTTCCTTGAGGAATTTTTCCCAGATTTGTCGTGCTTCACGCTGCTTGCCATTGGCCCAGAGCACTTCGCCCAGGTGTGCAGCGACTTCCTGATCGGGAAAGCGCTCCAGCGCCTGGCGCAGCAAGCGTTCGGCTTCGTCCAGGTTGCCCAGGCGATAATTCACCCAGCCCAGGCTGTCGAGGACGGCCGGGTCTTCCGGGTTCAACTTGTGGGCTTGCTCGATCAGTACCTTGGCTTCGGCGTAACGCGTCGTGCGGTCAGACAGGGTGTAACCCAAGGCGTTCAGCGCCATGGCATTGTCCGGGTCGCGCTTGATGATCAGGCGCAGGTCTTTTTCCATCTGCGCCAAGTCATTGCGTTTTTCCGCCTGCATCGCGCGGGTGTACAACAGGTTCAAATCGTCGGGGTATTGCAGCAAGGCCTGTTGCAGCACCTTCCAGGCGCGGTCGCCCTGTTTGTTCGCCGACAGGGTTTCAGCCTGGATCAGGTAAAGCTGGATCGCGTAGTCCGGTTCGGCGTCGCGCGCCGCAGCCAGGCGTTTTTCCGCCTCGTCGGTGCGACCGTTGCTCATCAGGATGTCCGCCTGGCGCAACTGCGCCGGCAGGTAATCATTGCCGGGGCCGACCTTGGCGTATTCGAGCAAGGCGCCTTGCGGGTCGTTGCGCTCCTCGGCGATACGGCCAAGGTTCAAGTGCGCCGAGTCCACATGGCTTTCACGCTGGATCAGCTCTTCCAGGTAACCCTTGGCCTCGTCCCAGGCTTTGGCTTCCAGGCACACCAGCGCCAGGGAGTAACGCAATTCGTCGTCGTCCGGGTATTGCTGGACCAGGTTGGCGAACTGCACTTTGGCGTCCGCCATGCGGTCCTGCTCCACCAGCATGCGTGCGTACGTCAGGCGCAGGCGCTTGTCGTCCGGGTACTTCTTGATGCTTTTTTCCAGCAGCGGAATTGCTTCCTTGCCACGATTGAGGTTCTGCAGCAAGCGTGCGCGCAGCAAAATCGGCGCGATCTCGCCGTCTTCCGGCGGGTTCTGCTCCAGCAGTTTCAGCGCGGCATCGGCTTCGTCGTCCTGTTGCAACAGCAAAGCCTTGCCGAAAATCAGCTGGCTGTTCTTCGGGTGTTTTTGCAGCAGGCGGTCGAAGCTCTTCATCAACCCGTTGCGCGTGTCCTGGTCGGTATCGGCAGCCGACAGCGCGAGGAAGTCGAAATGCGTGTCGCCCTTGCCCTGCAAGACTTTCTCCATGTAGACCATGGAGTCGTCATAGCGCCCGGCGCGTGCCAGTTGAACAGCAGCGGCGCGTTGCGCTTCAAGATCGTCCGGCGCGTTTTTCGCCCAGATCAGCGACGTATCCAGGGCTGCCTGGTCGGCGCCCAAATACTCGGCGATGCGAAACGCCCGCTCCGAAATGCCCGGATCCTGGGTGTTGATGGCCTGGGTCACGTAGTTATCCAGGGCAATGTCGAAACGATTGCGCTGGCCGGCCAATTCGGCAGTCAGCAGGCTGTAGACCGTTTCTTCACTGAACGAGGAATAAACCTTGGGCTTTTCAGGGGCGGGGGTGCTGTCTTCTACCGGCGGCGTACCGTCCGGCGACACGGGGGCCATGGCCTGGCAGCCGCTGAGGAAGACAAAAGCGAGGAGCAACGCGGAAGATCTATTCATATAGGAAGAGGACGACTAACCTGCGGTCGGATCATCATGACACAAGCCTTCGGCCAAACATAACCGAGTCTCAGTGGATGCCTTATAGGCACAAGGTATTAGGACAATAGCCTACGGTGGTTGTTCTGAACCATTCGAAGTAGGACAATTGTCGGCTTCCCGACATCATCAGCGATATTGAATGGCCTTCCTCGCACTCGGTATTAACCACAAGACTGCTTCAGTCGACGTGCGCGAGCGCGTGGCGTTTACGCCAGAGCAGTTGGTTGAGGCCTTGCAGCAGCTCTGCCGGATCACCGACAGCCGCGAAGCTGCGATCCTTTCGACCTGCAATCGCAGTGAGCTTTATATAGAGCAGGAACATCTTTCAGCGGATGTGGTACTGCGCTGGCTGGCCGATTTCCACCATTTGAGCCTCGACGAGCTGCGTTCGTGCGCTTATGTGCACGAAGAGGATGCGGCAGTTCGTCACATGATGCGCGTCGCCTCGGGCCTTGATTCGCTGGTGTTGGGTGAACCGCAGATTCTTGGCCAGATGAAATCCGCCTACGCCGTGGCTCGCGAGGCCGGCACCGTCGGCCCGCTGCTGGGCCGGCTTTTCCAGGCCACGTTCAACTCCGCCAAGCAAGTGCGCACCGACACCGCCATCGGTGAAAACCCAGTGTCCGTGGCATTTGCCGCCGTCAGCCTGGCCAAACAGATTTTCAGTGACTTGCAGCGCAGCCAGGCCTTGCTGATCGGCGCCGGTGAAACCATCACCCTCGTCGCCCGTCACCTGCATGACCTCGGCGTGAAGCGTATTGTGGTCGCCAACCGCACGCTGGAACGCGCGAGCATCCTTGCCGAGCAGTTCGGCGCCCATGCCGTGCTGCTGTCGGACATCCCGGCGGAGCTGGTGCGCAGCGATATTGTGATCAGCTCCACGGCGAGCCAGTTGCCGATCCTCGGCAAGGGCGCGGTGGAAAGCGCCCTGAAGTTGCGCAAGCACAAGCCGATCTTCATGGTGGACATCGCCGTTCCCCGCGATATCGAGCCAGAAGTCGGCGAGTTGGACGACGTTTACCTCTATAGCGTCGACGATTTGCACGAAGTGGTCGCCGAAAATCTCAAGAGTCGCCAGGGCGCCGCCCAGGCCGCCGAGGAAATGGTCAGCACCGGCGCCGAAGATTTTATGGTGCGCCTGCGTGAATTGGCGGCGGTGGACGTGCTCAAGGCCTATCGTCAGCAGGGCGAACGCTTGCGTGACGAGGAATTGCTCAAGGCCCAGCGGTTGCTGGCCAATGGCAGCAGCGCCGAAGAGGTGTTGATGCTACTGGCCCGTGGCCTGACCAACAAATTGCTCCATGCACCCAGCGTGCAGCTTAAAAAGTTGACTGCCGAAGGCCGCCTTGATGCGCTGGCCATGGCCCAGGAACTCTTTGCCCTCGGTGAGGGCGCGTCAGAAAGCTCTTCGGATAAAAAACCGCAATGAAAGCGTCACTGCTCAATAAACTGGACGTGCTCCAGGACCGTTTCGAAGAACTGACCGCCTTGCTCGGCGATGGCGAAGTCATCTCCGATCAGACCAAGTTCCGCAACTATTCCAAGGAATACGCGGAAGTTGAGCCGATTGTAACCACCTACAGCCAGTGGCTCAAAACCCAGGCCGACCTCGAAGGCGCTCAGGCGCTGCTCAAGGACAGCGACCCGGACATGCGCGAAATGGCCGTGGAAGAAGTCCGCGAGGCCAAGGAAAAGCTGATAGAGCTGGAAGGCGACCTGCAACGCATGTTGCTGCCCAAAGACCCTAACGACGGGCGCAACGTGTTCCTCGAAATCCGCGCCGGCACCGGTGGCGACGAGGCCGCGATTTTCTCCGGCGACCTGTTTCGCATGTATTCGCGCTACGCCGAGCGCCGCGGCTGGCGCGTCGAGATTCTTTCCGAGAATGAAGGCGAGCACGGCGGCTATAAAGAAGTCATCGCGCGGGTCGAAGGCGACAACGTCTACGGCAAGCTCAAGTTCGAGTCCGGCGCGCACCGCGTGCAGCGGGTACCGGCGACCGAATCCCAGGGCCGTATCCACACGTCCGCGTGCACCGTGGCCGTGTTGCCCGAGCCGGACGAGCAGGAAGCCATCGAGATCAACCCGGCGGACTTGCGTGTCGACACCTACCGCTCATCGGGCGCCGGTGGCCAGCACGTCAACAAGACCGATTCGGCGATTCGTATCACCCACTTGCCGTCCGGCATCGTGGTGGAGTGCCAGGAAGAACGCTCCCAGCACAAGAACCGTGCGCGGGCCATGTCCTGGCTGTCGGCCAAGCTCAATGACCAGCAGACCAGCGCCGCCGCCAACGCGATTGCCAGCGAACGTAAATTGCTGGTGGGTTCGGGCGACCGCTCCGAGCGCATTCGCACGTACAACTTCGCCCAGGGCCGGGTCACCGACCACCGGGTCAACCTCACCCTTTACTCCCTCGACGAGATTCTCGCCGGCGGCGTGGATGCGGTGATCGAGCCGTTGCTCGCCGAATACCAGGCCGATCAACTCGCGGCGATTGGTGAATAAACAGGTGAATAAATGACCATTATCGCCAGCCTGTTGCGCGCCGCCGACCTGCCGGACTCGCCTACCGCGCGTCTGGACGTGGAATTGTTGCTCGCCGCTGCCTTGGGCAAACCGCGCAGCTACTTGCACACCTGGCCGGAAAAAATCGTCAGCAGCGAACATGCGCTGACGTTTGCCGGCTACTTGCAGCGCCGCCGCAGCGGTGAACCGGTGGCCTATATCCTCGGCCAGCAAGGTTTCTGGAAGCTGGACCTGGAGGTCGCGCCGCACACACTGATTCCACGTCCGGACACCGAGTTGCTGGTGGAAGCCGCGCTGGAATTGTTGCCGGCCACCTCGACTCACGTCCTCGACCTGGGCACTGGCAGCGGCGCAATCGCCTTGGCCCTCGCCAGCGAGCGCCCGGCCTGGCAAGTAACGGCCGTCGACCGCGTGATGGAAGCGGTGGCGTTGGCCGAACGCAATCGCCAACGCCTGCACCTGAAAAACGCCACGGTGCTGAACAGCCACTGGTTCAGTGCCCTGAAAGGCCAAACCTTCGACCTGATCATCAGCAACCCGCCTTACATCGCCGACAACGATCCGCATCTGGTTGCCGGTGATGTGCGTTTTGAACCGGCGAGCGCACTGGTGGCGGGCCACGATGGTTTGGACGACCTGCGTGTGATCACTGCGCAAAGCCCGGCCCATTTGAAGGCTGGTGGCTGGTTGCTGCTGGAACACGGTTACGACCAGGCGGCGGCGGTGCGTGATTTGTTATCGGCGCAGGGCTTTGAAGACGTCCACAGCCGCATCGACCTAGGTGGCCACGAACGCATAACGCTGGGACGCCGCCCGTGCTGACCGACAGGGAGCTGTTGCGCTATAGCCGACAGATTCTGTTGCAGCATGTCGACATCGACGGCCAATTGCGCCTTAAACACAGCCGCGCGCTGATCATCGGCCTCGGTGGCCTGGGCGCGCCAGTCGCACTCTATTTGGCCGCCGCCGGTGTGGGCGAGTTGCACGTGGCCGACTTCGACACCGTCGACCTGACCAACCTGCAACGCCAGATCATCCATGACACCGACAGCGTCGGGCAGACCAAGGTCGATTCGGCCCTGCGCCGCCTGACCGCGATCAACCCTGAAATCACCCTGGTTGCCCATCGCCGCGCACTGGATGCCGACTCACTCGCGGCAGCCGTGGCGGCGGTGGACGTGGTGCTTGATTGCAGCGACAACTTTTCCACCCGCGAAGCCGTCAACGCCGCGTGTGTGGCCGCCGGCAAGCCATTGATCAGTGGCGCTGCCATTCGTCTTGAAGGCCAGTTGTCGGTGTTCGATCCGCGCCGCGCCGACAGCCCGTGTTACCACTGTTTATACGGGCACGGCAGCGACACCGAACTCACCTGCAGCGAAGCCGGCGTGGTCGGCCCCTTGGTGGGCCTTGTCGGCAGCCTGCAAGCGCTGGAAGCCTTGAAGCTGCTGGCGGGTTTTGGCGAACCGCTGGTGGGCCGGCTGTTGCTGATCGATGCCCTGACCACACGTTTTCGCGAGCTGCGCGTCAAGCGCGACCCAGCTTGCAGCGTGTGCGGGACGCAGCATGGTTAAGGACGCGCCCATCGGTGTGTTCGATTCCGGCGTCGGCGGCCTGTCGGTGCTGGATGAAATCCAACAGTTACTGCCCCATGAATCCCTGTTGTACGTGGCCGACGGCGGGCATATCCCCTACGGCGAGAAAACCCCGGCTTTCATTCTTCAGCGCTCGCGGTTGGTCGCCGAGTTTTTCCGCGAGCGTGGCGCCAAGGCTTTTGTGATTGCCTGCAACACCGCAACCGTCGCCGCCGTCGCCGATTTGCGTCTGGACTATCCCGACTGGCCGTTGGTGGGCATGGAGCCCGCCGTCAAACCTGCCGCAGCCGCCACTCGCAGTGGCGTGGTCGGCGTACTGGCTACCACCGGCACCTTGCAGAGCGCCAAGTTCGCCGCCTTGCTCGACCGCTTTGCCACCGATGTGCGCGTCATCACCCAGCCGTGCCCCGGCCTGGTGGAGTTGATTGAAACCGGCGACCTGCGCAGCCCCGCGTTGCACCAGATGTTGCAGGGTTACGTCGAACCGCTGCTCAGTGCCGGTTGCGACACCATTATCCTGGGCTGCACCCATTACCCCTTCCTCAAGCCGCTGCTGGCGCAAATGCTCCCCCCGAGCATCATCCTGATCGACACCGGCGCCGCCGTGGCGCGTCAACTCAAGCGTTTACTCGGCGAGCGCGACCTGTTGGCGACTGCCGATCCCGCGCCTGCGCAGTTCTGGACCAGCGGCGACGCCGACCACCTCAGAAATATCCTACCCACACTGTGGAAATTTCCCGGCGTTGTGCGAAGCTTCGACGCGTGAAAAAAACGTGAAAGACTGGCGTTATTTGCTGGAACTTCCGTCTATGTGCCAGCTTCTATAGCGAGTTAGCCTGCATACACCATAAAACTTCGTTTTCAAGGGATTGTTTCATATGAAGCGCTTGTTCTGTTTGGCTGCGATTGCAGCCGTTGTAGTGGGACACTCTATTTCGGCCCAGGCGGCTGGTTTGGAACTGGGTGTGGGGAGCACCAGCAACTCGACCATGACCTATCGTCTGGGGCTGACCTCGGACTGGGATAAAAGCTGGATGCAGAGCAATGTCGGTCGACTGACCGGCTACTGGAGCGGCGCCTACACGTTTTGGGACGGTGACCAGCGCGCAAGCGTCAGCAGCCTGTCGTTCTCGCCTGTGTTTGTGTATGAGTTTGCCGGGGAGAAGGTCAAGCCGTACATCGAGGCGGGGATTGGCGTGGCAGTGTTCTCGCGCACGCAGGTCGAAGACAACAACATTGGCCAGGCTTTTCAGTTCGAAGACCGGTTTGGCTTTGGTCTGCGTTTTGCTGGTGGGCATGAAGTCGGGATTCGTGCGACGCACTATTCCAACGCAGGCATCAGCAGCAACAACGATGGGGTAGAGAGCTACGCGCTGCATTACACGCTACCGCTGTAAATCTAAGCCCTGTACAAAACCAATGTGGGCGCTGGCTTGCCTGCGATGCAGGCACCTCGGTCTATCAGTGACGCCGAGGTGATGCGATCGCAGGCAAGCCAGCTCCCACAGGGGATTGTTGCCAGAGTGGGAATCAGCGGTACGCCGTCGCGATCCCTTCGCGCTCGGTCAAACACTCCGGCGCGCCCATCTCGAACTCCCGGCAAATCAATGGCCGTCGCTCGTAAATCGTGCACATCATCGTGTCCCTGTCCAACGCCGCGCACCAGCCGTCATCCAGGCGCAGCATCACTTCGCCGCCCCAATCGTCGGTATCGATATAGCGCTCCGGCACGCCCGTGTCGGTGATCAGCATCACTTCCAGCTGGCAGCAACAGGCCGCGCACGTGGAGCACGTCACGGTGGGTTCGGGAATCGGAGTGAGGGGGATGTTTGTCATAGGCGCGCAGTGTAAGGCAAGCGCGTGCGGCGCGTGTAATTGCTCTGACGGGCGTCAGTGCTCCAGTTGCCGAGCGATCCAGTGCAGTACGGGAAACAGCACTGCCCACAACAGCGCGAGGCCGACCATCGTAGGCGCCGTGCCGTAGCCAAAACTGACCCCGGCCAGTTGGCTGCCCGCGTAGTAAGACAGCGGCCCGCCCACCGCGCCCAACAGGCTGGCGCGCCACCACGGTTGTGCGCTCCAGCCCAGGCAGTGACGCAACGTGGTCGCGAGTACCGCCCACAGCAGCACCAGCCAAAACGGAATCAGCGGCCCCGCAAAGCTGAAGTGAAACACGCCAAACGTGCGCAACAGCGTGTCGACCACTGTGCCCAGCAGGGTCACGGCGAGGATCACTTGGCCCTCCGCCGACCATGAACTTATCCACAGCAGGTGGATGGCCAGCACCGCAATGCCCACCAGCAACCAGAGGCTGTCACCGCCGAGCACGCAGGCGAACCAACCGCACTGAAACAGTACGGCGTTGGCCAGCGGTTTAAGCATTGAAGCGCCCAAGCAGTGGCGGGTTGATCGCCGCAGGCTTGGCCAGCAGCAACTGCGCGGTACCAATGGTTCGCTCCATGAAGCCCCCTTCGCAGTAGCACAAGTAGAATTCCCACAGGCGCAGGAAGTACTCATCGTAGCCCAGCTCAGTGAGACGGCCATGGGCGCGGCGGAAGTTCTCATGCCACAGGCGCAGGGTTTTCGCGTAGTGCAGGCCGAAGTCTTCCATGTGCAGCAGGTTCATGTCGGTGTCGCGGCTGACGATCTGCAACATGTTCTGCACGCAGGGCAGTGCGCCGCCGGGGAAGATGTAACGCTGGATAAAGTCGACGCTGTTCTTGGCCTGTTCGAAGCGCTGGTCGCGAATCGTGATGGCTTGCAGCAGCATCAGGCCGTCGCGCTTGAGCAACTGTGCACACTGTTTGAAGTAGGTCGGCAAGAACCGATGGCCCACCGCTTCGATCATCTCGATCGACACCAGCTTGTCGTATTCACCGGTGAGGTCACGGTAATCCTGCAACAGCAGGGTGACTTGGCCTTGCAGGCCCAAAGTCTGGATGCGCTTTTCGGTGTAGGCGAACTGCTCTTTGGACAACGTTGTGGTGGTGACCTTGCAGCCGTATTGCTGCGCTGCGTAGAGCGCCATGCTGCCCCAGCCGGTGCCGATTTCCAGCAGATGGTCGGTGGGTTTGAGCGCGAGCTTCTGGCAGATGCGTTCCAGCTTGTTCAGTTGCGCCTGTTCCAGGGTGTCGTCCGGGGTTAGAAATTGCGCCGCCGAATACATCATGGTCGGGTCGAGAAATTCCTCGAACAGGTCGTTGCCCAAGTCGTAGTGGGCGGCGATGTTTTTCTGCGAGCCTTTGCGCGTGTTGCGGTTAAGCCAGTGCAGGCCCTGGGTAAACGGGCGTGCCAGGCGTGCAAGGCCACCTTCCATCGCGTCAAGGACGTCCAGGTTGCTGACCATCACGCGCACCACGGCGGTCAAGTCCGGGCTCGTCCAGTAACCGTGGATAAACGCTTCGCCCGCGCCGATGGAGCCGTTGGCCGCCACCAAGCCCCACACTGCTGAATCGAGGATCTGGATTTCCCCCAGCAGGTGCGCTTCCCGGGCACCGAATACCTGGCGTTCACCGTCTTCGATCACCACCAACTGACCATGGCGCAATTGGCTGAGTTGACGCAGCACAGCTTTGCGCAGCAGCGCGGTGGTCATGCCGTTGACGTTCAGGCGGTTGGCCTTGACCGATAAGTTAGGGGTTTTCATGGCGGCGATCCTTGGTATACCCGACTGCGGTGCGAGAGGCGCCATCGGCGGCCCTGTGGGAAAAAATCGGTGTGCGTTTGAGCAACAGACGCATTGCCTGCCAGTAAATCGCGAGGCAGGTTTTGGCGGTCATCCAGGGGAAGCGCCACAAATAGCGGTGCAGGCTGGCGCGGTTCAACGCTTCGCGCTCCAGGCTCAAGGTGGCGTCGAAAATTTTGTGCGCGCCTTGCCAATCGGCCATGTGTACGCCGAGTTTGGCGGCGGGCGGGCTGAAGCTCATACGGTATTCCAGGTCGCGCGGTAAAAACGGCGACACGTGGAAGGCCTTGGCCACGGCAAAATGCTGATGCTCCTGCGCGCCGAGGGCCTGGGCCGGCAGCACGTAGTGATAGCGCTCGCGCCACGGAGTGTTGGTCACTTCACACAGGATCGCCGCCAGACTGCCGTCGGCCTCGAAGCAGTAGAAGAAACTCACCGGATTAAAAGCCAGGCCCCAACTGCGGGCCTGGGTCAGTAGGCAGATAACGCCCTGGGGTGTACGCCCCAGGGCCTTGCCGACTTCCTGGCGCACGGCATCGGTCAAGCTCATGCCGTGTCGGGTGAACTCACGCAGGTAATCCTGCTGGCGAAAACCGAAGGGCGCCATGCGCCCTGCGCCGGCCAGGGGCGAAAGCCCGAGCACGTCGTCTTGTTCGCTTAAATCCAGGTACAGCAGGCCGATGCGGTAGCGGAAGGCGTGAGCCTTGGGTGAGAACCGGCGATGGGCGATCCAGCCGCTGTACAGGGCACTGTTCACAGGGTTTCCCCAAAGGCTTGGGCCACGCGCAGTGCGCTGACCACGCCGTCTTCGTGAAACCCGCTGGCCCAGTAGGCGCCGCAATAAAAGGTGTTGCGCGTGCCGTGCAATTCTTCCCAACGGTTTTGCGCCTCTACCGCCCCGAGGCTGTATTGCGGGTGCGCGTAGGTGAAGCGCGCGAGGATTTTCAGCGGGTTGATCATCGGCGTCTGATTAAGGCTGACGCAAAAGGTAGTAGCGCTGTCGATGCCTTGCAGGATGTTCATGTCGTAGGTAACGGCAGCCTGGGTCTGGGCGTTGCCGGTGAGCCGGTAGTTCCAGCTGGCCCAGGCCAGTTTGCGGTCGGGCAACAGGCGGGTGTCGGTGTGCAACACCACGTCGTTGTCGGCGTAGGGCAGGGCGCCAAGGATCTGTTGCTCGGCGGCACTCGGGTCGCCGAGCAAGGCCAGCGCCTGGTCGCTGTGACAGGCGAAGACCACCTTGTCGAACGCTTCGGTGCCGGCGGCGCTGTGAATCACCACGCCCTCGGCATCGCGCTCCACCAGATGCACCGGGCAATTAAGCCGGACCTGATCGCGAAAACTGCGGGTCAGCGGTTCGATGTAGCTGCTCGAGCCGCCCTCGATCACGCACCACTGCGGCCGATTATTCACCGACAGCAAGCCGTGGTTCTTGAAGAAGCGTACAAAGAACTGCAACGGAAAACCGAGCATGTCCTGCAGTGACATCGACCAGATCGCCGCGCCCATTGGCACGATGTAATGCCGGATAAAGCGTGGGCCGTAACCGCCTGCCTCGAGGTAATCCCCCAGGGTCATGTCGGCACTGATGCGCTGCTCTTGCAGGTCCAGCGGCGCCTGGCGGTTGAAGCGCAAGATATCGCGCAACATGCCCCAGAACCCCGGCGACAGAATATTGCGGCGCTGGGCAAACAGGCTGTTGAGGTTATTGCCGTTGTACTCGAACCCCTCGTTTTGATCGCACACCGAAAAGCTCATCTCGGTGGGTTTGAACGTCACGCCAATCTGCCCCAGCAGGCGAATGAAATTGGGGTAGGTCCAGTCGTTGAACACAATAAAACCGGTGTCCACCGCATAGTGTTTGCCCTCGACCTCCACGTCGACCGTGTGGGTGTGCCCGCCGATGCGGTCGCCCGCCTCGAACACGGTGATGTCGTGGCGACGGCTGAGCAGATAGGCACTCGTCAGCCCGGCGATGCCGCTGCCGATAATGGCGATCTTCACAGGTCGTCCTTATGCGGTGGCGGGCTGCGCAGCATGCGTTTGCCGATGATCAACTGCACACGGCTGGGCAGTTTCGACAGTGGCCACAAGGTGGCGATAAACAGGGCCGGGAAGGCGATTTCCAGCGGGCGTTTGCCCAGCTTGGCGAAGATATGCCGCGCGGCTTTATCGGCCGACCAGCTCAAGGGCATCGGGAAGTCATTGCGCTCGGTCAGCGGCGTGTCGACAAAGCCCGGGCTGATCACCGTGACGTCGATGTTCTCCGGCGACAGGCTGATGCGCAGGGATTCAAACAGGTAACGCAGCCCGGCCTTGGACGCGCCATACGCTTCGGCGCGGGGCATCGGCAGGTAGGTCACGGCGCTGGCCACGCCGACCAGATGAGGCGTGTGCCCGGCCCGCAGCAGCGGCAGCGCGGCTTCAATGCAGTAACTGCTGGCCAACAAATTGGTGCGCACCACGTGTTCGACGATCGATGAGTCAAACTGCTTGGCGTCGACGTATTCGCAGGTGCCGGCGTTGAGGATCACGGTATCCAGCGATCCCCAGACCACGCCGATATGCTCGCCGATTTCGCGCACGGTCTGGCTGTTTGTCAGGTCGCCGGCCACTACCAGCACTTGCCCGGGATAACGCTGGGCGAGGGCTTCCAGCGGGCCTTTGCTGCGCGAACTGAGCGCGACGTGGGCGCCGCTGTTGAGCAACTCCACGGCCAGTGACGCACCGATGCCACTGCTGGCGCCGGTCAACCAATAACGACGGGGCGGTGTAAGGCTCATCCCATTCTCCTTTTCAGCCAACTGATAACCCGGCCGAGTACCGGCAAGTGTTCGTAGAGCAGTGCGCCGGCATCAAAATAGTCACGATGACGGTAGACCTTGTCGCGCCACATCAGGTGCGAACACCCTTCTACTCGGATCAACTTACCGTTAGCCAGGCGCGGGTGGCAAAAACTCATTTTCCAGCGCAGGTAGCCCTCACCTTCAGCCACCTGATCGAAGCCGTGGAAGTCAAAACGCAGCTGGCTGACATTGCTGTACAGCTCGCTGAAGTAACGGTGCATCGCGGGCAGGCCGTGCACTTCGTGCAGCGGGTCGGCGAAGGCGATGTCCTTGCTGTACAAACTGTCGAGCAGGTGCAGGTTGTGCTTGTCCAGCGTGGAAAAGGCCTGGGCGAATCGGGGCAGGAAGTCACTCATGGATGCCTCCCGCGGCTTCACGCGACGGCAGGCTGCGGAACGCGGCCAGTGCGCGCTCGCGGGATTTTTTCAGGTCGACAATAGCGCGCGGGTAGTCCGCCACGCCAAACAGGCCGCCGACCGCCTCGGGGTTGTGCACTTCCTTTTTGTTCAACCCGGCCAGTTCCGGCAGCCAGTGCTTGATAAACAGGCCTTCGCTGTCGAATTTTTCCGATTGGCTCAGCGGGTTGAAAATCCGGAAGTAGGGCGACGAATCGGTGCCGGTGGACGAACTCCACTGCCAGCCGCCGTTGTTGGCCGCCAGGTCGCCGTCGATCAGGTGGCGCATGAAGAAGCGCTCGCCTTCGCGCCAGTCGATCAGCAGGTTCTTGGTCAAGAACATCGCCACCACCATGCGCAGGCGGTTGTGCATCCAGCCGGTTTCGAGCAATTGGCGCATGGCCGCATCGATGATCGGCAAACCCGTGCGCGCTTCCTGCCAAGCTGCCAAGTCTTTTGGCGCATGGCGCCAGGCCACGGCTTCGGTTTCGGGGCGGAAGGCGCGGTGGCGGGAGACCCGTGGGTAGCCGACCAGAATGTGTTTGTAAAACTCGCGCCACAGCAGCTCGTTGACCCAAGTGATGGCGCCCATGTCGCCACTTTCGAACTCGCCGCCGTTGGTTTGCAGCGCTGCGTGCAGGCATTGGCGCGGCGACACCACACCGGCGGCGAGGTAGGCCGACAGCTGGCTGGTGCCGGGCTTGGCCGGGAAGTCGCGCTCGTCCTTGTAGTAGCTGATCTGCTGGTCGGCAAACACGTCGAGGCGACGACGGGCTTCGTCTTCACCGGCTGGCCAGAGCGCACGCAGGGTGTCGGTCGGCGGCTCGAAGCCTTCGACGGTGGTCGGAATCGGGTCGCTTTTGAGCGCTATCGGCGCCTGGGTTTTGGGCGCGGCGACGATGCGCGGCAGTGCGCTGTGCAGGCGGGCGTAGCAGACCTTGCGGAACTGGCTGAACACCTGGAAGTAGTTGCCGGATTTTGTCAGTACGCTGCCGGGTTGAAAAAACAGTTGATCGAGGTAGCTGTGGAAGGTCACGCCGTTGGCTTCAAGGGCTTTGGCCACCGCCGCGTCGCGATGGCTTTCGTGGATGCCGTATTCCTCGTTGACGTGCACTGACTCCACCGACAGTTCCTGGCACAGGGTGCTGAGCACGGCGGGCGCCTGGTCCCAGGTCGGCGCGGTACGGATCAGCAGGGGAATATTCAGCTTTCCGAGCGCTTTACTCAGGCATTCCAGGTTGCGCAGCCAGAAGTCGACTTTGCTCGGCGCGTCATCATGGGCCAGCCATTGCTGGGGAGTGATCAGGTAGACAGCCGCCATCGGGCCTCGCTGGCTGGCGGCAGCCAAGGCGGTGTTGTCGTGTAGGCGCAAGTCGGTGCGCAGCCAGATCAAATGCATTTAAACGATTCCACGCTGGATCAGTATCTGGTGGGCCGATAACGGGTCTTCGGCCACGAACAATTCAGGGGTGTCACGGGTTAATACGGCTAACTCGGCCTGGTGGATGCATACCGTTGGTCCGGCAATCAACGTTGGGCAACTGACACCGCTCAAAAATTTCGGGATGGCCGACAACTGCAGGGCCTTGCTCGAATACAGCAACACGGCACGCGGTTGCAGGCGTTCAACCGCCAACGCCAACTCACCGGTGGGCAAGGGCCAGTCGAACACTTCGACCGGGCAATCGGCGCTGCTCGCCAGCCACGCGCTGAGCCACAGGTGCGGTTCCAGCGGCAGGTCCGAATGGTTGATCAGCAACAGCGGGGCGCCCTGCAGTTGGCGATTGTTGTGATAAATACGCGCGCCGAACTTGCTGCGCAGCCACGAGAGGAAAAACACCCGCTCCATCTGCGCGCCGAACTGGCCCTGCCAGCGTTGCTCCAGCTCTTGCAGCAGCGGCAGCAACAGTTGCTCGCACAAGGTGCGCGGCGGGTACAGCGCCATGGCCTGATTGAAGGCGTCGTCGACGCGGCGCTCGGCCAGTTCGCTGATAGCGATTACCAAGTGCTGGCGCAAGGCTTGCCATTCGTTTTCGGCGGTGTCGGCGCTCGACTGGGCTGAGTCGAGCAAGCCTTTCACTTGGCTGACGGCCACGCCGCGATTGAGCCAGGTAAGAATGGTATGAATGCGTTGCACGTGTTCGGCGCTGAACAGCCGATGCCCCTTGGCCGTGCGCTGCGGCACGATCAAGCCATAACGACGTTCCCAGGCGCGCAGGGTCACCGCGTTGACACCCGTCAGGCGCGCAACTTCGCGAATCGGCAACCAGCCATCTTCCAGGGCTTGGGCGATGTCTTCGCCGGGTTCGTCTATCAGGGCAGCTGTCATGGGTTAGATCGCATTTCGCAGGCTGAGATTTTCCGGGTGCGGCTGCAGGTAGGCCTGTTGCGCGATGTAACGGTCCGGGTGTTGGCGAAAATGGTGTTTAAGCAACGTGAGCGGCACCACCAGCGGCACAATGCCGTGGCGGTACTGGCCGATGACGGTTTGCATTTCCTGCTTGTCATCGGCGCTGATGGCTTGCTTGAGGTAGCCGCTGATGTGTTGCAATACATTGCTGTGAGTACCGCGAGTGGCGCATTTTTTCAGGCCGGTCATCAGGTCGCTGAAATAACAATCGGCCAGCTCAGTCAGGTTGGCGCCCTTGCCCATGCTGCCCAGCATGTGGCCAAGGCTCTTGTAGTGCACAGGGCTGTGGGCCATCAACAGATATTTGTAGCGAGAATGAAAAGCCAGCAAGCGGTGACGGGTCAGGCCCTCGGCCAGCAGCTGTTGCCAGCTGGCATACACAAAAACCCGGGTCAGGAAGTTTTCCCGTAGCACCGGGTCGTTCAGGCGGCCGTCTTCTTCCACCGGCAGGTTGGGGTGGCGCGCGCAAAAGGACTGGGCATAGATGCCGCGTCCACCGCCGTCCACCGGTGTGCCGTTTTCACGGTACACCTTGACCCGCTCCAGGCCACACGACGGCGATTTCTGCATGAAGATGTAACCGCACAGGTCGGTATGTTCCGCGGCCATTTGCTGGCCGTAGTCGTCCAGCGGCTGGGTGACATTGAGCGCGCGGTTAACCGTGCCAATCGCTTGCGGGCGCTCGGGGTCGCCCACCAGGCGGATCGGTTCGCGAGGAATGCCCAAGCCGATGGCGACTTCAGGGCACAGCGGCACGAAGTCGAAATAGTCGGCGAGGGTTTGGCTGCACAGCAAGGATTGTTTATGTCCGCCGTTGAAGCGCACATTTTCGCCCAGCAGGCAGGCGCTGATGGCGATCTTTGGTTTAACGGTGCTGGACATGACTGAACCTCTGCAAGATTCCTGTACAAGCCTTAAGGCCTGTACAACTAAATCTCATCATAGGTTTGGTGCTGTACAAGTCAAATATTTTGTACAAGTATTTTCAGCGCGCTTACTTCCAGCCGATTCGCCAGTCTTCGGCGTTTTGCAGGGTTTGCCAGGCGAGGCGCTTGGCGCGCCGCGTCATGACCGCTTGCAGCTCGATTTCCAGCACGGTGCCTTCTTCGTCACGGAATAGTTCGGTGACCAGAAAGTGTTTTTCCTTGTTTTGCGGGCGCGCGGCTGTCCACTTCGACAGCAGCAATTTGGCGGGATTGATCTGGTTCATTGCAGGTGCTCGATCAAACGGCGCGCGGCTTCCTGGCCACTGAGCCATGCGCCTTCGACGCGGCCCGACAGGCACCAGTCGCCACACACGTACAAACCCAGGTCGGCATCGGCGAGCACGCCGAACTCATGGCTGGTGGACGGGCGCGCATACAACCAGCGGTGGGCCAGGCTGAAGGACGGCGCAGGCATGGCGCTGTTCAGCAATTCGGCGAAAGCGCCGTGCAGATGTTCAATCACGGCTTCCTTTGGCAGGTCCAAGTGGGCCTTGCTCCACGTGCTGGTTGCGTGCAATACCCACGTGTCTAGGGTGGTGTCGCGCCCCGGTTTACTGCGGTTGCGCGCCAGCCAATCGAGGGGGCTGTCTTGTACAAAGCAGCCTTCCATGGGCGTATCCAGCGGTGTATCAAAGGCCAGGGCAACGGCCCAGGTCGGATCCATTTTTACCCCGGCGGCGACACTCGCCAACTTGGGCGCGGCGGCCAGCAAGGCGGTGGCCTGCGGTGCTGGCGTGGCGATGATCACGTGACTGAACGGGCCATGGTTGCCGCCGTCGGCATCCAGCAGGTTCCAGTGCTGAGTGCCCTGGAATACATCCGTGATGCGGCAACCGAATTCCACCGGCAAATCGTCGAGCAGCGCACGCGTAATCGCGCTCATGCGCGGCGTGCCGACCCAGCGGATCTGTTCATCGGGGGAGGGTGTCAGTTGGCCGGACTTGAAGTTATACAGCTGCGGCTTCCACTGCTCGGCCCAGCCGTTGCTTTGCCAGCGTTGCACTTCATTGACGAAGCGGCGGTCGCGGGCGGTGAAGTATTGCGCACCCATGTCGAGGGCGCCGGCGTCGCTGCGCTTGCTGGACATGCGGCCGCCACTGCCGCGGCTTTTATCGAAGAGTTGCACAACGTACCCCGCGTCTCGTAACGCTCGGGCGGCGGATAGACCGGCGATGCCGGTGCCGATGATCGCGATGGGAACAGTCATGGGAGGCCTCGTTTTACCGTTGGGTACAGACTACGCCGACACCAATAGCTGTACAATATTGTTTTTTGGTATAAGTTTTGGCGTACCTGTTCTAACGGCGTGGCCTATGGTTAAACAACAGCTCACGCCCGCTTGCCAATGATCCCTGTTTATAAAATAGACCAGTGACGGGCCGCGAACGTTACATGAGGAGGATCCCATGCATATTTTGCTGACCGGCGGTACAGGTCTGATCGGGCGCAAGCTCTGTTTGCACTGGCTTGCCCAGGGCCATCGCCTGACGGTATGGAGCCGCGAGCCGGACACCGTCGCCCATTGGTGCGGCGACGAGGTGTTGGGTGTCGGCCGCCTGCAGGACGTTATCGGCCACGTGGACGCAGTGGTTAACCTGGCCGGCGCGCCTATCGCCGACCGGCCGTGGACCAAAAAACGCAAGGCGCTGTTGTGGAGTAGTCGCATCAGCCTCACCGAAGCGCTGCTGACGTGGATGGAGGGGCAGGAACAAAAGCCTTCCGTGTTGATTTCCGGTTCGGCCGTGGGTTGGTACGGCGACGGTGGCGAGCGCGAATTGACCGAAGCCAGCGGCCCGGTGAAGGACGACTTCCCCAGCCAGCTGTGTATCGCCTGGGAAGAAACCGCCCTGCGCGCCGAAGCGTTGGGCGTGCGCGTGGTGTTGGTGCGCACGGGCTTGGTGCTGGCGGCGAAGGGCGGCTTTTTGTCGCGGCTGTTGCTGCCGTTCAAATTGGGGCTGGGCGGGCCTATCGGCAATGGTCGGCAGTGGATGCCTTGGGTGCATATCAAGGATCAAATCGCGCTGATTGATTTTCTTCTGCATAAATCTGACGCAAGCGGTCCTTATAATGCCTGCGCGCCACACCCGGTACGCAATCGCGAGTTTGCCAAGACCCTGGGCCGCGTGCTGCACCGCCCCGCCTTTATGCCGCTGCCGGCGTTTGCCTTGAAGGTCGGGCTGGGCGAGTTGTCCGGGTTGTTGTTGGGCGGGCAGAAAGCAGTGCCCGAACGGCTACTGGCCGCCGGTTTCACTTTTCAGTTCACTGAGTTGCACGCGGCCCTGGAAGACTTGTCCAGCCGCCTCTAGCCATAGGATGTTGCATGACGGATCACGCGTTGTTACTGGTCAACCTGGGCTCACCGGCGTCCACGTCGGTGGCCGATGTGCGCAGCTACCTCAATCAGTTTTTGATGGACCCCTATGTGATCGACCTGCCCTGGCCGGTGCGACGCTTGCTGGTGTCGCTGATCCTGATCAAGCGGCCTGAGCAATCGGCGCATGCCTACGCGTCTATCTGGTGGGAAGAGGGCTCGCCGCTGGTGGTGCTCAGCCGCCGCCTGCAACAGCAAATGACTGCGCAGTGGACCCAGGGCCCGGTGGAGTTGGCGATGCGTTACGGCGAGCCGTCGCTTGAAACGACCCTCACGCGTCTCGCCGCCCAAGGCATTCAAAAGGTCACTCTGGCGCCGTTGTATCCGCAGTTTGCCGACAGCACCGTGACCACGGTGATTGAGGAAGCCAAGCGGGTGGTGCGCGACAAAAAGCTCAAGGTGCAATTCTCGATCCTGCAACCGTTCTACGATCAGCCGGAGTACCTCGATGCGCTGGTAGAGAGCGCCAAGCCTTATGTGGCGAAGGATTTCGATCATTTGTTGCTGAGTTTTCACGGGTTGCCTGAGCGCCATCTGACGAAACTCGACCCGACGGGCCAGCACTGCTTCAAGGATGCGGACTGCTGCAAGAACGCCTCGCCTGAGGTGCTCGCCACCTGTTATCGCGCGCAATGTTTCAGCGTGGCGCGCGATTTTGCCGAGCGCATGGGCTTGCCGGACGGTAAATGGTCAGTGGCATTCCAGTCCCGCCTGGGCCGCGCCAAATGGATCGAACCCTACACCGAGGCCCGCCTGGAAGCGCTGGCGCAACAAGGGGTGAAGAAGCTGCTGGTGATGTGCCCGGCGTTTGTCGCCGACTGTATCGAGACCCTGGAAGAGATCGGCGATCGCGGGCTGGAGCAATTCCGTGAGGCGGGCGGCG
The DNA here is from genome assembly GCF_041946035.1 of Pseudomonas sp. AMR01. Lineage (NCBI taxonomy): Bacteria > Pseudomonadati > Pseudomonadota > Gammaproteobacteria > Pseudomonadales > Pseudomonadaceae > Pseudomonas > Pseudomonas sp. AMR01. Next base: position 90,156 of record NZ_JAUTYR010000004.1, read on the forward strand.
AGGAATTGGTGCTGGTGCCGTGCCTGAATGATGACCCGCAGTGGGCGGTGGCGCTTAACACCCTATGCGAGCGGGCGCCGATAGCGCTGTAATCGCGCCAACGGTGGCAGCTGGTTTGCCTGCGATAGCGTGTGACTGAATACACCTCAGTGACTGCATCGCAGGCAAGCCAGCTCCCACTTTGACTCTGCCCACGTTGAGTTTTTGGTGTTACTCGTGATGCGGTTCGCCGAGGAACGTCAGCGAGGTGAACAGGCCTCGTGTCGCCACATCGGCGTTGTCCTTGAGCGGCACTTCCACTTGCGCGGCAATCACATTCAACCCTTCATTGCGTACCAGCACTTGCGCGCGGCCGTCCTTGTCAGTCTCTGTGCTCACGGTGTTCGGCATGTTGCGATAGTCGCCAATCAATTTGACCCCCGCCACCGGCTTGCCATCCAGCAACACCCGCACCGGCAGAGCCTTGCCCGGTCCTACCGTCAGCGGATCAACTTCCGGCAGGATGACCAGTTTGATCTGCTTCAGCGCCGGCAATTTCGCCCCCGGCTGGTAAATCGCCAGGCTGTACTTGAACGTCTGGGTCGACTCAATTGCCCCCGGCACTTGGCTACGGCCCTGGTTGATCCACTTTTTATCCGCGGTCTGCGACCACATGCCGTTATCCAGCGCCACCGCCAATACCGCCGGTGATTTGAGGGGCTTGAGGCGTGCTTGGTCGGCCAGGCGTTCGACGGTCACCGGAATCATCTTGCCGCTGACGTCATAGGCCCAGGCGCCGCTGACTTTCTGGGCCTTGAACGCATTGTCTTCGGCGCCATGGCCGTAGATGACTTCGATATTGCCGCGACGCTGTTCGGTCCACAGGCCATGGGCCGAGGCGTGGGTGGCAAACAGCAGGCCGATCAAGGCCAAGGGTTTGAGAAGGTGCATGGGGCGTCCTTTACAGGTTGAGGGTCAGGCTGACGGTGAAATTGCGCGGCTCGCCGGGGTTGACCCAGTAATTGCTGTAAGAGCGCTCGTAGTACTTTTCATCGAACAGATTGTTGAGGTTCAAGCCGACGGTGACGTTTTCCGTGGCCTTGTAATGCGCGAGCAAATCGACGGTGTGATAGGCCGGCAATTCGAAACTGCCGCCGGCCTCGCCCGAGCGGTCGCCCACATAGGTGAAGGCTGCGCCCAGGTCCGAGCCGCGCAACGTGCCGTCCTGAAATTCATAAACGCCCAGCAGGCTGCCGCTGCGCCTGGCCACGCCGAGAATTCGGCTGCCGGCGGGAATGGCCGCGTCGCCTTTGGTGACTTCGGCGTCGATGTAGGCAAAGGCTCCGATCACGCGTACGGCGTCAGTCACTTGGCCGGTCAGTTGCAGGTCAAAACCCTGGCTGCGCGCTTTGCCCATGGCACGGCTGGTGTCGGTGGCCGGGTCCAGGGCGAGGACGTTTTCCTTTTCAATATGAAACGCGGCGAGGGTGGCGCTGAGGCGGTCATCGAACAGCTCGCTCTTGATGCCCACTTCATAACCCACGCCTTCTTCGGGCTTGAACGACTTGCCGCCCGCGTCCAGGCCATTGTTGGGCTTGAACGAGGTGGACGCGTTGGCGAACACACCGACTTGCGGCGTCAGTTGGTAGAGCAAACCGGCGCGCTGGGTGAGGGCATCGTGGGTTTGCCGGCTCGTGGCGTGGTTGCGGGTGAAGTCATCGGTGCGTTGTTCAAAATGCTCGAAGCGCGCGCCAAGCGTGCCGCGCAGGCGGTCGGTGAAAATAATCTGGTCTTGCAGGTTCAGCGCCTGGCTTTTTACCTGCTCAAAGAAGTCGGTGCCGGAGCGTGCGCCGTTGGGCTTGGGCTGGCCGTACACCGGCGTGTAGATGTCGATGGCGTAGGGGCTGCCGGCGATGGCGGTCACGCGCTCTTTCTTGCGGTAGTCCTCGTACTCGGTGCCGATCAGCACTTCGTGCTGCCAGCTGCCGATGTCGAACAGGCCGCGCAGCTCCAGCTGAGTAATGCTGTCGTGCCAGCCGGTAGAGCGCTCGCGGTAGCGGCGGTTCACGGTATGGCCGTCGGCGTTCAGGGCGCGGCTTTCCGAGGCGTCACCCCACAAGCTGCCTTGCTTGTAGTGGCTGGCCAGGCGCAGTGACCAGGCGTCGTTGAGGTGATGCTCCAGAGTGGCCTGGAGGCGGTTGTTGTGATTGCGGATATTGCCGTCGTCGGGTTCGCCGAGGAAGGTGGAGCGCGACATGCCGTGGGAGTCAACGATGCCACGGTCGAAGGTGGAGCTGTGGCGCACGAATTCACTTTCGACGAGCAGGCTGGTGTCCGGGTCCAGCTGCCAGCTGAACGACGGCGCAACGAACACGCGCTTGGCGTCGACGTGATCGCGAAAGCTTTGGTTGTCCTCTACTGCCAGGTTCACCCGTGAGAGCACGCGCCCTTCGCTGTCCAGCGGGGTGTTCACATCCAGCGCGGTGCGATAGCGGTCCCAACTGCCGGCGCTGGTTTGCAGCGTGGTGAAGGCTTCCGCCTGGGGTTTCTTGGTGACGATATTGACGGTGCCGCCCGGATCGCCGCGCCCGTAAAGGCTGGCGGCAGGGCCTTTAAGCACTTCGATACGCTCGATGTTGGCCGCGTCCGGCGTGCTCGGGTAGCCACGGTTGGCGCTGAAACCGTCCTGATAGAACTCCGACGTGGTGAAGCCGCGCACGCTGTATTCGTAGAGGGTCAGGCCGCCGAAGTTATTTTGTTTGGACACGCCGCCGGCGAATTCCAGGGCGCGTTCCACGCTGGTGCTGCCCAGGTCGGTGAGGACGGTGGCGGGAATCACGCTGATGGCTTGTGGGATGTCGCGAAGGGCGGTGTCGGTTTTGGTCGCGCTGGCGGAACGGGTGGCGCGGTAGCCTTTGACCGGGCCGGTGGCGGACCCATAGGCGTCGGCGGTGACGCTGATGGCGCCCAATTCCACCGTGTTTTCTTCGGTGTGGCTTTCTTCGGCGTAGGCGGGGTCGAGCAGCAAACCCAAGGCCAGACCGGCCACGGGGACAATTCTTCTAGGCAGCATGATAGAGCGTTCCAATATCAATATTGAAACAATATAACATGACCGATGAGAATGGATTTCTTTTGAAACATCAAGTTACAGGAGCCCGCGAACGGGCTCCCTTAAACCGTTATTCCTCTTCCTTGACCGGCGCTGGCGGCGGACGCAGACCAATCTCCGCCAACAGCTTTATTTCCTTGCCGTTGCGCATTACCTGAATCGCCACTTTGTCGGTCGGCTTGATCCGCGCCACCTGGTTCATCGACTTGCGGCCATCTCCGGCCGGTTCGCCGTCGATGCTGAGGATCACATCACCCAATTGCAGGCCGGCTTTTTGCGCCGGGCCGTCGCGGAAAATCCCGGCGACCACAATGCCGGGGCGCCCGGTCAGGCCAAACGACTCGGCCAGATCCTTGGTCAGCGGCTGCACTTCAATGCCCAGCCAGCCACGAATCACTTGGCCGTGTTCGATGATCGACTTCATCACCTCCATCGCCAGCTTCACCGGGATCGCAAAACCGATGCCTTGGGAGCCACCGGATTTGGAGAAGATCGCCGTGTTGATGCCGGTGAGGTTGCCATTCGCGTCCACCAGCGCGCCGCCGGAGTTGCCCGGGTTGATCGCGGCGTCGGTCTGAATGAAGTCTTCGTAGCTGTTGAGCCCCAACTGGTTACGCCCGGTGGCGCTGATGATGCCCATGGTCACGGTCTGGCCGACGCCGAACGGGTTGCCGATGGCCAGTGCCACATCGCCCACGCGCAGGGCCTCGGAGCGGCCGATGGTGATCGACGGCAGGCTTTTCAAATCAATTTTGAGTACCGCGAGGTCGGTTTCCGGGTCGCTGCCGACCACACGGGCGAGGGTTTCACGGCCGTCACGCAGGGCCACCACAATCTGGTCGGCGCCGCTGGTCACGTGGTTGTTGGTGAGGATGTAGCCTTCCGGGCTCATGATCACCCCGGAACCCAGGCTGGATTCCATGCGGCGCTGCTTGGGCGAGTTGTCGCCGAAATAACGGCGAAATTGCGGGTCTTCAAACAGCGGATGCGGCGGTTTGTTGATGACCTTGGTGGTGTACAGGTTGACCACGGCTGGCGCGGCGATAACGACGGCGTCCGCATAGGTCACCGGGCCTTGCACCACCGAATTGCTTTGCGGGGCCTGTTGCAGGTTCACATCCAGGCTGGGCAAGCCCACCCACTGGGGATAACGCTGAATAATCAGCGTCGCGATCAGCACGCCAGCCAACAATGGCCATCCAAAAAAACGCAGTGCCTTGAGCATCAAGTAAGTCCTGACAGGTTGCAGGGGGCGGGAGAGCGCCCATAATGTCGCGCATTATACGAGGCTGTGACGCCTGCGAACGGGATATTTAGGAGTCTTTTATGGCCGTCCCCCTTACCACCCTCGTCGAGGAAGCAGACCGCTACCTTGGCAGCGCAAAAATAGCCGATTACTGCCCCAATGGCCTGCAAGTGGAGGGGCGCCCGCAGGTGATGCGCATCGTCAGCGGCGTGACCGCGAGCCAGGCCCTGCTGGACGCTGCTGTCGAAGCCCAGGCCGACTTGGTGCTGGTGCACCACGGGTATTTCTGGAAAGGCGAAAACCCCTGCATCACCGGCATGAAGCAACGGCGCCTGAAAACCCTGCTCAAGCACGACATCAGTTTGCTGGCCTACCACCTGCCGCTGGATCTGCACGCTGACGTGGGCAACAACGTGCAGCTGGCGCGCCAGTTGGACATCACGGTTGAAGGCCCGCTGGATCCGGATAACCTCAAAATCGTCGGCCTGGTCGGCTCCCTTGCCGAGCCGATGTCTCCGCGAGACTTCGCTCGCCGCGTGAGGGACGTCATGGGCCGCGAGCCGCTGTTGATCGAAGGCAGCGAGATGATCCGCCGTGTCGGTTGGTGCACCGGCGGTGGCCAGGGCTACATCGACCAGGCGATTGCCGCCGGTGTCGACCTCTACCTGAGCGGCGAAGCGTCCGAGCAAACCTTCCACAGCGCCCGCGAGAACGACATCAGCTTTATCGCCGCCGGCCATCACGCCACCGAGCGCTACGGCGTGCAGGCGCTGGGCGATTACCTGGCGCGGCGGTTTGCGCTGGAACACCTGTTCATCGACTGCCCCAACCCGATCTAAAGAGCATCAAGGCTCAAATGTGGGAGCTGGCTTGCCTGCGATTGCATCACCTCGGTTTGCCTGAATGACCGAGGTGCCTGTATCGCAGGCAAGCCAGCTCCCACACAAGCCAGCCCCCGCAGGAAGCCCAAACTACGGGGCATATTCATATACCGTTTCGATCTAGCCAGCTCCCTGATTAGAAGAAGGTGCTGTGCTAGCATGCCCCGCTCGAACACGGCCCGCTGGCCGTCCACAAGATCGTTTTTCCGTGAGTAGCCATGGTCGACAAACTGACGCATCTGAAACAGCTGGAGGCGGAAAGCATCCACATCATCCGCGAGGTCGCCGCCGAGTTCGATAACCCGGTGATGCTCTACTCGATCGGTAAAGACTCCGCCGTGATGCTGCACCTGGCGCGCAAGGCTTTCTTCCCGGGCAAACTGCCGTTCCCGGTGATGCACGTCGACACCCGCTGGAAATTCCAGGAGATGTACAAGTTCCGCGACAAAATGGTCGAAGAACTGGGCCTGGACCTGATCACCCATATCAACCCGGACGGCGTGGCGCAGAACATCAACCCGTTCACCCACGGCAGCGCCAAGCACACCGACATCATGAAGACCGAGGGCCTCAAGCAGGCGCTGGACAAGCATGGTTTCGACGCAGCTTTCGGCGGTGCCCGTCGCGATGAAGAGAAATCCCGCGCCAAAGAGCGCGTGTACTCGTTCCGCGACAGCAAGCACCGCTGGGACCCGAAAAACCAGCGCCCGGAGCTGTGGAACGTCTACAACGGCAACGTCAACAAGGGCGAGTCGATCCGCGTGTTCCCGCTGTCCAACTGGACCGAGCTGGATATCTGGCAGTACATCTACCTGGAAGGCATCCCGATTGTGCCGCTGTACTTCGCCGCCGAGCGCGACGTGATCGAGAAGAACGGCACGTTGATCATGATCGACGACGACCGCATCCTTGAGCACTTGTCCGACGAAGACAAAGCCCGAATCGTCAAAAAGAAAGTACGTTTCCGTACCCTTGGCTGCTACCCGTTGACGGGCGCGGTGGAGTCCGAAGCCGAGACGCTGACGGACATCATTCAGGAAATGCTCCTGACGCGAACTTCCGAGCGCCAGGGCCGTGTCATCGACCACGATGGTGCAGGCTCGATGGAAGATAAAAAACGTCAAGGCTATTTCTAAGGGGCTGTCATGTCGCACGTATCTGATTTGATCAGCGAGGACATCCTCGCCTACCTGGGCCAGCACGAGCGCAAGGAAATGTTGCGCTTTCTAACCTGCGGCAACGTCGATGACGGCAAGAGCACCCTCATCGGGCGCCTGCTGCACGACTCCAAGATGATCTACGAAGATCACCTGGAAGCCATCACCCGCGATTCGAAAAAATCCGGCACCACCGGCGATGACATCGACCTGGCGTTGCTGGTCGACGGCCTGCAGGCCGAGCGTGAGCAGGGCATCACCATTGATGTTGCCTACCGCTACTTCTCCACCGCCAAGCGCAAATTCATCATCGCCGACACCCCCGGCCATGAGCAGTACACCCGCAACATGGCCACCGGTGCGTCCACCTGTGACCTGGCGATTATCCTGATCGACGCTCGCTACGGCGTGCAGACCCAGACCCGTCGCCACAGCTTTATCGCCTCGTTGCTGGGCATCAAGCACATTGTGGTGGCCGTCAACAAGATGGACATCAATGGTTTCGATCAAAGCGTTTTCGAGCAGATCAAGGCCGATTACCTGAAGTTCGCCGACGGCATCGCGTTCAAACCGAGCACCATGGCCTTCGTACCGATGTCAGCGCTCAAGGGCGACAACGTGGTGAACAAGAGCGAGCGCTCGCCCTGGTACACCGGGCAGTCGCTGATGGAAATTCTCGAAACCGTCGAGATCGCCAACGACCGCAACTACACCGACCTGCGTTTCCCGGTGCAGTACGTCAACCGTCCGAACCTGAACTTCCGTGGTTTCGCCGGTACGCTGGCCAGCGGCATCGTGCACAAGGGCGACGAAGTCGTGGTGTTGCCGTCGGGCAAGAGCAGCCGCGTCAAATCCATCGTCACCTTTGAAGGTGAACTGGAGCACGCTGGCCCAGGCCAGGCCGTGACCCTGACCATGGAAGACGAGATCGATATCTCCCGTGGCGACCTGCTGGTACACGCCGATAACGTGCCGCAAGTGACTGACGCCTTCGACGCCATGCTGGTGTGGATGGCCGAAGAGCCGATGCTGCCGGGCAAGAAATACGACATCAAGCGCGCCACCAGCTACGTGCCGGGTTCCATCACCAGCATCGTGCACCGTGTGGATGTGAACACTCTGGCGGAAGGCCCGGCGAGTTCGCTGCAATTGAACGAGATTGGCCGGGTCAAGGTCAGCCTCGATGCTGCCATCGCGCTGGACGGTTACGACAGCAACCGCACCACTGGCGCGTTTATTGTTATCGACCGTTTGACCAACGGCACCGTGGCTGCGGGCATGATCATCGCGCCGCCGGTTAACCATGGCGGTTCTGCGCAACACGGCAGCCTCGCGCATGTAGCCACCGAAGAACGCGCCCTGCGCTTCGGCCAGCAACCGGCCACCGTGTTGTTCAGCGGTTTGTCGGGTGCGGGCAAAAGCACCCTGGCCTACGCGGTTGAGCGCAAGCTGTTCGACATGGGCCGCGCGGTGTTTGTACTGGATGGCCAGAACCTGCGCCACGACCTGAACAAGGGCTTGCCGCAGGACCGTGCCGGGCGTACCGAGAACTGGCGCCGTGCCGCTCACGTTGCACGTCAGTTCAACGAAGCTGGCTTGCTGACCTTGGCCGCGTTTGTTGCGCCGGATGCCGAAGGGCGTGAACAGGCCAAGGCCTTGATCGGCGCCGACCGCCTGCTGACGGTATACGTGCAAGCGTCGCCGTTGGTATGCGCCGAGCGTGATCCGCAAGGTTTGTACGCGGCCGGTGGGGATAACATCCCTGGCGAGTCCTTCCCGTACGACGTGCCGTTGAATGCCGACCTGGTGCTCGACACCCAGGCCTTGTCGCTGGAAGACAGCGTCAAGCTAGTGCTGGAGCTGTTGCGTCAGCGCGGCGCGATCTAAACCTCGCCGCCACTAAAAAGCCCGCCACCGATCACTCGGTGGCGGGCTTTTTATGGTGTCTTGAAGACAACTCGGTCAAATGTGGGAGCTGGCTTGCCTGCGATAGCTGACTGTCAGTTGATATATGTGTAACTGACCCACCGCTATCGCAGGCAAGCCAGCTCCCACATTTTGATCATCTTTTGCCTGGGTAATTGCTGTGCAGTGTGTCTAGCAGCGCATCCTTATCTTCCCACAGCTTGTTAATCCAGCCCTGGAACGCCAACCGATACTCCCCATCCTGCTCATAATTCTTGCCAATAAACTCAGCCGGAATCTGCACCTCTTCAAAGTGCACCACTACATCCTTCACATTCCCGCACAGCAAATCCCAATACCCCGGGCGCCCGGCAGGGTAGTGGATAGTCACATTGACCAATGACTTCAGCTGCTCACCCATGGCATCCAGCACAAACGCGATACCGCCAGCCTTGGGCTTGAGCAGGTACTTAAACGGTGATTTCTGCTGCGCATGCTTACCCGGCGTATACCGTGTGCCCTCGGCAAAGTTGAAAATCCCCACAGGGTTGTCGCGAAACTTCGCACAGGTCTTGCGCGTGGTTTCCAGGTCTTTGCCTTTCTTCTCGGGGTGTTTTTCCAGATAGGCCTTGGTGTAGCGCTTCATGAACGGAAAGCCCAACGCCCACCACGCCAGACCAATCACCGGCACCCAGATCAGTTCCTGCTTGAGAAAGAACTTCAACGGGCGAATCCGCCGGTTAAGCACGTATTGCAACACCATGATGTCGACCCAGCTCTGGTGGTTGCTGGTCACCAGGTACGAGTGTTCATAGTCCAGGCCCTCAAGCCCGGTCAGGTGCCAGCGTGTGCGCCGCACCAGGTTCATCCAGCCCTTGTTGTTGGTTACCCAGGCTTCGTGGGTGTGGTTCATCAGCCATTCGCTGAAACGCTTGGCGAATGGCAGCGCCTTGAACAGCGCGACGATAAACAAAAACGAGCACAGCAATATTGTGTTCAGCGCCAACAACAGGGACGCGATCACCCCGCGCACGGCGGCAGGTAGAAAATCCAGCATTTAGATATCCATAGGTCGGTTGGCGGCTTGAATCGCAGTCAGCGCGATGGTGTACACAATGTCGTCTACCTGAGCCCCACGGGGCAGGTCATTCACTGGCTTGCGCAGGCCCTGGAGCATCGGGCCCAGGCTTACGCAATCGGCGCTGCGTTGCACGGCTTTGTGGGTGGTGTTGCCCGTGTTCAGGTCCGGGAACACAAACACCGTGGCTTTACCGGCCACCTGGCTGTTGGGCGCCAATTGCCGGGCCACGGTTTCGTTGGCTGCGGCGTCGTATTGCAAGGGGCCGTCGATCAGCAGCGAACTTTGCTGCTCGTGGGCGAGCAAGGTGGCTTCGCGGACTTTCTCCACTTCCTCACCGCTGGCCGAATCACCGCTGGAATAGCTGATCATCGCCACCCTCGGGGTAATGCCGAATGCGGCGGCCGAGTCGGCACTTTGCAGGGCGATCTCCGCCAGCTCGGCGGCGCTTGGGTGCGGGTTCATCACGCAGTCGCCGTACACCAGCACCTGCTCCGGGAACAGCATAAAGAACACCGATGACACCAGCGTGCAGCCCGGCGCCGTTTTAATCAGCTGCAGGGCAGGGCGGATGGTGTTGGCGGTGGAGTGAATGACGCCGGAGACCAGGCCGTCCACTTCATCCAGCGCGAGCATCATGGTGGCGATCACCACGGTGTCTTCCAGTTGTTGCTCGGCCATCGGCGCGTTGAGGCTTTTGCTCTTGCGCAGGGCGACCATCGGTTCGACGTAGCGTTGGCGAATCAGGTCCGGGTCGAGAATCTCCAGGCCCTCGGGCAACTCGATGCCGTGGGCGCGGGCAACCGCTTCCACGTCCGCCGGCTTGGCCAGCAACACGCAACGAGCAATGCCCCGCGCCTGACAGATAGCGGCGGCTTGCACCGTCAGCGGCTCGCTGCCTTCGGGCAACACGATGCGCTTGTTGGCGGCCTGGGCGCGCTGGATCAACTGGTAGCGGAACACGGCCGGCGACAGGCGCATCTCCCGTGGCGTGCCGCAGCGTTGGTGCAGCCAGCGTGCATCGAGGTGGCTGGCGACGAAATCAGTGATGATCTCCGCGCGCTCGCGGTCATCAATCGGGATTTCCTTGTTCAGGCTGTTGAGCTGGTTGGCCGTGTCGTAGGAGCCGGTGCTCACCGACAGCACCGGCAGCCCGGCCTGGAACGCGCCCCGGCACAAATCCATGATGCGCGGGTCGGGCAGGGTGTCGCTGGTCAGCAGCAAACCGGCCAGTGGCACGCCGTTGATGGCGGCCAGGCTGACGGCGAGGATGATGTCGTCGCGGTCGCCCGGCGTTACCACCAGCACGCCGGGCTTTAGCAGCTCCACGGTGTTGCGCATGGTGCGCGCGCAGATGATGATTTTGGTCATGCGCCGGGTTTCGTAATCACCGGCGTTGAGGATTTGCGCGCCCATCAGGTCGGCCACGTCACGGGTGCGTGGCGCGTTGAGTTCAGGCTGATAGGGAATGCAGCCGAGCAGGCGGAAATCGCCGCTGCGCAACAACGGCGAATGCTCTTTGAGGCGCGCCGAGAACGCCTCCATGCTTTCGTCGGTGCGCACCTTATTGAGGATCACGCCGAGCACTTTCGGGTCTTTCGGGCCGCCGAACAGTTGCGCCTGCAATTCCACGCGGCCTGATAGCTCGGTGAGTACTTCGTTTTCCGGGGCCGACACCAGAATCACTTCCGCATCCAGGCTCTTGGCCAGGTGCAGGTTGACCCGCGCCGCGTAGCTGGCGCTGCGCGTTGGCACCATGCCTTCAACAATCAGCACGTCTTTGCCCACGGCGGCTTGCTGATAAAGGGTGATGATTTCTTCGAGCAGTTCGTCGAGCTGGCCGTCGCCGAGCATGCGCTCCACGTGAGCCAGGCCCAAGGGCTGCGGTGGTTTCAAACCGTGGGTGCGCGCGACCAGTTCGGTGGAGCGCTCGGGGCCGGTGTCGCCAGGGTGCGGCTGGGCAATCGGCTTGAAGAAGCCGACTTTCAGCCCGGCTCGCTCAAGGGTACGCACCAGCCCAAGGCTGATGGAGGTCAGACCCACACCAAAATCGGTGGGCGCGATAAAAAAAGTTTGCATGCGAATTCTCTGGAGGTGCATGGCTTGGGTGGCGCTCTATGGCTGAGCGCCTACCGCGAATCAGGTGCCAAGGTTATCGTTATTCGCGGGCTTGCGCACACCAGCCGCACGCAAAGGGTTGGCCTATTTTTTCAAGACGTTGCGCCGCATCGAGCACCCAGGCGCGGGACTGCCAGGGCGGCTGGTGGCGCAGGTGCTGGGTGTGGCCGCAGGACAGCTCGGCAACCCAGTGCTGATCCTCATCCAAGTGGAAGCCGATGATGAAGGATGCCGTTGATCGGCTCCGTCTGTCCGTGTTCTGTTCGCTTTCGGGCAAATCCTTGTTTAGACTTGTCCGTTCTTCATTCTTATGCAAAAGGTCTCGCCCCATGACGATCGCCGCTAACAAGGCTGTCTCCATCGACTATACCCTGACCAACGACGCTGGTGAGGTCATCGACAGCTCCGCCGGCGGCGCGCCGCTGGTCTACCTGCAAGGCGCAGGTAATATTATCCCGGGCCTGGAGAAGGCTCTGGAAGGCAAAAGCGTCGGTGATGAACTGACTGTTGCTGTAGAACCTGAAGACGCTTACGGCGAATACTCCGCTGAGCTGGTCAGCACGTTGAGCCGCAGCATGTTCGAAGGCGTTGACGAGCTGGAAGTGGGCATGCAGTTCCACGCTTCCGCGCCGGACGGCCAAATGCAGATCGTCACCATCCGCGATCTGGACGGCGACGACGTGACTGTCGACGGTAACCACCCTCTGGCGGGTCAGCGCCTGAACTTCCAGGTGAAGATCGTTGATATCCGCGATGCCTCGCAAGAAGAAGTGGCTCACGGCCACGTCCACGGTGAAGGCGGTCACCAGCACTGATTGACGCATTGATCAGCTGGTAGCCAAAACGCCCCGACTTGATCGGGGCGTTTTTTTATGCCCAAAGAATGTACACGGTCCAAATGTGGGAGCGGGCTTGCTCGCGAATGCGGTGTGTCAGGCACCAGATGTATTGACTGGCGCACCCATTCGCGAGCAAGCCCGCTCCCACATTTGGATCTGTGCCGTCCATAAATCAGGCACAAACAAAAATGCCCCGGACCTTTCGGTACGGGGCATTTCTTAACTGTTACGCAACCGGAGTTACGAGGCAGTTGTTACCACTTAGGCTGCTGCAGCGACGTTCAGAGCCTTGATGTGGCCATTCAGGCGGCTCTTATGACGAGCGGCCTTGTTCTTGTGGATGATGCCTTTATCGGCCATACGGTCGATAACTGGCACAGCCAGAACGTAAGCTGCTTGAGCTTTTTCAGCGTCTTTGGTGTCGATGGCTTTAACTACATTCTTGATGTAGGTACGAACCATGGAACGCAGGCTGGCGTTGTGGCTGCGACGCTTCTCAGCCTGTTTTGCACGTTTTTTGGCGGAAGGTGTGTTGGCCACCGTCGAGCTCCTCGAAAGACTTTTTAGGAAATAGCAAACAAAATAGGCCGCGAATCATGCCGATGACTTGATGGGTTGTCAAGGCCGGCTGATGCGAACTGCTGAGTGGTCGATCTGAAGAGGCGGGTGATTTATTTCCGGCGCTTGACCTGTAAACTCGCGAGCTTTGGCTCTGTGCTGTTGCAGGCGCGCAGTATCGCATAAGTAGGCGCTTTGTTCGCCTGCTCTTTATCTAAAGGCGCAAACTCTTTCAATGAATCTGCTCAAATCGTTGGCTGCCGTCAGCTCTATCACGATGATCTCCCGGGTTTTGGGGTTCGTGCGTGACACCCTGCTGGCGCGCATTTTTGGCGCCAGCATGGCCACGGATGCCTTCTTTATTGCGTTTAAATTGCCCAACCTGCTGCGGCGGATTTTCGCTGAAGGCGCTTTTTCCCAGGCCTTCGTGCCGATCCTGGCCGAATACAAAACCCAGCAGGGCGAGGAGGCGACCCGCACCTTTATTGCCTACGTTTCGGGCCTGCTGACCCTGGTGCTGATGCTGGTGACTATCGCCGGCATGCTCGCCGCGCCCTGGGTGATCTGGGCCACGGCGCCGGGTTTTGCCAACACACCGGAAAAATTCGCGCTGACCACTGACCTGCTGCGAGTGACCTTTCCTTATATATTGCTGATTTCCCTGTCGTCCCTCGCCGGGGCGATCCTCAATACCTGGAACCGTTTCTCGGTACCCGCCTTCGTGCCGACCCTGCTTAACGTCAGCATGATTATTTTCGCGCTGTTCCTCACGCCGTACTTTGACCCGCCAGTGATGGCCTTGGGTTGGGCGGTGCTGGCTGGTGGCCTGGCGCAGTTGCTCTACCAACTGCCGCACCTGAAAAAGATCGGCATGCTGGTACTGCCGCGCCTGAACCTCAAAGACACCGGCGTATGGCGCGTGATGCGTAACATGCTGCCAGCGATTCTTGGCGTCTCCGTCAGCCAGATTTCCCTGATCATCAACACCGCCTTCGCCTCATTGCTGGTTTCCGGCTCAGTGTCTTGGATGTATTACGCCGATCGCCTGATGGAGCTGCCGTCCGGCGTGCTCGGCGTGGCGCTGGGCACAATTTTGCTGCCAACCCTGGCTCGCACCTACGCCAGCAAAGACCGCCAGGAGTATTCGCGCATCCTCGATTGGGGCCTGCGCCTGTGCTTTGTGCTGGTGCTGCCCTGTTCCCTGGCCCTCGGCATTCTGGCCGAGCCGCTGACAGTCTCTTTGTTCCAGTACGGCCAGTTCGATGCGCATGACGCCTTGATGACGCAGCACGCGTTGGTCGCCTACTCCGTGGGGCTGCTCGGCATTATCGTGATCAAAGTGCTGGCGCCGGGTTTCTACGCCCAGCAAAACATCCGCACGCCAGTAAAAATTGCGATCTTCACCCTGATCGTCACGCAACTGCTCAACCTGGTGTTTATCGGCCCGCTGGCCCACGCTGGCCTGGCCCTGGCCATCAGCGCAGGCGCGTGCATCAACGCGGGTTTGCTGTTTTATCAACTGCGCAAGCAGCAGATGTTTCAGCCGCAGCCCGGCTGGGGGATGTTTGCGCTCAAGCTGGTGGTGGCGGTGACGGCGATGTCGGCCGTGTTGCTGGGCCTGATGCACTTTATGCCGGCCTGGGATGAAGGCCATATGCTGGAGCGCTTTATGCGCCTTGGCGTGCTCGTGGTCGCCGGGGTGGTGGTGTACTTCGGGATGTTGCTGCTGCAAGGCTTTCGCCTGCGGGATTTCAATCGCAAGTCGTTGGGCTAGAGACTTTGCCGCGATAAAACGGTTGTTTTATCGATTCGAACCATTTGGCCTGCGCTGTTGCCTGTCGTCCGGGGCCGGGTGTGGTTATAATCGACCACTTTATGAGCAAGAAGCGCGTTATGCAGCTGGTTCGAGGTCTCCACAACCTGCGCCCCGAGCATCGGGGCTGCGTCGCCACTATTGGCAACTTTGACGGTGTTCACCGTGGCCACCAGGCTATCCTGGCCCGGCTGCGCGAACGTGCGGTCGAGTTGGGCGTGCCCAGCTGCGTGGTGATTTTTGAACCACAGCCGCGGGAATACTTCACCCCCGAAACCGCGCCGGCGCGCCTGGCCCGCTTGCGGGACAAGCTGCAACTGCTGGCGGAAGAAGGTGTGGACCGCGTCCTCTGCCTGGCCTTCAACCAGCGTTTGCAAAGCCTGAGCGCCGCCGAGTTCGTCGACCGCATCTTGGTCGATGGCCTGGGCGTGCAGCACCTTGAGGTCGGCGACGACTTCCGTTTTGGTTGCGACCGCGTAGGCGATTTCGATTTCCTGCAAAAAGCCGGCGTCAGCCAGGGTTTTACCGTCGAAGCCGCGCAAACCGTCGAACTCGACGGCCTGCGCGTGAGCAGTACGCAGGTGCGTAACGCCCTGGCCGCTGCCGACTTCGCCTTGGCCGAGCGTTTGCTCGGTCGCCCGTTCCGCATTGCCGGGCGGGTATTGCACGGTCAGAAGCTGGCGCGCCAACTCGGCACGCCAACCGCCAACGTGCAACTCAAGCGCCGTCGCGTGCCGCTGACCGGGGTTTACCTGGTCAGCGTCGACATCGACGGCCAACCGTGGCCGGGAGTCGCCAACATAGGCGTCAGGCCCACGGTTGCAGGTGATGGCAAGGCCCACCTGGAAGTTCACCTTTTGGATTTTGCCGGTGATTTATACGACCGGCGTTTGACGGTGGTTTTCCACCAAAAGCTGCGTGAAGAGCAGCGTTTCGCCTCCCTTGAGGCGTTGAAAACGGCGATCAATGCGGATGTCGCCGCCGCCCGTGCACTAGCCGCACCTAGCGCCCATCGCTAACCGAAGAGCCTTAAATGACCGACTATAAAGCCACGCTAAACCTTCCGGACACCGCCTTCCCAATGAAGGCCGGCCTGCCACAGCGCGAACCGCAGATCCTGCAGCGCTGGGACAGTATTGGCCTGTACGGAAAGTTGCGCGAAATTGGCAAGGATCGTCCGAAGTTCGTCCTGCACGACGGCCCTCCTTATGCCAACGGCACGATTCACATCGGTCATGCGCTGAACAAGATTCTCAAGGACATGATCCTGCGCTCCAAAACCCTGTCGGGTTTTGACGCACCTTATGTTCCGGGCTGGGACTGCCACGGCCTGCCGATCGAGCACAAAGTCGAAGTGACCTACGGCAAGAACCTGGGCGCGGATAAAACCCGCGAACTGTGCCGTGCCTACGCCACCGAGCAAATCGAAGGGCAGAAGTCCGAATTCATCCGCCTGGGCGTGCTGGGCGAGTGGGACAACCCGTACAAGACCATGAACTTCAAGAACGAGGCAGGTGAAATCCGTGCCTTGGCCGAAATCGTCAAGGGCGGTTTCGTGTTCAAAGGCCTCAAGCCCGTGAACTGGTGCTTCGACTGCGGTTCGGCCCTGGCCGAGGCGGAAGTCGAGTATGAAGACAAAAAGTCCTCGACCATCGACGTCGCCTTCCCGATTGCCGACGAGGCCAAGCTGGCCCAGGCTTTCGGCCTGGCAAGCCTGAGCAAGCCGGCTGCCATCGTGATCTGGACCACCACCCCGTGGACCATCCCGGCCAACCAGGCGCTGAACGTGCACCCGGAGTTCACCTACGCGCTGGTGGACGTCGGTGATCGCCTGCTGGTGCTGGCCGAGGAAATGGTCGAGGCTTGCCTGGCCCGTTACGAGCTGCAAGGCTCGGTGATCGCCACGACTACCGGCTCCGCGCTGGAACTGATCAACTTCCGTCACCCGTTCTATGACCGTCTGTCGCCGGTGTACCTGGCTGAGTACGTTGAGCTGGGTTCGGGCACTGGCGTGGTTCACTGCTCGCCTGCCTACGGCGTGGACGACTTCGTGATCTGCAAGAAGTATGGCCTGGTCAACGACGACATCATCAACCCGGTGCAAAGCAACGGCGTGTACGTGCCGTCGCTGGAGTTCTTCGGCGGCCAGTTCATCTTCAAGGCCGACCCGCTGATCATCGAAAAGCTGCGTGAAGTCGGTGCGCTGATGCAAACCGCCACCATTCAGCACAGCTACATGCACTGCTGGCGTCACAAAACCCCGCTGATCTACCGCGCCACTGCGCAGTGGTTTATCGGTATGGACAAAGAGCCGACCAGCGGCGACACCCTGCGTAATCGCGCAATCAAGGCTATCGAAGAAACCAAGTTCGTTCCGGCCTGGGGCCAGGCGCGCCTGCACTCGATGATCGCCAACCGCCCGGACTGGTGCATCTCCCGCCAGCGCAACTGGGGCGTGCCGATCCCGTTTTTCCTGAACAAGGAAAGCGGCGAGCTGCACCCACGCACCGTTGAGCTGATGGAAATCGTTGCCCAGCGCGTTGAGCAGGAAGGTATCGAAGCCTGGTTCAAGCTGGACGCCGCCGAACTGCTGGGCGACGAAGCCCCGCAGTACGACAAGATCAGCGACACCCTCGACGTGTGGTTCGACTCCGGCACCACGCACTGGCATGTCCTGCGCGGCTCGCACCCGATGGGTCACGAAACCGGCCCGCGTGCCGACCTGTACCTGGAAGGCTCCGACCAACACCGTGGCTGGTTCCACTCGTCGTTGCTGACGGGCTGCGCCATCGACAACCACGCGCCGTATCGCGAATTGCTGACCCACGGCTTCACCGTCGACGAGACGGGTCGCAAGATGTCCAAGTCGCTGAAAAACGTGATCGAGCCGAAAAAGATCAACGACACCCTGGGCGCCGACATCATGCGTCTGTGGGTCGCTTCGACCGATTATTCGGGTGAAATCGCCGTCTCGGACCAGATCCTGGCCCGTAGCGCCGATGCCTACCGCCGTATCCGTAATACCGCACGCTTCCTGCTGTCGAACCTGACCGGTTTCAACCCGGCCACCGACATCCTGCCGGCCGAGGACATGCTCGCCCTGGACCGTTGGGCTGTGGACCGTACCTTGTTGCTGCAGCGTGAGTTGCAGGAGAGCTACGGCGAATACCGCTTCTGGAACGTCTACTCGAAGATCCACAACTTCTGCGTGCAGGAGCTGGGTGGTTTCTACCTCGACATCATCAAGGATCGCCAGTACACCACCGGCGCCAACAGCAAGGCGCGCCGTTCGGCGCAGACCGCGCTGTACCACATCTCTGAAGCGCTGGTTCGCTGGATCGCACCGATCCTGGCCTTCACCGCTGACGAACTGTGGGAATACCTGCCGGGCGAGCGTAACGAATCCGTGATGCTCAACACCTGGTACGAAGGCCTGACCGAACTGCCGGCCGACTTCGAACTGGGCCGCGAGTACTGGGAAGGCGTGATGGCCGTCAAGGTTGCGGTGAACAAGGAGCTGGAAGTTCAGCGCGCGGCCAAGGCCGTCGGTGGCAACCTGCAAGCCGAAGTCACCCTGTTTGCCGAGGACGGCCTCACCGCCGACCTGGCCAAGCTGAGCAACGAACTGCGCTTCGTGTTGATCACCTCCACCGCGAGCCTGGCACCGTTTGCACAGGCGCCGGCGGATGCCGTGGCCACCGAAGTACCGGGCCTCAAGCTCAAAGTGGTCAAATCGGCCTTCGCCAAGTGCGCCCGTTGCTGGCACTGCCGTGAAGACGTCGGCGTGAACCCTGAGCACCCGGAAATCTGCGGTCGTTGCGTCGACAACATCAGCGGCGCTGGCGAGGTTCGCCACTATGCCTAATGCAGCCGGTCGTTTTGGACGTCTGGGCTGGCTCTTTTTGAGCGTGCTGGTGCTGATCATCGATCAGCTCAGCAAGGCTCATTTCGAGGGCGCCTTGCAGATGTACCAGCAGATTGTGGTCATTCCTGACTATTTCAGCTGGACCCTGGCCTACAACACCGGCGCTGCCTTCAGCTTCCTGGCTGATGGCGGCGGCTGGCAGCGCTGGCTGTTCGCCCTGATCGCTGTGGTGGTCAGTGCAGTGCTGGTGGTCTGGCTCAAGCGCCTGGGCCGCGATGACACCTGGCTCGCCATCGCCCTGGCACTGGTGCTGGGCGGCGCGCTGGGCAACCTGTACGACCGCATTGCCCTGGGCCATGTGATCGACTTCATTCTGGTGCATTGGCAGAACCGCTGGTATTTCCCGGCGTTCAACTTTGCCGACAGCGCCATCACCGTCGGTGCGATTATGCTGGCGTTGGACATGTTCAAAAGCAAGAAAACCGGAGAGACCGTCAATGACTGATCAGGTATTGGCTGAGCAACGCATCGGCCAGAACACGGAAGTCACTTTGCATTTCGCACTGCGCCTGGAGAACGGCGACACGGTCGACAGCACCTTCGACAAAGCCCCGGCGACCTTCAAGGTCGGTGACGGCAACTTGCTGCCGGGTTTTGAAGCGGCCCTGTTCGGTTTCAAGGCCGGCGACAAGCGCACCCTGCAAATCCTGCCGGAAAACGCTTTTGGCCAGCCCAACCCGCAAAACGTGCAGATTATTCCGCGCTCGCAATTCCAGGACATGGAACTGTCGGAAGGCTTGCTGGTGATCTTCAACGATGCGGCGAATACTGAATTGCCGGGTGTGGTGAAAACCTTCGATGACGCGCAAGTGACCATCGACTTCAACCACCCGCTGGCCGGTAAAACCTTGACCTTTGATGTTGAAATATTCGACGTTAAAGCGATCTGATTAACGACGCGATTTAAAATGTGGGAGCGGGCTTGCTCGCGAAAGCGCTGGATCAGTCAACCTATGTATTACTGACCCAGCGCTTTCGCGAGCAAGCCCGCTCCCACATTTGATCTCCATTGTCAGGTAGGGTAGCGTCAAACCTGATCCAAACGTTGCTGCAAGACACGAGGCACCGCATGCAAATCAAACTCGCCAACCCCCGTGGCTTCTGCGCCGGCGTGGACCGTGCGATCGAAATCGTCAACCGCGCCCTGGAAGTCTTCGGGCCGCCGATTTACGTGCGTCATGAAGTCGTCCACAACAAATTCGTGGTCGAAGACTTGCGCGCCCGCGGCGCCATCTTTGTCGAAGAGCTCGACCAGGTGCCGGACGACGTGATCGTCATCTTCAGTGCCCACGGTGTTTCCCAGGCCGTGCGCACCGAAGCCGCCGGCCGTGGCCTGAAAGTATTCGACGCCACCTGCCCGCTGGTGACCAAGGTGCACATCGAAGTTGCGCGCTACAGCCGCGACGGTCGTGAATGCATCCTGATCGGCCACGCCGGTCACCCGGAAGTCGAAGGCACCATGGGCCAGTATGACGCCAGCAATGGTGGCGCCATCTACCTGGTGGAAGACGAGAAAGACGTCGCCAACCTGCAGGTGCAAAACCCTGAACGCCTGGCCTTCGTGACCCAGACCACCTTGTCGATGGACGACACCAGCCGCGTCATTGATGCCCTGCGCACACGCTTCCCGGCCATTGGCGGGCCGCGCAAGGACGACATCTGCTACGCCACGCAAAACCGTCAGGATGCGGTCAAGCAACTGGCCAACGAGTGCGACGTGGTATTAGTCGTCGGCAGCCCAAACAGTTCCAACTCCAACCGCCTGCGCGAGCTGGCTGAACGCATGGCCACACCGGCCTACCTGATCGACGGCGCCGAAGACATGCAGCGCAGCTGGTTCGACGGCGTCGAGCGTATCGGCATTACCGCAGGTGCCTCGGCCCCGGAAGTGCTGGTGCGTGGTGTGATTCAGCAATTGCAGGCCTGGGGTGCCACGGGCGCCGATGAATTGGCCGGCCGTGAGGAGAACATCACGTTCTCCATGCCCAAGGAGCTGCGGGTTCGCTCGCTGCTTTGACCCCTCAAGGCCCCGCATCAGCCTCGGCATAAAGCCTGTTCGGTCTTATCACTGCGCAGGCTGATGCGCCCGCTGGGGGCCAGCACCACTTGATACAGGCTTTGTGCCTGCTCCGTGTCGCAGACGTGCACAGTGCCGGCGCGGAAGCCCCCTCCTGCAAAAACCGGCTCACCCAACCCGCTGAAACGCACCTGGGTCTTGACCGGCCCGTTGCCCGCAATTGCCACCTCCCCGCTGTCCTGGCGTTCCTGTAGTACCGGGTTGTCGCCGTCCAGAGGGCCGCGTCCGCTGGCGTCCACGATCACTCGCCACCCTCGGCTCCAATCCTCCTCCAGAGCATGAATAATCACGGTGCGATTGCGTGTGATGGCTTCGGTACGTGCGAATCGCAGGCCGTCCGCCAGGGCGTGTGCGGCGCTGCTTCGCTGCTGCGATTCCAACAGCCCCTTGAAACCGGGTACCGCCATTTGCGTGAGGATGCCGCTCAGCAGCAGGCCGACCAGCAATTCGATCAGGGTGAAACCTCGTTGCGTCATGTGTCGTCCCTCCGTGGACGTGGTGCGTATTTTTACTGGCAGGCTTAGGTATAGCCGTCGGTGTGCAGCGTCGGATGATGGCCTTTAAGTCCAAAGTATTTCCCTTTGTTCCGGCAGCAGCGCCGGCTGGAATCCGACGCTAGTCTTGGGGCGCACAGCAGGTTTCTGCTGTTTTTCTCCGGCCCTCGACATGGACGACGACGGTAATGCCTGCATCCCCAAACACACGTTTCCCCTGCACCCTGTTTCACCTGCAGTCAGGCATGACCCTGATCGAAGTGCTGGTGTCGGTGCTGATTCTCGCGGTCGGCCTGCTGGGGGCTGCGGTCATCCAGCTCAATGCGCTCAAGTACACCGACAGCGCCAGAATGATCAGCCAGGCCAGTTTCATTGCCTACGACATGCTCGACCGGGTTCGCGCCAATTCCGGCGCCGATTACTCATGGAGCCAAACCGCGCGGGCGCCGCTGAGTACCTCTGGCGCCAGTGTGCGAGACGTGGACCTGCACGACTTTGAAGCCAATATCGTCGGGTTCGCCGGGGAGGGCGCCAAAGGCTCCGTGGTGGTCAGTGGCAGTGAGGTGACCGTCAGCATCCATTGGGATAACGCCAGGGCGACGAATGCTCCCGGTGCGCGGGAAACATTCACCCTCACCAGCCGCATTGCCAGCGAGCCGAGGGCGGCGCAATGAAGGGGTTCAGTCTGCTGGAGCTATTGCTGGCGCTGGCGGTTGGGTTGGTGGTGATACTCGGGGTCAGTCAGGTAGCAATCAGTGCTCGAACCACCCAGGCCAGCCAACAGTCCGCTATGTTGCTTCAGGATGATGCGCGGTTCGTTTTGGGCAAGATGATTCGGGATATTCGGCAGGCGGGCATGTTCGGTTGCCTGCCTGTGGCCTATGTCGAGAATGCGCCTGCGGCGTTTGATCGGCCGGTCGGCTGGAGTGCATCGGCCAGCGCCAAGTCGCTCACCGTGGTCACCGCCGATGTCGGCGAGGAGGGTGGTACGCCTGACTGGACGGTGCTGTCCGACTGCCGTAGTACCGCCCGCGCCTTCGCGGGCAGTTCGCCGCCGGTGCCCGGCCAGATCCGATTTGCGATACGTCAACTCACTTACACCTACGAGGCGGGCCAGTTGAAGGTCAGCACGCCTGCCGCGCCGGCCAAAGCAGTGCTGGTGGATAACGTACAGGCATTCGACGTCAGTTTCGGCATGGCCGCCAGTGCAGGTTCGATGGGTGTTTTGCGCTATGACGCCAACCCGGCGGACGAATCGCTGATACGCAGCGTGCGCATCCAAATGACGCTGCGCGACCCGACGGGCCGGGTAAAGGATCAGGCCTACAGCGTCGTGGCGGCGCTGCGTAACCGGTTGGGGTAGGGGTGATCATGATGCGCTCTAGCGCCATTTCTCTGCGCCAGACCGGCATGGTTCTGCTGGTCAGTCTGGTATTTCTGCTGATGCTGTCATTGATCGCCCTGGCATCGATGCAAGGGGCTGTGGCCCAGCAAAAGATGTCCGGCAGCGTCTGGCATCGTAATCAATCATTTCAAACTGCCGAAAGTGGCTTGAGGCTGGGGGAGGCGATTGTCCGGAAAACGGCGGGCACGTTGCCGCCGTGCCAATCGATCAGCACGTGCGCGCCGCCGCAGGAAGCGTATTCGGTAGTGCGTGGCGGGGTAAATGCTGTGTCGGCGGTCACTTGGGTGAGCGTGAAGGGGGGCGTATATGGCCTCCAGTCGCTGGGGCGGTTTGATCTGCCAACTGCAGCGCCTGCGGCGTTATACCGCGTGACGGCGGTAGGGCTCAATGGTCAGGCGCGCACGGTGTTGGAAACCGTTTATGCACGGATGGACGAGGGCGATGGTGTGCGATTTCGTCGAATTTTATGGCGGCAACTTCAATAAGGAACGTATCAATGGGCAAGGAATGCCGAGGTTTTACCTTGATCGAGTTATTGATCGCTGTGGCGATCATCGCGTTGTTGGCCGGGATCGCTTACCCCGGCTACACACGGCACGTGAACAAGGCCTACCGCGCAGAGATCGTTGCGCTGCTCACCGAGCAAGCGCAGCACCTGGAACGCTTTTACACACGCAACGCGACTTTTATTGATGCAAGCGGCGTCAGTGAGGGCAATGATCGCTATAGAATCAGCGCTGCATTGGATGCTCAGGCATTCAGCCTGGTGGCCACGCCAATCGGCGGCTCAGTCATGGCGGACGACCCTTGCAGCGAATTCAGCCTGACCAGCCTCGGTGTGCGAAGTAACCCCGGTGCGTCACCTGAAATGTCGCTCAAAGCATGCTGGGGTCGGTGATGAGTGTGCTGAATGAATGGGCGCCGGGCGCGCTTATCCCTTTTTATCGGCTGGAACAAATGATGGCTAAGCAACAGCGAGTGGTGATTGTCGGCGGCGGCGTAATCGGGTTGTTGACTGCGTTCAACCTCGCCACCCAAGGGCAGGCAGTCGTGCTGCTGGAGCGCTCCGGGCTTGGGCAGGAGTCCTCATGGGCGGGCGGCGGGATTGTGTCGCCGCTGTATCCGTGGCGCTACAGCCCGGCGGTCACTGCGCTGGCCCATTGGTCACAGGATTTTTATCCACAGCTGGCTGAGCGTTTGTTCGCCGCCACCGGCATTGATCCCGAAGTGCATACCACGGGCCTCTACTGGCTGGACCTGGATGATGAAGCCGAGGCGCTGGCCTGGGCTGCCCGCGAAGGGCGGCCATTGAGCGCCGTCGATGTGTCGGCCGCCCATGATGCAGTGCCGGTGCTGGGCGGCGGCTATTCCCGGGCGATCTACATGGCGAACGTGGCCAATGTGCGCAACCCGCGCCTGGTCAAATCCCTCAAGGCGGCGCTGTTGGCGCTTCCCGGTGTGACCCTTCACGAACAGTGCGAAGTGCGCAGCTTTGTTCTCGAGGGCCAAACCGTGGTGGGCGTAAACACGGCCAGCGGGCAGGTGCTTGGCGATAGGGTTGTATTGGCAGCAGGCGCCTGGAGTGGGGAGTTGCTCGCTAAGCTGGGCCTGGCGCTGCCGGTCGAACCGGTCAAGGGCCAAATGATTCTGTACAAATGCGCGTCGGATTTCCTGTCGAGCATGGTCCTGGCCAAAGGGCGCTATGCGATCCCACGGCGTGACGGGCACATTCTGATTGGCAGTACGCTGGAGCACGAGGGATTTGACAAGACGCCCACTGAACCCGCGCTGGAGAGCCTCAAAGCGTCGGCGGTGGAGTTGATTCCCGCGTTGGCAAACGCCGAGGTAGTGGGGCATTGGGCCGGGCTGCGCCCCGGTTCGCCTGAAGGTATTCCTTACATCGGCGAAGTCCCGGGCTTCAAGGGGCTATGGCTAAACTGCGGGCATTACCGCAACGGCCTGGTGCTTGCACCGGCGTCCTGCCAGTTGTTTGCCGATTTGTTGCTGGGGCATGCGCCGATTATCGACCCGGCGCCCTATGCGCCCGAAGGTCGGATCAACGCCCAATAGACTTCGGCCCTTGCTCAAGGTGCGCTTGCGTGCAGTACCACTCCTGGCCTGAAATCAGTGCGCGGTCCTGCGGCAGGTGCACGCCGCAGTGGGCGCAGCGCACCATCAGGGCTGCATCGGGCTCGCCGGAACGCCGCTGTTTAGCGGCCGGGCTTTTGAATTTGCGCCAGAACCAAACCGCGGCAGCAATGACGGCAATCCAGAACAGTAGACGAACCATGATGGGAGGTTTCTCGACAAGGAATGCGCCAGTTTAGCCAAGGACATGGCAGGCGCACAGCGCAATAATGCCCGCCCACAAAAAAGGGAGCCCTGAGGGCTCCCTTTTTTCAGTGCTTCGACAGATCAGTCGAAAATGCCGAAGGTCATGTAGCTGAACCACGAGCGGTCCTGGTTGTTGCCGAGGGCCTGTGGGGCTTCTTCTTCGATCACGTCGCCATTGGCATCATGCGGCTTGAGCTCCGAAGGAATGGCTTCCTTGGCATCCTGGTACTGCTTCATCACGTCCTGGTTGGCGCGGGTTTCGCCCGGCGGCAGCGGTGGACGGGTTGAGATCAGGCCCAGAGTGTACTTGCTCAGCCACGAACGGTTGTCCGCATCGCCCGCTTTAGGCACGAACTGGCCGTCTTGCAGGCTTGGATGGTCCGGGTAGTTGAGCTTCAGGGTTTCCAGGCTGGTAGCCGCCAGGTCGTCCAGGTGCAGGCGCTGGTAAGCCTCGGTCATCACTGCCAGACCGTCACCCACGGACGGGGTTTCCTGGAAGTTTTCCACCACGTAGCGGCCACGGTTGGCGGCAGCGACATAGGCCTGACGGGTCAGGTAGTAGTCGGCCACGTGAATCTCGTAGGACGCCAGCAGGTTGCGCAGGTAGATCATGCGCTGCTTGGCGTCCGGCGCGTAGCGGCTGTTCGGGTAGCGGCTGGTCAACTGGGCGAACTCGTTGTAGGAGTCGCGGGCAGCGCCCGGGTCACGCTTGGTCATGTCCAGCGGCAGGAAGCGCGCCAGCAGGCCAACGTCCTGGTCGAACGAGGTCAGGCCCTTCATGTAGTAGGCGTAGTCGACGTTCGGGTGCTGCGGGTGCAGGCGGATAAAACGTTCGGCGGCAGACTTGGCGGCTTCCGGCTCGGCGTTCTTGTAGTTGGCGTAGATCAACTCAAGTTGGGCCTGGTCGGCGTAGCGCCCGAACGGATAACGCGACTCCAGGGCCTTCAGCTTCGCTGTGGCACTGGTGTAGCTATTATTGTCCAAGTCTTTCTGAGCCAGTTGATACAACTCGACTTCGCTCAGGTTTTCGTCGACGACTTCCTTTGTTGACGAGCAAGCAGCAGTCATGGCGAGGATGGCGATCAGCAGCAGGTGTTTCACTTGCATGGCGGCTTGCGTCCCTATGACGGCCGCTGTCTTGGGCGGGGCCGTCCTGTTATGATGAGCGCCCCGTTGAAAGCCTCGGGGCAAAAGACGCCGTATTTAACCACAAGCGCGCAGCCGAAACCAAAGGCTGTGCCACGCCTAGTCTGAGCATGTCCGATAAAATTGAACTTCGCGCAGAGGTGCCGTCCGAATTGGGCGGCCAACGCCTCGATCAAGTCGCCGCACAATTATTCGCTGAGCACTCGCGCTCGCGCCTTTCCGCCTGGATCAAAGACGGCCGCCTGACTGTGGATGGAGCGGTTATCCGCCCGCGAGACATAGTCCATGGCGGTGCGATTCTTGAGCTGACTGCCGAGCAGGAAGCCCAGGGAGAATGGGTCGCCCAGGACATCGAGCTGGATATCGTCTATGAAGACGACGACATCCTGGTCATCAACAAACCCGCAGGCCTGGTGGTTCACCCGGCAGCCGGGCACGCTGATGGCACCTTGCTCAATGCCCTGTTGCACCATGTGCCGGACATCATCAATGTCCCGCGCTGCGGCATCGTGCACCGCCTGGACAAAGACACCACCGGTCTGATGGTGGTGGCCAAGACCATCCAGGCCCAGACGCAGTTGGTCACACAACTGCAGAGCCGCAGCGTCAGCCGCATCTACGAATGCATCGTGATCGGCGTCGTCGTGGCGGGTGGCAAGATCAACGCCCCGATCGGTCGCCACGGCCAGCAGCGCCAGCGTATGGCGGTAATGGAAGGCGGCAAGCAGGCCGTCAGCCACTACCGTGTGTTGGAGCGTTTCCGCTCCCACACCCATGTGCGGGTCAAACTGGAAACCGGCCGTACGCACCAGATTCGCGTGCACATGGCGCACATTAACTTCCCGTTGGTCGGAGATCCGGCCTACGGTGGCCGCTTCCGCATTCCGCCTGCGGCCAGTGTGACTATGGTTGAATCGCTGAAATCCTTCCCGCGCCAGGCACTGCATGCACGTTTCCTGGAGCTGGATCATCCGACGAGCGGTAAGCGGATGAGCTGGGAATCGCCTCTTCCAGACGATTTGGTCTGGTTGTTGTCGCTGCTCAAGCAGGATCGTGAGGCGTTTATCGGATGAGTGACTGGCTGATTCCTGACTGGCCCGCGCCGTCGGGAGTCAAAGCCTGCGTTACCACCCGTTCGGGCGGCGTCAGTCTGGCGCCGTTCGACAGCCTCAATCTGGGCGATCATGTTGAGGATGACCTTGAGTCTGTCCTCGACAATCGCCGTCGTCTCAGCGCTGCCTTTGATATTCAGCCCTCCTGGTTACGCCAGGTTCACGGGGTCACCGTGGTCGAGGCCGATCCGTCGCGCACCGTCGAAGCGGACGGCAGTTGGTCCAGCACCCCTGGAATCGCCTGCACATCGATGACCGCCGATTGCCTGCCCGCGTTGTTCTGCAACCGTGCTGGCACACGTGTGGCGGCTGCGCATGCCGGTTGGCGTGGTCTCGCAGCGGGCGTGCTTGAGGCAACCTTCGACAGTCTGGATGCGGAACCTGCTGAAGTAATGGTCTGGCTGGGCCCGGCAATCGGCCCGCAAGCCTTTGAAGTCGGCCCGGAAGTGCGTGAGGCTTTCATGCAGCAACTGCCAGTGACTGCCGAAGCCTTCGTTCCCAGCCGCAATCCCGGCAAGTACATGGCCGATATCTATCAGCTCGCGCGCCTGCGCCTGGCTGCACAAGGTGTTACGGCTGTTTACGGTGGTGGTTTCTGCACCGTGTCCGACCCGCGCTTCTTTTCTTACCGCCGCAGCCCTCGCACCGGTCGCTTCGCCTCCCTTATCTGGCTAGAACGCTAGACTCTCCTGACCTGCGTCAACCATCGACAGCTTGAATCTTGCAGAATCGACCACATCTATAGGGGTATCTGGCAGGTTTCTTCATTCAGGATGTATTTACAGCTCCGGCCTGCTCAAAAGGAAGGTGACTAATGCGTATTGATCGTTTAACCAGCAAATTACAGTTGGCTTTATCAGACTCCCAATCGTTGGCGGTGGGCCTCGACCACCCGGCCATTGAGCCTGCGCACTTGATGCAGGCGCTCCTGGAACAGCAAGGCGGTTCTATCAAGCCCTTGCTGATGCAGGTGGGTTTTGACATCAACAGCCTGCGCAAGGAGTTGAGCAAAGAGCTCGACCAACTGCCGAAAATCCAAAACCCGACCGGCGACGTGAACATGTCGCAGGACTTGGCGCGCCTGTTGAACCAGGCTGACCGCCTGGCACAGCAGAAAGGTGACCAGTTCATCTCCAGCGAACTGGTGCTGCTCGCCGCGATGGACGAGAACAGCAAGCTCGGCAAGTTGCTGCTGGGCCAGGGCGTGAGCAAGAAAGCCCTGGAAAATGCCATCAACAACCTGCGTGGCGGCGATGCGGTAAACGACCCTAATCACGAGGAGTCGCGCCAGGCCCTGGATAAATACACGGTCGACCTGACCAGGCGCGCCGAAGAAGGCAAGCTTGACCCGGTGATCGGTCGTGACGATGAAATTCGTCGCACCATCCAGGTGTTGCAACGCCGGACGAAGAACAACCCGGTACTGATCGGCGAACCTGGCGTAGGTAAAACCGCGATTGCCGAAGGTCTGGCCCAGCGCATCATTAATGGTGAAGTGCCGGACGGCCTTAAAGGTAAACGCCTGTTGTCTCTGGACATGGGTTCTTTGATCGCCGGTGCCAAATTCCGTGGCGAGTTCGAAGAGCGCCTGAAATCCCTGCTCAATGAACTGTCGAAGCAGGAAGGGCAGATCATTCTGTTTATCGACGAACTGCACACCATGGTCGGCGCCGGTAAAGGCGAAGGCTCGATGGACGCAGGCAACATGCTTAAACCAGCCTTGGCCCGGGGCGAGTTGCATTGTGTGGGTGCGACCACGCTCAACGAATACCGTCAGTACATTGAAAAGGATGCGGCCCTTGAGCGTCGTTTCCAGAAAGTGCTGGTGGAAGAGCCGAGCGAAGAAGACACCATTGCGATTCTGCGTGGCCTGAAAGAACGCTACGAGGTTCACCATAAGGTCGCGATTACCGACGGCGCGATTATTGCGGCGGCCAAGTTGAGCCATCGCTATATCACTGACCGTCAGTTGCCGGACAAGGCCATCGACCTGATCGACGAAGCGGCCAGCCGCATTCGCATGGAAATCGATTCCAAGCCGGAAGTGCTCGACCGTCTGGACCGGCGCCTGATTCAGCTGAAAGTTGAATCCCAGGCCCTGAAGAAAGAAGAGGACGACGCGGCGAAAAAGCGCCTGGAGAAACTTCAGGAAGAAATCGTGCGCCTCGAGCGCGAGTATTCAGACCTGGAAGAAATCTGGACCTCGGAAAAAGCTGAAGTGCAGGGCTCTGCGCAGATCCAGCAAAAAATCGAGCAGTCACGTCAGGAGCTGGAAGCTGCACGCCGCAAAGGCGACCTGAACCGCATGGCCGAGTTGCAGTACGGAGTGATTCCGGACCTGGAGCGCAGCCTGCAAATGGTTGATCAGCACGGTAAAAGCGAGAACCAGTTGCTGCGCAGCAAAGTGACCGAGGAAGAAATTGCCGAAGTCGTCTCCAAGTGGACCGGTATTCCGGTGTCGAAAATGCTCGAAGGCGAGCGCGACAAGCTGCTGAAGATGGAAAGCCTGTTGCACCAGCGCGTCATCGGCCAGGATGAGGCCGTTGTGGCCGTGTCCAACGCGGTACGACGTTCGCGCGCCGGGTTGTCCGACCCGAACCGTCCGAGCGGCTCGTTCATGTTCCTCGGCCCTACCGGCGTGGGTAAAACCGAGCTGTGCAAGGCCTTGGCCGAGTTCCTCTTTGATACCGAAGAGGCCATGGTGCGGATCGATATGTCCGAGTTCATGGAGAAACATTCGGTGGCCCGCTTGATCGGCGCACCACCAGGCTACGTGGGCTATGAAGAAGGCGGTTACCTGACCGAAGCCGTGCGTCGCAAGCCTTACTCGGTGATCCTGCTGGACGAGGTCGAGAAGGCCCACCCGGATGTGTTCAACATCTTGCTGCAAGTGCTGGAAGACGGCCGCTTGACCGACAGCCACGGGCGTACGGTGGATTTCCGTAATACGGTGATCGTGATGACCTCCAACCTGGGCTCGGCGCAGATCCAGGAATTGGTCGGTGATCGTGAAGGCCAGCGCGCTGCGGTGATGGATGCGCTGACGTCGCACTTCCGCCCCGAATTTATCAACCGGGTCGACGAAGTGGTGATCTTCGAGCCTTTGGCGCGGGATCAGATCGCGGGCATCACCGAGATCCAGTTGGGCCGCCTGCGTGGCCGTCTGGCCGAGCGCGAGCTGAACCTGGAGCTGAGCAGCGAGGCGTTGGACAAGCTGATCGCGGTCGGTTACGACCCGGTGTATGGCGCACGGCCGTTGAAGCGGGCGATCCAGCGCTGGATCGAAAACCCGTTGGCGCAGCTGATCCTGTCGGGCAGCTTTATGCCTGGTACCAGCGTCGAGGCAACGGTGGAAAACGACGAAATCGTCTTTCACTGAGCCCGGCCGGTATGGCGATAAGAGGAGGCCCCGCATTGCGGGGCCTTTTTTTTCGATAGGGCGTTGAACTGTAAGGCAAAGGCTTGTAAAGTGCGCCCCGCAGCAACGTCAGCCCACGGGTTTCTTCTCCCCAAGAAGAAATCAGAAAGAAGCGCAAATCATTGTCTTAAAAGCAATTTAAAGGGTTGACAGGGGTTTTTAAGATTGTAGAATAGCGCGCCTCAGAGACATGAACGTAGCGATACGGGCGGGTCGAAGAGAAGGTTACACAGCGGTAAAAGTTGTACTTTGAAATATGTAGTTCCGTGATAGCTCAGTCGGTAGAGCAAATGACTGTTAATCATTGGGTCCCAGGTTCGAGTCCTGGTCACGGAGCCAATTTCAAACCGGGGTATAGCGCAGTCCGGTAGCGCGCCTGCTTTGGGAGCAGGATGTCAGGAGTTCGAATCCCCTTACCCCGACCATATTTGGGTCGTTAGCTCAGTTGGTAGAGCAGTTGGCTTTTAACCAATTGGTCGTAGGTTCGAATCCCACACGACCCACCATTTTTGAGACCAGTTAACGCTGGAATCGAATCTTAAGATCAGAGGCCAAAAGCGCTGATCGAAGAAGGCGGCTGAAAGGTCGCCTTTTTTTTACCGGGGTATAGCGCAGTCCGGTAGCGCGCCTGCTTTGGGAGCAGGATGTCAGGAGTTCGAATCCCCTTACCCCGACCATATTAAAAATCCTCGTATCGAAAGATACGGGGATTTTTTTTGCCTGCGAAAATCTGAAACATGACGCAAAAAAGTGGGAGCGGGCAAGCCCGCTCCCACACTGTTTCGTGGTGTTAGTGCAGCTTGAGGCGTGGCTCAGTGCCGCGGCCGATTTTGCTGCCCAGCATCAGCATTGCCGTGCGGAAGAAACCGTACAGCGCCACTTGGTGCATGCGGTACAGCGACACATAGAACATCCGCGCCAGCCAGCCTTCCAGCATCACGCTGCCGGTCAGGTTGCCCATCAAGTTACCCACTGCCGAGAACCGCGACAGCGAAATCAGCGAGCCGTAGTCGGTGTACTTGTAGGACGGCAGGTCTTTGCCTTCAATGCGCAGCTTCAGCGATTTGGCCAGCAACGAAGCCTGCTGGTGCGCCGCCTGGGCGCGAGGCGGTACATTACGGTCGGAGCCTGGCTGCGGGCAGGCAGCGCAGTCACCAAACGCGAAGATGTTCTCATCGCGCGTGGTTTGCAGGGTCGGCAACACGTGCAGCTGATTGATGCGGTTGGTTTCCAGCCCATCAATGTCCTTGAGGAAACCCGGTGCACGAATGCCTGCCGCCCACACCTTCAGGCTGGCTGGAATGACTTGTCCGGAGCTTGTGATCAGGGCGTCAGCTGTCACTTCGCTGACCGCCGAGTCTGTCAGCACGGTCACGCCGAGTTTCTCCAGGGTTTTATGCACAGGCCCGCCAATGCGCTCCGGCAGCGCAGGCAATACGCGCGGGCCGGCTTCGATCAGGGTGATGTGCATGTTTTCCGGCTTGATGCGGTCCAGGCCGTAAGCTGCGAGTTCATGAGCGGCGTTATGCAGCTCGGCCGCCAACTCCACACCGGTCGCACCCGCGCCGACAATGGCGACGCTGATCTTTTCGATGACGTCTGTTTGCCCGGCGTGGGCGCGCAAGTAGTGGTTGAGCAGTTGCTGATGGAAGCGCTCGGCCTGTTTGCGGGTGTCGAGGAACAGGCAGTGCTGCGCCGCGCCCTCGGTGCCGAAGTCATTGGTGGTACTGCCGACCGCGATCACCAGGCTGTCATAGCCCAGCACGCGCGCAGGGACCAGTTCGCGGCCTTCTTCATCAAGGGTCGCGGCCAGCTGGATTTTCTTCTGTTCACGGTCAAGCCCGCTCATTCGACCCAGCTGGAATTCGAAGTGGTTCCATTTGGCCTGGGCGACATAATTGAGTTCGTCTTCCGAAGAGTTCAGCGACCCGGCAGCCACTTCATGCAGCAGCGGCTTCCAGATATGGGTCAGGTTGGTGTCCACCAGCGTGATGCTGGCGGTGCCGCGCTTGCCCAGAGTCTTACCCAGGCGGGTAGCCAACTCCAGGCCGCCGGCGCCGCCGCCGACGATAATAATACGATGGGTCATGGGGATATCTCGCAAGGCTAAAAGAAATCGGAGCAGTTACCCCCGCGAGCGCCAGGCAGCTCATAGCGTCAGGTAACTCAAGAGGCGGCTCAGCAAACCGAGGCCGATCACCACAACAAGCACCACACCAAGGAGCAGCCACGGCCTGAAAGGCTTGCGCTCGACTCGGTTCTGGGAGAGTTGCAGGTACTCTTCGACATGCTGTTGGTCATCGGGTTTCAGGCGGCTGGTCATAAAAGCCTCGTCAGGTAGACGTTGCAAAAGGGCGCCACGTTACAGTCAGGAGATTGGCGGCATCGCCACAAGCGTAGCCTGTGCCCGCATCACAGGCTGATGCCCACGTCGAACACTATGCTGCGGCCCAAATTGTTGCGCAAGAAGTCCGGCGCGTCGGGGTGCGCGAACAACACGCGGGCAAAGGTCGGGCCCACCAATGACAGTGAGCGCCAGCCCTGACGCAGGTATTCGGTGGGCGGCGGGAAGTGGCTGTTGAGGTCGAGCACTTCGCGCTTGAGACTGGTAAAGGCGATGAGGTCCAACTCGCCCAGGTCTATCCCGCGTTCCTTGTAGTTGTGCGCCTTCTTGCGCAAGGTCGGTGCCAGGCGCAGCAGGAACTCATGCGCCGGAATGCGCCGCGGCTTGGCTTCGCGCCGCACCAATTGACTCAGGGAAAACGCGCTGCGTCGGCGCAGCAGTTCGTCGCGCCATTCGTCGTTCAGACGCCGGCCCTCATCCAGCACGAAAAACACCTCGAAACTGGCGTCGCGAAACAGCACGTCCGGCGGCTCTTGGCCGGCGGCGTGAAACTCTTCGGCACGGTAGGGCACATTCAAGCCTTGCAACAGGCGCTGGCAGACCCAACGCTCACGCTCCCATTTGCGGGCATTGGACAGGAAAGCGTTGGCTTGCTCGGCCGCTACGGTGAGCAGGCGCAGGTAGTCTGAGTCATCCATAAGCGCAGCTTAGCGTTCAAATGATGACCACAGGAAGTCTTGCTTTAAAACGGCGGTGTAGACTGGCCATTCAACCGCTATCCCGAGCGAAAGGAGCGTGCAGTGAAGTATTTTGTGGTGCTGTTACTGAGTCTGTTGCCGCTGTGGGCACAAGCCATTGAAGTGGGTGACCGCGTGGCGCCGTGGACGTTGCTCGACCAGTTCGACCAGCCATACACCCTCAACGACCAGGCGCAGATTCTGCTGGTGGCGCGCAGCATGGATGCCGCCAAGCTGGTAGACGCGGCGCTGCAAGGCCAGCCCAAGGGCTATCTGGATGCGCGCCACGCAGTGTTTCTCGCCGATATCCAGCGCATGCCGCGCCTGATCGCCAAGCTCTTCGCGGTGCCGGCCATGCAGGCTTACAACTATCGAGTGATGCTGGACCGTGACGCGCGCATCGCCCCGCGTTACCCGGCGCCTGCGGATAGCGTGCTGTGGTTGCAGTTGGACAACGGCAAATTGATCGCTCAACACGTCTACAGTTCGGCCGCCGAACTGCGCCAGGCGCTGGAGCAGGTGAAGCTGTGATCAGCGCCGCCGTGCTGGCGCCACAAACCCTCGGCATCGGTTGGCTGCTGTATGCGCCGGTGGTGATGTGGGCGATCCTGCGCTCGCCCTGGGTCGAGTTGTTCGCCGACCGGCGGCGTCAGCATTTGCTGTTCGGCACGGTGTTCGCGCTGTTTATGTTGTGGTTGGTGCGGCGGGATTTCGATACGGGGGTCTCCTACCACTTTATCGGCATGACCGCCGTTACCCTGTTGCTCGACTGGCCCCTGGCAATCGTCGGCGGTCTCGCCGCGCAAGTGGGCTTGGTGTTGCTGGGCCGCCAGGATCTGGCCGCCGTGGGCGTGAACGGCCTGCTGCTGATCGCGCTGCCGGTATTGGTCACCGAGACCTGTGCGCTGCTGGTTGAGAGGGCGCAGCCGCGCAACCCCTTTGTGTATATTTTCTGCTCCGGCTTTTTCGCCGCCGCACTGTCGGCGCTGCTCTGCCTGTCGGTCGGGTTGGGGCTGTTGTGGTTCGATGGCCGTTTCGCGATGCCCGAGTGGCTGGAAGACTTTGTTGGCTACCTGTGGCTGATCATATTCCCCGAAGCTTTTATCAACGGCATGATCATCAGTGCATTGGTGGTGTTTAGCCCGCAATGGCTGGAGACCTTCAACCGCACGCGTTACCTCTCGGCGCCGTGGAAGGATGACGATCCACAGCATTGATCCAGATCAAATCCCGGACCGCCCGGCAGGCCCATGCTCCGCCAAACTTTTAAGCGTGAGAGCAAGAATCATGAGTGTGTATGAGTGGGCACGGCAGGAGTTGCGCAGAAGCCAGGACGCGGCACAGGAAATCGGCTTTGACCCAGGCTTGACCCTGCGCGCGATGCTCAGTGCGGTGGTGCAGCAGAGCAAGGGTGTGCGCAGTTTTGAAGACCTGGCCGACGAGCTGCAATACCTTGCAGAGAACCTCGACGACCAGCAGGAATACGCTTTTATGCGGCCTTAGTGGCGCGGCTGCAAGTCTTCGGAAAACAGTTCGTCTTCGGCATCCGGAGCCACGGGAATTTTGTGTTCCTCGGCTGCCCAGGCGCCCAGGTCGATGAGTTTGCAACGGTCCGAGCAGAACGGCCGGGTGTGGTTGGCGGCTTTCCATTCCACGGGGGCACCGCAGGTTGGGCAGTCGACGGTCAAGGGTTGGCTCATGATCGGCCTCCACGCAAAGTAAGGTAAAAGTGGTGCAGTCGCTCGACCTCGCTGTGCAGCCAGGCGAGGTCCTTGTCATTGACCAGCACGTCATCGGCATGGTTCAGGCGCTCTTCGCGGCTGGACTGAGCCTTGAGAATGGCCTGCACCTGGTGCTCGCTGATGCCGTCGCGCTGCAGGGTACGCTGAATCTGCAACGCTTGCGGCACGTCAATCACCAGAATGCGTTGGGTCATGCTGGACTGGCCGGATTCGATCAACAGCGGCGACACCAGAATCGCGTAAGGCGAGCGGGCGCGTGCCAAGTGGCTGCGAATTTCCTCGCCAATCAACGGGTGCAGCAAGGCTTCCAGCCAGCGGCGCTCTTCAGGCACTTCAAAGATCAGCTTGCGCAACGCTGCGCGATCCAACTGGCCGTCGGACTGCAACACGCCGTCACCGAAATGTTCGGCAATGCGCGCAAGGGCCGGCCGGCCGGGTTCTACCACCCAGCGGGCGGCATGATCGGCGTCGACCAGGTCAACGCCCAAGTCGATAAAGTGCCTGGCGGCCGCGCTTTTACCGCTGCCAATGCCGCCGGTGAGGCCGAGAATCCAGGGTGTTGCAACAGAAGTGGTCATCTGAAACCGACAGACTGCAAATAGAAGTCGGTTATTTGACCACCCCAGAGCAATGCAATCCAGCCGGCAATCGCCAGGCACGGACCAAATGGCATCGGCGCCGACACCCGAGACCTGCGCAGGCGAATCAGAACGAGCCCGGCAACTAAACCCAGCAGCGAGGCCATCAGCAGCGTCATTGGCAGAATCTGCCAACCGCCCCAGGCACCGAGCAGGGCCAATAACTTGAAGTCGCCATGGCCCATGCCGTCCTTGCCGGTGGCCAGCTTGAACAGCCAAAACACCGTCCACAGGCTCATATAGCCAATGGCTGCGCCCCACACCGCATCGGGCAGCGTCGCCAATAGACCCAAGCTGTTGCTGATCAACCCCAGCCATAGCAGCGGCAGCACCAGCACATCGGGCAGCAGTTGATGATCCACGTCAATCAGGCTCATCCCCAGCAAGCCCCAACTCAGTAGCATCACCGCGCCCGCTTCCCAGCCAAAGCCGAAGTGCCAGGCCACCACCGCCGAAATCAGTGCACAGGCCAGTTCGGTGAAGGGGTAGCGGGCGCTGATAGGTTCACGACACTGCGCGCAGCGCCCCCTGAGCATCACGTAGCTGAGCAGCGGAATATTTTCCCAGGGGCGAATCGGCTGGCTGCAGTGCGGGCAACAGGAATTGGGCTGTGCAAGGTTGTAAGTGGGGCCGACGGGATCTGCCGGTAAACCCAGGACTTCCTGAGCCTGGGCGCGCCATTCCCGCTCAAGCATCTTCGGCAGGCGCCACACCAGCACGTTCAGGAAGCTGCCAATGATCAGGCCCAACACGAGCGCGATGCCCAAAAACAACCACGGTTGTTCACTCAGCAGCAGGCTCAAAATGCCGTACCCAGCTGGAAGACCGGCAGGTACATGGCGATCACCAACGCGCCGACCATGGCGCCCAACACCACCATGATCAGTGGCTCCATCAGGCTTGTAAGGGTGTCGACCAGGTGTTCCACGTCGGCCTCGTAGTGGTTAGCTACCTTTTCCAGCATGTGGTCCAGGGTGCCCGATTCTTCACCAATCGCCGTCATCTGAATGGCCATGCCGGGAAACAGCCCGCTGCCCGCCATGGATTGATGCAATTGCATACCTGTGGATACATCGTGACGCATATGTTCGATCGCCTGTTTGAACACGCCATTGCCCGCCGCGCCTGCCACGGAGTCCAGAGCCTGGACCAACGGCACACCCGCAGCGAACGTCGTCGAGAGGGTACGGGCATAGCGTGCAACAGCAGTTTTTTTCAACAGTGTGCCTGCCAGGGGCATTTTCAACAAACCCACGTCCATCAGGAGACGTAAACCCTGGGAGCGTTGACAGGCCTGCCGAAACCCCAGCCATCCGCCGCCCAAACCCAGTACCAGCAGCCACCAAGCGCGCTGCAGGAATTCGGACAAGGCGATGACACTCAGCGTGAAGCCCGGCAACTCGCCGTCGACTCCGGCAAACAGGTGCTGGAATTGCGGCACCACATGGATCAGCAGCACCGAGCTGACCAGGCACGCCACCGCGATGACGGCGAGGGGGTAGGTCATGGCTTTCTTGATGCGTGCCTTGAGCTGCTGGCTTTTTTCCAGATGAACCGCCACCCGTTCCAGCAAGGTTTCCAGTGCCCCGGCTTGCTCGCCTGCAGCAATCAGGTTGCAATACAAGTCATCGAAGTGCCGCGGATGTTTGCGCAGTGCGGCCGACAGGTTATTGCCGCTGGCGATCTGCTGTTTCAAGCCGTTTACCAATTCACGCATCAGGCGGTGGTCCACGCCTTCGCGGATGATATCGAAGGCTTGCAGCAACGGTATGCCCGCGCGCAGCAATGTCGCCAGTTGGCGCGTGAACAGCGCGATATCGCCGGGTTTGATCGGCGGCGCGAAGCTTGGCAGGCGGGGGGATTTCTTGCGCACGCGGCCGGGGCAGATCCCTTGCTGGCGCAACTGAACCTTGATCAGCGTAAGGCTACGCCCAGCGGTTTGGCCGCACACCCTGCGGCCTTTGCGGTTGACGCCTTCCCAGGCGTAGATCGTTGAAGCGTCATTCATGTCACATGCCTGCCCAGCGTTGGTGGAAGATTTACAGCTTAGTCAGCAGACGCATTTGGGCGGGCGGCTGGCGCAGGATAAAATGTCAGATTGTGCGTCTTGGGCGCGATTGGCCCTTCGCGGATGAGTACACTGGCGCCGCTGCAAATTGCGGGGCGCAGGACGCGCCCTGTCACGGTTTTATTTCTGGAGAGTGAATGTGATGCGTCAGAAAGGTTTTACCTTGATCGAGTTATTGATCGTCGTGGCAATCATCGGCATTTTGGCCACCATCGGTCTGCCCATGTACACCAAGCACCAGGCCAAGGCCAAGTTCACGGCAGGGCTGGCTGAAATTTCGGCATTGAAGGCCGGTTACGAGGACACGATCAACAGTGGCACAGTGCCGACTCTTGGCTTGATCGGCGGCATCAGCCCCACGGCTAACTGCAAGATCGACGTGACCGGAGATGTCGCCAGCGGCGTAGGCTCCATCAGCTGTGAAATCCTTGATGCACCGGCGCCCGTGCTCGGCAAGACCATCACGTTGACGCGGGGTGCCACCACCGGCTGGAAGTGCGCCACCACCGCCGAGGCGCAATACGTTGCCAAGGGCTGCGGCACCGAC
This sequence comes from Pseudomonas sp. AMR01, assembly GCF_041946035.1. NCBI lineage: Bacteria > Pseudomonadati > Pseudomonadota > Gammaproteobacteria > Pseudomonadales > Pseudomonadaceae > Pseudomonas > Pseudomonas sp. AMR01. Next base: position 128,829 of record NZ_JAUTYR010000004.1, read on the forward strand.
GGCGCCTAAACGCTGCCGGGCGGTAGGCGAGTTAGTTGCCGCGTGCCCAATGCGGTGCTAGCTTTAGCCCACCGCCCGTGTAGCTCAGCCGGTAGAGCAGCGCACTCGTAACGCGAAGGTCGCAGGTTCGATTCCTGTCTCGGGCAAAAGGGCAACACTGGTTAAAAGAAAGGCTACAAAGGCAACGTTTTCAGATGATCCCAGAATGGTTCTGAAGGCCAGACGAGCCGGTATTCATGCCCGCTCTTACGTATCTGCGCAACCTTGATGACCCAGATGCATCCCCATTCCTAGATCTAAGAGAACAAACATGACCACGACTGAAAAGGTCCAGGACGCTCGGCACGAAGAAGCCCTCAACAAATACCTCGAGGAATCGCCGCAGCTTAAAGACGAGATCAAGGGCCTGAGCGCTGAGGAACAGCGCGATCAGGTCCAGTGGGCATTTGAGGATGAGGCCGATAGCCAAGGTTTGGAGCCTTGGGAGTTGACCCTCAAGTACACCTCGACTCCGGAAGAGTTCGAAGCCGCGCGGTTGGTCTTGCACAAAGAGGCGGCTGAAGAACTCGCCCTCGAGAAATACCTCGAGGAGTCACCGCAGCTGAGAGACGAGATCAAAGACCTGAGCGCTGATGATCAACGCGATCAGATCCAGTGGGCATTCGAGGACGAGGCCGAGAGCCAGGGCTTGCAGCCTTGGGAGTTGACCCTCAAGTACACCTCGACTCCGGAAGAGTTCGAAGCTGCGCGGTTGGACTTGCACAAAGAGGCCGCTGAGGTACTGGGTGTTGAGTGGAATGAGTACTGCGAGATGAATAATCTGGTGGTTTGAAACGCCATTGAAGGAGCCGGCAAACCGGCTCCTTCACACCCTTCAGAGACTCAGCCGCATCGACAGGTCCACCGCCTTCACATCCTTGGTCATGGCGCCGATGGAAATGTAGTCCACACCGGTTTGGGCGATGGGCAGCAGCGTGGTTTCGTTAATCCCGCCGCTGGCTTCCAGCTTGGCCTTGCCTGCGTTCAGGCGCACCGCTTCGCGCATGTCATCGGCGCTTAGCTCGTCGAGCATGATGATATCGGCGCCCGCCGCCAGCGCCTCGCGCAATTCCTCCAGACTTTCCACTTCGATTTCAACCGGCTTTCCCGGGGCTATCCTGTGGGCGGCCGCAATCGCCTGGGCGATGCCGCCACACGCTGCGATATGGTTTTCCTTGATCAGGAACGCGTCATACAAACCGATGCGATGGTTGTGGCACCCGCCGCAGGTCACGGCGTACTTCTGGGCAAGGCGCAGGCCCGGCAAAGTTTTGCGGGTGTCCAGCAGTTTGACCTGGGTACCGGCAACCACATCCGCCAAGTACCGGGCGCGGGTCGCTACGCCTGACAGCAATTGCAGAAAATTCAGTGCGCAACGTTCACCACTGAGCAGCGAGCGCGCCGGGCCTTCGAGGTGAAACAGCGCCTGGTTGGGGCTGACGCGCTCACCGTCGGCCACTTGCCAATGCACCGCGACCCGAGGGTCGAGCTGGCGGAACACTGCGTCCACCCAGGCTGAACCGGCGATAACAGCTTCATCGCGGGTGATGATCGTGGCCTTGGCCAGCCGTTCGGCCGGGATCAACTGTGCAGTGATGTCGCCGCTGCCGATGTCTTCCAGCAGTGCGCGGCGCACGTTGGCTTCGATTTCGGCGGTGAGGTCGGCAAGACGGAGATTCGGCATAACAGGCTCCACAAACAAAGTGCATCGATTATAGGGGCAGCGCGCCGCTGAACCCAGACTCGCCACTCATTTACCGCGCGATGGCAGAGTTTGCTGGCGCAACGGCCTGCATTTGCAAGATAATCTTGCGCCTTGCAATTGGCGTCATAGCTTTGACGTCCAGGTGATAACCGGATATTCGCAGTGCCCTCTGGGGCCTGCTGCCGCTGTTCCCCGAACTGACACCGCCGTTTAAGGAGGCCAGGATGCACTTTGACGCAAAGGTGGTGCCAATCGACAAGGCGCAGACCACGCCATCGCCGCTCGCGCGCCTGCCGGTGGTGCTGCTGCAGGTACGCGACAAGGCAGCCCAACAGCTGCAACAGGGTTTGCAGGAGCTGTTCGATAACGCCGATGACACCCTGTTCGAAATGGCCGACAAGGCCCGCAGTAACGTTGATCATCATATTTTCTTTGAAGCCATGCGCGACTTGCGCCTCAAGCGCAAGAATTTCGAGCGCGTGTTCATGGAGCAACTGTTCGCCTCGTTCGCCAACCTGGGCCTGTCCGGGCGGGGTGAGTTGCACCTGTTGCCGGTGGTGTCTTACGACGCCAGGCCCGGTACGTCAGGTGATGACCTGGAAAAAGCGGTGGCTCTGGAGGCCATGCTCGGCCGGGTGCGCCATCGGGATGGCCTGGCGCTGGGGCAACTTACCGCGCGTTTGAGCGCGGTGCTCGGCAAGCCGCTGGATGAGCGCGATAACCCGTTGGGACCGGCGCTGCTGTGCGAGTTCTTTTTGCGAGCAGGACGCAGCCTGGGTGTGGAAATCCGCGTCAAGCTGATCATCCTCAAGCTGTTTGAAAAGTACGTGCTCAGTGACGCGGACCAACTGTTTGGCGAGGCCAACAGGTTGCTGGTGGCCGTCGGAGTTTTGCCTGAACTCAAAGCCGTGCCGTCGCGTCGCCCGGGCGGGCGTGCGGCCCGTGAGCAACAGCGAGAAGGCAGCCTGGCAGACGTCGACCCTCCGCTGGATGAAAATGGCCTTGAAGCCTTCGCCGCCATGCAGAAACTCTTGGCTGGCGTGCGCGGCAGCGTCGCGCCTACCCTTGAGGCCAGCGCTGAACCGCACCCGATTGCCAGCCGCGACCTGCTGCGCCTGCTCTCTCATTTGCAGCAATACGTGCCGGAACCTGAAGCCGAAGACGATGCTGACCTGCGCAACCAGCTTGAACAGCTGTTGACCCGGGTGAGCGTCAAGAGCGGCAAGTCGCGCGTGGTCGAGGACGCCGACGAGGATGTGATTAACCTGGTCGCCCTGCTGTTCGAATTCATCCTCAATGACCGCAGCGTGCCGGACGCCTTCAAGGCGTTGCTTGGCCGCTTGCAGATCCCGTTGCTGAAAGTGGCGGTGCTGGATAAAAGTTTTTTCAGCCGCCCCAGCCATCCGGCGCGGCGATTGCTCAATGAAATAGCCGCCTCTGTGATCGGCTGGAGCCCGCACGATGGCTATCAGCGCGACAGCCTGTACCAGCGTATCGAGCAGGTGGTGCAGCGCTTGCTCAATGAATTCGTCGAAGATCAGGCAATTTTTACCCAGTTACTGACGCAGTTCGCCGCGTTTGCCACGGATGAACAGCGCCGCAGCGTCATGCTTGAGCGGCACACGCATGAGGCCGAAGAGGGCCGCGTGCGCACTGAAGCGGCCCGGCAACGGGTGGACGACGTGCTCAACCGGCGACTACTCGGCAAGGTATTGCCCCGGGCCGTGGTGCAATTTGTGCAGCAGGCCTGGAGCCAGGTGTTGCTGTTGGCCAGCCTCAAGCACGGCGAACAGTCAGTGCAATGGCAGGCAGGGCTGCGCACCCTCGACGAATTGATCTGGAGCGTGGGCCTGCAAAAAGACACCGAGGCCGGGCGGCACTTGCTGGAGCAATTGCCCGGGCTGCTCAAGTCATTGCGCGACGGCCTGACCGGCGCGGCCTTTGATCCCTTCAGTACGCGTGATTTTTTTGTGCGGTTGCAGGCCATGCATGCTCATTCACTGGAAGGCGAGGGCGTCGATGCGTTAATCGAGGTGCGCGAGCCCTTCGTCTTGCAGCGTGGCTCGCCGGAACCCATCGATAGTTTGCCGGGTGATGACCCTGACCTGCTAAAGGCTTACCAGATGCGCATTGGTGGCTGGTTTGAATTCCACTTGCACGAAACAACCACCGTGCGCTGCAAGCTGACGGCGATCATGGCGCCAGCCAATACCTATATTTTTGTCAGCCGTACCGGGCTCAAGGTGATGGATAAAAGTGCCACCCAGTTGGCGATGTTATTCAAGCGTGGCACGCTCCACACTCTGGACGATGGCCTACTGTTTGAGCGTGCGCTGGCGGCTGTACTGGGCGACCTGCGCCAACTCAATCGCGGCAAGTGATCGCAACCGCAGGGCTGAACGCGGCATACTGGTCACACCTCGTCTCATTCAAGGAACCTGTATGCAGTTGGACCCCGCCAGCGGTTGGTGCCAGGGCATCTCTCATTGCCCTTCGCCCAACTTCAACGAGCGCCCCGCAGGCGAAATCTCACTGTTGGTGGTGCACAACATCAGCCTGCCCCCGGCGCAGTTCGCCACGGGCAAGGTGCAGGAATTTTTCCAGAATCGCCTGGATGTCACGGAGCATCCATACTTTGAAGGGATCGCTGCCCTACGGGTGTCTGCGCATTTTCTGATTGAGCGCGACGGTAAGGTCACGCAGTTTGTGTCGTGCCTGGACCGTGCCTGGCATGCCGGCGTTTCCAGCTTTGAGGGGCGTGAAGTCTGCAATGATTTTTCCCTGGGAATCGAGCTGGAAGGCACAGACGAACTGCCCTTTACCGATGCCCAATATGCGTCACTGATCGACCTGACGCGGCAACTGCTGGCGGCCTACCCGGGCATTACCCGCCAGCGCATTTGTGGTCACAGTGACATCGCTCCGGGGCGCAAGACCGACCCGGGCCCGGCTTTTGATTGGACGCGCTTTCGCAGCGCTTTGCAGGATGGAGGACACGCACGATGAGTTTCCTGGTGTTGGTGCTGGCAGTGTGGATCGAGAAATTCTCGGCCTTGCGCCAGCGGTTGCAGCGCGACGGCGGATGGTTGCGCGAACTGGCCAAAATGGAATCAAGCCCGCGCATGGGCCAACAACCCTGGCTGATTCTGGTGGTACTGGTGCTGTTGCCGGTGGCGTTGCTGGCCTTGCTGCTGTTGGTGCTGGAACCGGTGGCTTATGGCCTGTTGGCGCTGCCGGTGCACTTGCTGGTGGTGATTTACAGCCTGGGGCGAGGCGACCTGCTGGCCGGGCTCGGCCCGTTTCGTGATGCGTGGCGGCGCGGTGATTTGCAAGCCGCGGAACATGTGGCTGAGCGCGACCTGAATATTTCGGCCGACAGCGGCGAGCAATTGCTGGAGCGCGTTCAGGGCCACCTGCTATGGCAGGCCTATCAAAGCTTTTTCGCGGTTATTTTCTGGTATTTCCTGCTCGGCCCGGTGGCGGCTTTGGCTTATCGCCTGCTGGCACTGGCCAGTGAACACGGCCAGAACCCGCTGGTGGCTGAGCGCGCCGGGCAACTGCGCCATGCATTCGACTGGTTGCCGGTTCGCCTGCTGGCGGCGAGTTTTGCCTTGGTTGGCAACTTTGTCGCGGTAGGCCGGGTGATGCTGCATGAGCTGCTGAGCTGGGACATCACTGCCGCACAGCTGGTGGAAAAAGTCGGCCTGGTGGCCGCTGAAATTCCACCGCCGGTGGTCGGCGCTGACGGCGTCAACAGCCTGGATCGCCTGTGGGAACTGCTGCTGCGCGCGGCGGTGCTTTGGTATGCCGGTTTTGCTATCTGGACCGTATTGCCCTAACTCACAAAGCGGACGCGGGCGGGTGTGGGAGCGGGCGACGCAAGTGATAGCACCGTTACCACTTGAACACTTCGCAAGCGTTGCGGGTGCTCGTCTCGGCGAGCAGGGAAGGGCTGATGCGCATGTGAGCCGCCAGGGCCATGCAGATGTCCGGCAGGTGTTGCGGGCTGTTGCGCTGGCCGGGGTGCATGGCGGGCGCCATGTCCGGTGAGTCGGTTTCCAGCACCACGGCCTCAAGCGGCAACCTGGCGAGCACTTTGTGCATGCGCAGTGCCTGGGGCCAGGTGGCCGCGCCGCCCAGGCCCAGTTTGAAGCCGAGCCGGATGTACTCGCGGGCCTCCTCGAAGCTGCCCGCGAAGGCGTGGATGATGCCGCCGCGTGGCAAGCGAATACGCTTGAGCGTGGCGATCACCGCCGCGTGGCTGCGCCGCACGTGCAGCAGGGCCGGCAGTTGGAAGTCCACCGCCAGTTTCAGTTGCGCTTCAAACAGGTGTTGCTGGCGTTCGCGGTCCAGGTGTTCGAGGAAGTAATCCAGGCCGATCTCGCCGACCGCGCAGAGTTGCCGCTGACCGTGCAGGCGCGTCAGCCATTCGCCCAACTCGGTCAGGTCGGCAGGGCGATGCTCATCGAGGTAGACCGGGTGCAGGCCGAAGGCGGCGAATAATCCTTCATCCTGCTGCACCAGATCCCACAGCCGTTGCCAATTCTGCTGATACACCCCCAGCACGACCATGCGCGACACCCCGAGTTGGCGGCTGCTGGCGAGAACGTCCCGGCGGTCGTTATCGAAGTCCGGGAAGTCCAGGTGAGTGTGGGTGTCAATCAGCTCCACGTTACGCCTCGTGAATGCGCCGCTTGAAGGTCCGGCCAATCGCGTGCACACCGGGTTGGTAGTGTTCTTCCTCGATGGCCGCCAGCGCCAGGCGCAGGGCCGTGTCGGCGATCAGTTGATGTTGCTGGGCCATGGCGTTGACGGGCAGCGGCAGAAAGTCCAGCAACTGGGTATCGCCGAACGTGCCCAGGCGCAGCGGCCGTGACTTGAGCGGGAAGTCATGCAGTGCGTCAAACACGCCTTGCAGCAGCACGTAGGAGGTGGTCACCAACGCGTCAGGCAAATGCCCAAGTTGCTGAAGAAGTTGTTCCATCAGCTGTCGGCCACAATCACGGCTGAAGGCTTCGCCGTGTTCGACGATCACGTCACCGGCGAACCCTTGCAGCGCTTCGTGGAACCCGGCAGCACGCTCCTGGCTGATGCTCAGCTCGGGCCGCGCACCGATCAGCACGATCTGTTTGGGCTCAGGCGCCAACAGGCTCTCGGTCAGTTGCTGGCAGGCTTGGCGGTCGTCGCTGACCACCGAGCAGAACTGGCCCGGCTCCATCACCCGGTCGATGGCAATCACCGGCAAGCCCTTGTCTTGCAGCTCGCGGTAACTGTCATCGCTGGCCGGCAGGCAACTGGCGACGAACAGCGCATCGCAGCGCCGGGCGCGGAACAGTTTGAGCAATTGGCGCTCGCTGTCGGCCTCGTCATCGGAGCTGGCGATCAGTAACTGATAACCTCGCGCCCGCGCCCCTTGCTCCAGCAGCTTGGCGATGCGTGCGTAACTGGGGTTTTCCAGGTCCGGCAGGATGAAACCCAAGGTGCGCGTATGCCGACTGCGCAGCCCGGCCGCCTGGGGGTTGGGGGTAAAACCATGGGCCTCGACCACAGCACGCACCCGCTCGACGGTCGCGCTACTGATGCGTTGCTGTTCGGCCTTACCATTGATGACATAGCTTGCGGTGGTAACGGACACACCGGCCAGACGTGCAATATCACTGAGTTTCAAACCGGGATTTCCTTGTTTTTTAGAGCTTGCCCCGACACTTTGTCCAATCGTAACCGATTACTGCAGATGACCCATGCTTGAGCTCAAGTGCCGAGTGGCCCTTCTAGCTTGCGCAATTAACGCGTAACCTGCCATAAATTATAGATTAAACGTTTCAGCAGGCGTATTTTTAAGATGTTCGTCTCCGAGTGGCTACTGCCAATTGACCGCTCGGTCAGATACTTTTGAACACCTTTGCGCTGATTTATTCAAAACAATACCTAGTGCGCCCATCGCACTAACTAGGAGAACGGCATGCTTGAGCTCACTGTAGAGCAGATTTCCATGGGCCAGGTGGCTGTGGATAAATCTGCTGCCTTGCACCTGCTCGCTGACACACTGGTGGCCGATGGTTTGGTTGCCGAGGGTTATCTCAGTGGCTTGCAGGCCCGTGAAGCCCAGGGCTCGACCTTTCTTGGCCAAGGCATCGCCATTCCCCATGGCACGCCTGAAACCCGCGATCAGGTATTTTCCACCGGCGTGCGCCTGTTGCAGTTCCCCGAAGGGGTGGACTGGGGTGACGGCCAGATCGTCTACCTGGCGATTGGTATTGCGGCCAAATCCGATGAACACCTGCGTTTACTGCAACTGCTGACCCGCGCCCTCGGTGAAACCGATTTGGGCCAGGCACTGCGCCGTGCAGGGTCCGCCGAAGCCTTGCTGAAATTGCTGCAAGGCGCGCCGCAGGAGCTGGCGCTGGATGCGCAGATGATCGGCCTCGGCGTGTCTGCCGACGATTTTGAAGAGCTGGTATGGCGAGGTGCGCGCCTGCTGCGTCAGGCTGATTGTGTGAGCAATGGTTTCGCCGCGGTGTTGCAGCAAGTCGACGCGCTGCCTCTGGGTGATGGCCTGTGGTGGTTGCACAGTGAACAGACGGTCAAGCGCCCTGGCCTTGCGTTCGTAACGCCGGACAAACCGATGCGTTACCTCGGCCAGCCGCTTAACGGCCTGTTCTGCCTGGCCAGCCTGGGGGAAGCCCATCAGACATTACTGGAACGCCTGTGTGCCTTGCTGATTGAAGGGCGCGGCCAGGAATTGGGGCGTGCCACCAGCAGCCGCGCTGTATTGGAAGTGCTTGGCGGCGAACTGCCCGCCGACTGGCCAAGCGCGCGCATTACCCTGGCCAACGCCCATGGCCTGCATGCGCGCCCGGCAAAGATCCTCGCGCAATTGGCAAAAAGTTTTGACGGCGACATTCGCCTGCGCATCGTCGACGGCCCGGTGGGTGCCGTGTCGGTGAAAAGCCTGAGCAAGTTGCTGAGCCTGGGCGCACGTCGCGGCCAGGTGCTGGAATTTGTAGCCGAGCCGACGATTGCGAGCGATGCGCTGCCTGCGTTGCTCGCGGCCGTCGAAGCAGGCCTGGGTGAAGACGTCGAGCCGCTGCCGACCGTCAGCGCCCAACCCGCAGCGCTGGATATCGAGCCCGTGGTCAGCGCCCCGGCGGCTGGCAGCCAGATTCAGGCGATTGCCGCCGCGCCCGGCATCGCCATCGGCCCTGCGCATATCCAGGTTCAACAGGTGTTCGACTACCCCGTGCGCGGCGAGTCCGCGGCCGCCGAGCGTCAACGCCTGCAGACGGCGTTGGCCGATGTGCGCCGTGACATTCAGGGCCTGATCGAGCGCAGCACGTCCAAAGCCATTCGCGAGATTTTCATCACGCACCAGGAAATGCTCGACGACCCGGAACTCACCGACGAAGTCGACACTCGCCTCAAGCAAGGCGAAAGCGCCGAAGCCGCGTGGATGAGCGTGATTGAGGCGGCCGCAAAACAACAAGAGTCGTTGCAGGACGCCTTGCTTGCCGAGCGCGCCGCCGACCTGCGTGACATTGGCCGCCGTGTGCTGGCGCAGCTCTGCGGCGTCGAAACCGCCCAAGAGCCGAGCGAACCCTACATTTTGGTGATGGACGAAGTTGGCCCCTCGGACGTCGCGCGACTCGACCCGGCGCGCGTCGCCGGCATCCTCACCGCCCGAGGCGGCGCCACGGCCCACAGCGCCATCGTCGCCCGAGCCCTCGGTATTCCGGCGCTGGTCGGCGCGGGCGCAGCGGTTTTGCTGCTGGCATCCGGCACGTCGTTGCTACTCGACGGCCAGCGCGGCCGCCTGCATGTGTCGCCCGACGCGGCCACCCTGCAACGCGCCACCGTTGAGCGCGACACCCGCGAACAACGCCTGCAAGCCGCCTCGGCCCAGCGCCATGAACCCGCGCTGACCCGTGACGGCCACGCCGTGGAAGTGTTTGCCAACATTGGCGAAAGCGCAGGCGTGGCAAGTGCGGTGGAGCAGGGCGCCGAAGGTATCGGCCTGCTGCGTACCGAACTGATTTTCATGGCCCACCCGCAAGCGCCGGATGAAGCCACCCAGGAAGCCGAATACCGCCGCGTGCTCGACGGCCTCGACGGTCGCCCGCTGGTGGTGCGTACGCTGGATGTGGGCGGCGATAAGCCGTTGCCGTACTGGCCGATTGCGCAGGAAGAAAACCCCTTCCTCGGCGTACGCGGTATTCGCCTCACCTTGCAGCGCCCACAGATCATGGAAGCGCAATTGCGCGCGCTGCTTCGCTCGGCGGATAACCGGCCGCTGCGCATCATGTTCCCCATGGTCGGCAGCGTCGATGAGTGGCGTGCGGCCCGCGATATGACCGAGCGCCTGCGCCTGGAAATCCCGGTGGCGGACTTGCAGTTGGGGATCATGATCGAAGTGCCGTCCGCCGCATTGCTCGCGCCGGTACTCGCCAAGGAAGTCGACTTTTTCAGCGTCGGCACCAACGACCTGACCCAGTACACCCTGGCCATCGACCGTGGCCACCCGACGCTGTCGGCCCAGGCCGATGGCCTGCACCCGGCGGTGTTGCAACTGATCGACATCACCGTGCGCGCCGCCCATGCCCATGGCAAATGGGTGGGCGTGTGCGGCGAACTGGCGGCAGACCCGCTGGCGGTGCCGGTGCTGATTGGCCTGGGTGTGGATGAGTTGAGCGTGTCGGCCCGCAGCATTCCTGAAGTGAAGGCGCGGGTGCGTGAATTCAGTCTGAGCGAGGCCCAGGGCCTGGCGCAAAAAGCACTCGCGGTGGGTTCGCCCGCCGAAGTGCGTGCCTTAGTGGAGGCCGTGTAAATGGCGCACATTTTATGCCTGACGCTGAACCCGGCGTTGGACCTGACAGTACGCCTGGAGCGTCTGGAACCGGGTGAAGTCAACCGCAGCCAAACCGTGCTGACCCATGCCGCAGGCAAAGGTGTGAATGTGGCGCAGGTGCTGGCTGACCTGGGTCATGACGTGAGCGTGGGCGGTTTTCTCGGTGCGGCCAACCCCCAGGCGTTCGATGCGCTGATCGCCAGCCGTGGGTTCGGCGATTCGTTCATACGTGTGCCGGGCGAAACCCGCAGCAATATCAAGATTGCCGAACAGGACGGCCGGGTCACCGATATCAATGCGCCGGGGCCGCTGGTGAGCGAACAGGCGCAGCAAAAGCTGATCAAACTGCTCGCGGTGGTCGGCCCTGAATTTGACGCAGTAGTGGTTGCCGGCAGCTTGCCGCGCGGCGTCAGCCCGCAGTGGTTTCAAGGGTTGCTGGAGCAGTTGAAAAGTCTCGGTTTGAAAATCGCCCTCGACACCAGTGGCGAAGCGCTGCGCGCCGGTTTGCAGGCTGGCCCGTGGATGGTCAAACCGAATACGGAAGAGCTGGCCGACGCCTTGGGTAACGCGCCTGATGCGGTCAGCCAGTTGCACCGGCAAGGTGTGGAACATGTGGTGGTCTCCGATGGCGCCGCGGGGGTGAGCTGGTACAGCCCGGGCACGGCGCTGCATGCCACGCCGCCCAAGGTTGTGGTTGCCAGCACCGTAGGCGCGGGCGACTCACTGCTGGCCGGCATGCTCCACGGCTTGCTCAGTGGCGATACGCCCGAGCACACCTTGCGCCGTGCCACGGCAATCGCCGCGATGGCGGTCACCCAGATCGGTTTCGGTATCAGCGATGACGCGCAGTTGGCGCATCTCGAAAGCGGCGTCCATGTGCGCGCGCTGACAGAACAATAAGAGGGTTTGTGATGAAGTTAGCCATTGTTACCGCCTGCCCGAACGGCATGGTCACCAGTGTGCTGTGCGCCCGCTTGCTGGACGCCGCCGCGCAACGCCAGGGCTGGAGCACCAGCGTTGAAGTGGTCGACGTGCAGCGCCCTGAACGCCAGTTGTCCCAGGCCACACTCGACGACGCCGAATGGGTGTTGCTGGTCAGCAGCACGCCGGTTGAAATGCAGCGCTTTGTCGGCAAACGCGTGTTCCAGAGCACACCGGCCCAAGCGCTGGCGGATGTTGAGGCGGTGCTGCGTCGCGGTGCCCAAGAGGCTCAGGTGTATGTCGCCAGCGAAGCCCCGGCGGTTGCGAAGAATGCGCCGCGTATCGTCGCCATTACTGCGTGCCCAACAGGTGTGGCGCACACCTTCATGGCCGCCGAAGCCTTGCAGCAAACCGCCAAACGCCTGGGCTACGACTTGCAAGTCGAGACCCAGGGTTCGGTGGGCGCACGCACGCCGTTGAGTCCCCAGGCCATTGCCGATGCTGACGTGGTGTTGTTGGCCGCCGATATCGAAGTCGCCACCGAGCGCTTCGCCGGCAAAAAGATCTACCGCTGCGGCACCGGCATTGCGCTGAAGCAATCTGAAGCAACGCTTAACAAGGCCCTGGCCGAAGGCGCGGTGGAAAGCGCCGGCAGCGGTGCGGTGGCGAAAAAGGAAAAAACCGGCGTCTACAAACACCTGCTCACCGGCGTGTCGTTCATGTTGCCGATGGTGGTGGCGGGCGGTTTGTTGATCGCCTTGTCGTTTGTGTTCGGCATTCATGCCTTTGAAGAAAAGGGCACCCTGGCGGCAGCACTCAAGACGGTCGGCGATCAGGCGTTCATGCTGATGGTGCCTCTGCTTGCGGGCTACATCGCGTATTCGATTGCCGACCGGCCTGGCATCGCGCCCGGCATGATCGGCGGCTTGCTCGCGGGTACGTTGGGCGCGGGTTTCATCGGCGGCATTTTCGCCGGTTTCCTCGCCGGTTACTGCGTCAAGCTGATCACCCGCGCGGTGAAGTTGCCGCAAAGCCTGGAGGCGCTCAAGCCGATTCTGATCATCCCGCTGCTGGCGAGTTTGTTCACTGGCCTGGCGATGATCTACCTGGTTGGCCCGCCAGTGGCGCGGCTGCTCACCGGTCTGACGGATTTTCTCAGCACCATGGGCACCACCAATGCGGTGCTGCTGGGGATCTTGTTGGGCGGCATGATGTGCGTGGATTTGGGCGGGCCGATCAACAAGGCGGCGTACGCGTTTTCCGTCGGTTTGCTGGCGGCGTCCAGCGGTGCGCCGATGGCGGCGACCATGGCTGCCGGGATGGTGCCGCCAATCGGCATGGGCATCGCCACGTTCCTGGCCCGACGCAAGTTTGCCCAGACCGAACGCGAAGCCGGCAAGGCCGCAATGATTCTCGGCCTGTGCTTTATCTCTGAAGGCGCTATCCCGTTTGCCGCCAAAGACCCGCTGCGGGTGATCCCGGCCAGCATCGCCGGTGGCGCGTTGACCGGTGCACTGTCGATGTACTTTGGCTGCAAACTCGCGGCGCCCCACGGTGGGTTGTTTGTGCTGATCATCCCGAATGCGATGAACCATGCGCTGCTGTATTTGCTGGCGATTGTGGCTGGTAGCCTGTTAACCGGCTTGGTGTATGCGCTGATCAAGCGTCCCGAAGCACTCGAATTGGCAGTCACGCCCGCCCAGGCCTGACATTCAAAATGTGGGAGCTGGCTTGCCTGCGATGCAGTCACCTCGGTGTATCAGTTACACCTTGTTGATGCCATCGCAGGCAAGCCAGCTCCCACATGAGGTCCATGTCACATGGGCTTCATCCGCCCGTGTTTAAGTTTCTCTTTTGACGCTCAAGAGGGAACCTGCATGAGCCACTTCGATCTCGGCCGTCGCCGTGTGATCCAGGCCGTCGGCGCCGGTCTGTTGCTGCCCGGCCTGGCGCCGGCGGTGATTGCTTCGGTGAAGGACCGCCCGCAACTCACCGACGGCGTGCAGTCCGGCGACCTGCTCGGCGACCGCGCGATGATCTGGAGCCGCAGCGACCGCCCCGCGCGCATGGTGGTGGAGTGGGACACCCGTAGTGTGTTCAGCAACCCGCGCAAATTCATCTCACCGCTCGCCGACAACCGCACCGACTTTACCGCCCGCGTCGAACTCACCGGGCTGCCCGCCGACCAGGCGATTTTCTACCGCGTGCACTTCGAAGACGCCCAGACCGGCGTCGCCAGCGAGCCGTGGTTCGGCCACCTGCGCAGCGTGCCGCAGCAACGCCGAGACATTCGTTTTGTGTGGAGCGGCGACACCGTGGGCCAGGGCTTCGGCATCAACCCGGACATCGGCGGCATGCGCATCTACGAAGCGATGCGCCTGCGCTTGCCGGACTTCTTTATCCACAGCGGCGACACCATTTATGCCGACGGGCCGGTGCCCGCGCAGCTTACCGTCGAGGGTGGGCGCATCTGGCGCAACATCACCACCCAGGCCAAAAGCAAAGTGGCCGAAACGCTCGATGAATATCGCGGTAATTATCGCTACAACTTGCTCGATGAAAACGTGCGCCGCTTTAACGCTGAAGTGCCGCAGATTTGGCAGTGGGACGACCACGAAGTGGTCAACAATTGGTCGCCGAGCAAGCAGCTTGATGAGCGTTACCAGACCAAAGACATCAACACATTGGTCGGCCGCGCGCGGCAGGCCTGGCTGGAATATTCACCGATGCGCCGGCAGGCCGCCGACAGTGGCGGGCGGATTTATCGCAAGCTCAGTTATGGCCCGTTGCTGGATGTGTTCGTGTTGGACATGCGCAGCTATCGCGGGCCTAACGATGACAATCTGGGCGGCGAAAAACCCTTCATGGGCCGTGAGCAACTGGACTGGCTCAAGCGCGAACTCAAGGCCTCACAGGCCCAGTGGAAGGTGGTCGCTGCCGACATGCCAATCGGCCTTGGCGTGCCTGACGGCGAGGTGAGCCCGGGCGTGCCGCGCTGGGAGGCGATCGCCAATGGTGACCCTGGCCCGGCGCAGGGGCGCGAGCTTGAAATCGCCGAACTGCTGGGCTTTTTGCGCGCCCAGAACGTGCGCAACCACGTGTGGCTGACGGCGGATGTGCATTATTGCGCGGCGCATCACTATCACCCGGACCGTGCGGCGTTTCAGGATTTTGAGCCGTTTTGGGAGTTTGTGGCGGGGCCGTTGAATGCGGGGAGTTTTGGGCCGAATCCTTTGGATAAGACGTTTGGGCCGCAGGTGGTTTTTCAAAAGGCGCCCGAGGTGCAGAACAGTTCGCCGTTTGCCGGGTTTCAGTTTTTTGGCGAAGTGCAGATTGATGGGCAGACAGCGGAGCTGACGGTGGTATTGCGCGATCTGGATGGGGTGTCAGTGTTCGAGCAAAAACTGCAGCCCGTCTGACTTGGAATGCAATTAAAACTGTGGGAGCGGGCTTGCTCGCGAATGCGGTGGTTCAGTCATGTATTCGGTGACTGATACTCCGCATTCGCGAGCAAGCCCGCTCCCACATGGGGCCTTCAGTGACTACAAAATCTCAGTACACATCCCGGCGATAGCGGCCTTGCTCGATCAAGCGCTCCACCGCTTCGCTGCCGAGAATGTCGTGCAGCGCCTTGTCCACGCCCGTCGCCATCCCTTGCAAACTCCCGCAGACATAAATCGCCGCGCCGTCCGCCAGCCATTTACGCAGCACATCGGCGGACTCTCGCAGGCGGTCCTGCACGTAGATTTTCTCTGCCTGATCCCGGGAAAACGCCAGGTCCAGCAGGGCCAGGTCGCCACTGGTCAGCCAACCTTGCAGCTCGTCCTGGCACAGGTAGTCGTGGGCGATAGTGCGCTCGCCGAACAACAGCCAATTGCGCTGCTGGCCCTCAGCAATGCGCGCTTTGAGCAAGCTGCGCAGGCCGGCGAGGCCGGTGCCGTTGCCGAGCAGAATCAGCGGCACCGGCGCTTGCGGCAGGTGAAAGCCGCTGTTGCGGCGCAGGCGCAGGCTGATGCCGGAGCCGAGGGCCGCGTGTTCCGTCAGCCAGCCGGAGCCAAGGCCCAGGCTGCCGTCGGGGTGACGTTCCTGGCGCACGATCAGTTCCAGCACGCCGTCGCTGGCAATCGAGGCGATGGAGTATTCGCGCATGCCCACCGGTACCAGTGCATTCACCAGCGCCTGGGCGTGCAAACCGACCAGGTGCGTGCGGTTGTCCGGCAATTGGCGGGTAGCCAGGGCCTGGTTCAGGGTGTGCGGCAGGTCGTCGACAGACACGCCCTCACTGCCGTCCAGGCCCAGGCCGGCAAGGAAATGCTCGATTGCAGCGGTGCAGTTACGCGGCAGCACTTCCACCAGATCGCCCGCCAGCCAGCTGTGCGGCGAGGGCGGTGTTAGGCCGAGCAGATAGACGCTTGCACCGACGCTGCCTCGGTTGAGCAGGGTGCGCTGGCTCAGGGTCCAGTTTTCGTATTGGGCGGTTTGCCAGGCGGCAGCCGGTGCCTGACCGGTGAGTTGGCCGAGGTGCTGTTGCCAGGTGTGCAAGGCTTCGGCGTCGCCGCTGTCGACTTCCACCGGAGCGAACAGCGCGTTGGCGCCTTGATCGGTCAGCCAGAAATGCAGGCGCCGGGCAAAGCCGCAGAAGTGTTCGTACTGGCGATCACCCAGGGCCAATACCGAGTAGTTCAGGCCCTTGAGTGAAAGGTCTTTGCCCAGCACGCTGCGTTCAAAACCACGGGCGCTGTCGGGGGCTTCGCCGTCGCCGAACGTACTGACCACGAACAGCGCGTTTTCCGACTGGCTCAGGTCACTCTGGCTGACGCTGCCCAGTGGCTGCACCTTCACTGGCAGCCCGGCGGCCTGCAGTTGCCCGGCAGTCTGCCACGCCAGTTGCTCGGCGAAACCGCTCTGGCTGGCGAAGCCGATCAGCCACGCGGGCGCATGGCTGCTGTTGGCGCCGAGGCCTTGGCGCGCATCGCGCACCTGGCGTTTTTTGCGGCGACGGTCCAGGTACAACAGCCAGCCGGTGATAAAGAACAGCGGCATCATCAACGAGCTGACGGTGAGGATGATCCGGCCCGGCAGGCCGAAATAACTGCCGGTGTGCAGGGCGTAAATGCTGGTGAGCAGCTGGGACTTGAAGGTCTTGCTCGCATACCGATCCTGAAAGTTGACCTCGCCGGTGACCGGGTCGAGGTTGATCTGGTTCAGCGCTCGATCGTGGGGCGAGGACTTGAGCAGGTAATACACCATGGCCGGCTGCCCGGCGACGGCCGGCATACGGATGTTGTAAGCACTCAGTTCGGGACCGGCGTTGCTGTAGATGCTGCTCCAGATAGCATCGTAGTTGGCCACCGGCGCAGGGCCTTCGGGGGCGGGGCCACGTTTACGCGCGCGCTCGTTTTGCGGGGCGTCGGACATCAGTTTGTTCAGGCCCTGGCTGTACCAGTCGTAGGACCAGTACAGGCCGGTCAGTGCCGAGAACAGGTAAAACAACAGGCACCAGGTGCCGAATACCGAGTGCAGGTCCCAGTTGAAGCTGCGGCCTTTTTTGCGCCAGTCCAGCGTCAGCCAGGCGCGCCAGCTCGCCGCCTGGCGCGGCCAGCGCAGGTACAGGCCGCTCAGGCAGAAAAACACCAGAATCAGTGTGCAGGCGCCGGTGATGTTGCGCCCCACATCGCCCATCACCAGAAAGCGGTGAAACTGCAGGATAAAACCGAAGACGTCCTGGCCGACAGCGTCCCCCATGTAGTCGCCGGTGTAGGGATCGAAGTAGCGCATCTGGCCACGACGTTCGCCGGGCGGGGCGGTGAAGAATACGCGCGCAGCGTTGCCGCTCTCGCTTTCCACCCAGAGCATGGACACGGTCTCGCCTTCGGTGGCCTCCAGCTTGCGCACCAGTTCGGCAGGCGGCAGCGCGCCGGCTTCGCGCTTGTGCACGCTCAGTACGGTGGGGTTGAGCGCCCGCAGGATTTCATCCTGAAACGAGACCGTAGCCCCGGTGATCCCCATCAACGCCAGCACCAGCCCGGCAGTAATGCCGAGGAACCAGTGCAACTGGAACAGGGTTTTCTTCAACACGTCGGACCGCCTCGCTCAGCTGGATAAATACGTCACGGCGCGCATTATGCCGTGGGTTAACGAGAAATATTCTTTTCTACACGCAAAAGCCCCGCGCAACCGATGCGTGGGGCTTTTGGATGAACGTTGACCGCCTTTGGAAGTGCAAACTGGTGGTCAACAGCGCCGTGGAACCGGCGGCCTGATTGGCGAAGTGGGTCGAGAAGGCTTTTTGGCGACTGCCGCATTGCGTGAGCTATCGGGGCGTTAGCCAGCGCGCAGATGCAAAGTGGACGCCCATAAAAAAACCCATGACATGTCATGGGTTTTTTGTGCGCGGCGTTCTTACACGTAGTAAGACTTCAACGGCGGAAAGCCATTGAATTCAACCGCGCTGTAGCTGGTGGTGTACGCACCGGTCGACAACCAGTACATGCGGTCGCCAATCGCCAGGTTCAGCGGCAGGCCGTATTTGTAGTTCTCGTACATGATGTCGGCGCTGTCGCAGGTTGGGCCGGCGATGACCACTTCTTCCATTTCGCCTTTCTTCTCGGTCCAGATCGGGAACTTGATGGCTTCGTCCATGGTTTCGATCAGGCCGGAGAATTTGCCCACATCCGTGTACACCCAACGCTCGACGGCGGTGCGGGATTTGCGCGCGACCAATACCACTTCACTGACCAGGATGCCGGCGTTGGCGATCAACGAACGGCCCGGCTCCAGGATGATTTCCGGCAGGTCGTCGCCGAAATCTTCCTTGAGGAAGCGGATGATTTCTTCGGCGTAGGTTTCCAGGCTGTTGGTGCGGGTGATGTAGTTGGCCGGGAAGCCGCCGCCCATGTTGATCAGCTTCAGTTCAATGCCGTCTTCTGCCTTGAGGCGCTCGAAGATCACTTTGACCTTGGCGATCGCTGCGTCCCACACGCTGATGTCGCGCTGTTGCGAACCCACGTGGAAGGAGATGCCGTACGGCACCAGGCCCAGGTCGCGGGCAAGGATCAGCAGGTCCATGGCCATGTCGGTCTGGCAACCGAATTTGCGCGACAACGGCCAGTCAGCGGTGGTCGAGCCTTCGGTGAGGATACGCACATAGACCTTCGAGCCCGGAGCGGCCTTGGCGATGTTGCGCAGGTCGGCTTCGGAATCGGTGGAGAACAGGCGCACGCCTTTCTCAAAGAAGTAGCGGATGTCCTTGGATTTCTTGATGGTGTTGCCGTAGCTGATACGGTCGGCGCTGACGCCGCGGTCCATGACTTTGTCCAGCTCGTAGATCGAGGCGATGTCGAAGCTCGAACCCTTGTCTTTCAACAGGTCGATGATCTCGACGGCAGGGTTGGCCTTGACCGCGTAATAGACTTTGGCGAATTCGAAACCTGCGCGCAGGTCATCGTAGGCCTGGCTGATCATCGCGGTGTCGATCACCACGAACGGGGTTTCTTGCTTGTCGGCGAACGCCTTCATTTTGTCAAAGGTGGCGCGCGCGAAATAATCTTCGACGTTGATCGACATGCTGGGAACTCCTAAGGGCAAACTAGATTGATCAATGGGTGCAAATGAACGTCCTCCGTATCCCCACTTTGGTTCGCCTACTTCCCAAGGCATGTCGCCGAAAGCAAAAAGGCCATGGGAACAACCGCTTCCCTTGGCCTTGCTGTCTCGTCGTCAGTACTTGAGCCGGATGGATCGTTTCCAGCATGGACGTTCGGCGCGAACTGTAGGGCTTGATGGGCGTGGGATCAACTAAAAATGTCGCGTTTTTGCACGCGTTCGTCGCTGGAAGCCGTGCAGCTACTTATGTAACCGACCGGTGTGACGGATTGATGTTCCCCGAATGGGTTAAATCCACGGTATTTCCCTGACACACCAGAGAGCAAAATGTGGGAGGGGGCTTGCTCCCGATGACAGTGGGTCAGTTACAGATTTATCAACTGACACACCCTCATCGGGAGCAAGCCCCCTCCCACAGTGTGAATTGCGTTGTGTCAGATCAGACCAACGCAGTCTCGGCAGGCGACACAATGCTGGTCTTGCCCCCACGCGACTTGCCCGAGCTCAGGTACTCGGCAATCGACTCCTGCGTCACCTCACCCAAAAACACCCGCTCGGCATCCATCACCGGCAACCATGAGCGGTTGAACTCGTACATGCGCGACAGCAGGATGCGCAAATGCTCGTCGTACGCCGCCGTGGCGTTGAACTCGCGCAAGTATTGGCCGCAAGTACCGGTCTGACGGTGCAGGTCGCGACGTCGTACATAACCCAGGCCTTTATTCTCGGCGCAGGTGACCACCACATAACGGCGGTCAAGTTCGTCCATCAGCTCCAGTGCTTCGGCAACCGGGGTTTCCGGGCTCACCGACGGCGCGTTATCCGCCGCGTCTTCGGCTTTGACCAGCAGCAAGCGCTTAAGGGTGCTGTCCTGGCCCACGAAGCTGCTGACGAACTCGTCGGCCGGGTGCGCCAGCAAGGTGTCCGGGTGGTCGATCTGCAGCAGCTTGCCGGCGCGGAAGATCGCGATTTTGTCGCCCAGCTTGATGGCTTCGTCGATGTCGTGGCTGACCATGATCACGGTCTTGTTCAGCGCGCGTTGCATCTCGAAGAACTCGTTCTGGATCATCTCGCGGTTGATCGGGTCAACCGCGCCGAACGGCTCATCCATCAGCAACAGCGGCGCATCGGCTGCCAGTGCGCGGATCACGCCGATTCGCTGTTGCTGGCCGCCCGACAGTTCACGCGGGTAGCGATGCAGGTACTGCTTGGGTTCCAGCTTGATCATGCTCATCAACTCGCGGGCGCGGTCGTGGCATTTCTGTTTGTCCCAGCCGAGCAGCTTGGGCACGACCACGATGTTTTCCTCGATGGTCATGTTCGGGAACAGGCCGATCTGCTGGATCACGTAGCCGATGTTGCGACGCAGGGTCACTTCGTCGAGGTCGGTGGTGTCTTCGCCGTTGATCAGAATCTTGCCCGAGGTGGGCTTGATCAGACGGTTGATCATCTTCAGCGTGGTGCTCTTGCCGCAGCCCGACGGGCCGAGGAATACGCAAATTTCGCCTTCGTTGACGGTCAGGCTCACGTCGTTCACGGCGGAGACAGTTTTGCCGTTGCTTTGAAAAGTCTTGGTCAGGTTTTGAAGTTCGATCATTTGAGCAGTCCTTTTGGAGTCAGCGAGCGTTGCAGCCATTGCAAAAGCAGGTCGGCGAAGATGGCCAGGAGGCTGACCAGCACGGCGCCGACGATCAGCATCGACATGTCGCTACGGCTGATGGCAGCCAGAATAAGTACACCCAAACCGCCGGCGCCGATGGTGGCGGCGATGGTCATCACACCAATGTTCATCACCACGGCGGTGCGCACACCGGCGAGGATCACTGGCACCGCGATAGGCAGTTCGACCATGCGCAGGCGCTGGCCGAAGGTCATGCCGATGCCCTTGGCGGCTTCGCGAATGCCCGCGTCCACGCCAGTGAGGGCAAGGTAGGTGTTACGCATGATGGGCAGCAGGGAATAAAGAAACACGGCGGTGATCGCCGGCATCGGCCCCAGGCCCTGGCCGAACTTGGAGTAGAACGGCAGCAGCAGGCCGAACAGCGCAATCGACGGCACGGTCAGCAACACCGTGGCGCTGGCTTGCAACGGGCCGGCGAGGGTCGGGAAGCGGGTCATCAGCACACCCAGGGGCACGCCTACGACGATTGCCAGAATAACGGCAATGCCGACCAGGGTGATGTGCTGCCAGGTCAGGTGCAGGACCTGAGCCCAATCAAGATGGGAAAAGGCGTTTAAAAATTCCATGTCTTCTCCTCTGATCAGTTGATCGGATGCTGGCGCAGGAAATCTGCGGCAACAGCGGATGGGCTTTCATGGTCGACGTCGACCCGCGCATTCAGCTGGCGCATGGTGGTGTCGTCGAACAGGTCGGCCAGCGGCTTGAGGTCGGCGGCCAGTTGCGGGTGGGCGTTGAGGTACGCCTGACGCACTACCGGTGCTGCGGTGTAGTCCGGGAAGTAGTGCTTGTCGTCTTCCAGCAGCTTCAGTTTGAAGGCATTCAGGCGACCGTCGGTGGTGTAGACCAAGCCGGCAAACACCTGGCCGTTACGCAGCGCGGTATAGACCAGGCCGGCGTCCATCTGGCGAGTGTTTTTGCGGGTCAGGTTCATGTCGTAGAGCTTGACCATGCCGCCCATGCCGTCGGAACGATTGGCGAACTCGGTATCCAGGGCCACCAGGCGGTTTTGTTTGCTGTCCTCGGCGAGGGCCTTGGTCAGGTCGCTGATGCTGTTGATCTGCGGGAATTCCTTGGCCACGTTGTCGGGAAGCGCCAACGCGTAGGTGTTGCTGAATTTCGACGGCGACAGCCAGACCAGGCCTTTTTTCGCGTCGAGTTCTTTCACGCGGGCGTAGGTTTGTGCGCTGTCGAGTTTCTCGTCGACATGGTTGTAGGCCACCAGCGACACGCCGGTATATTCCCAGAGCATGTCCAGTTGCCCGCTTTCCTGGGCACTGCGCGCCAGGTTGCTACCCAAACCGCCAGTCACTTGGGTGTCGTAGCCCTTGGTGCGCAGATACTGGGAGGTGATTTCGGCGAGCAGAGTCTGTTCGGTGAACACCCGGGCGCCGATGCGGATCACCGGTTTTTCAGCGGCTTGCGTAAAACCTGCGAACAGCAGGACGCAGCTCAATATCAATGTCAGCTTTTTCATGTGATTTCCTTTGCCAAGCCTTAAGACGGACGCAACCCGCGTTCCAGCCAGAGGCGGCTGGCCATGGTCACCAGGCCGTCAAGCAGCAAGGCCAGCAGCGCGGTGCACGCGGCGCCGAGCAGCAATTGCGGCTGATTGTTCAGGGCGATGCCGGGGAAAATCAGGCTGCCCAGGCTGTTGGCGCCAATCAGGAAGGCCAACGGTGCGGTCCCCACGTTGATCGCCAGGGCCACACGCACACCGCCGATGATGATCGGCACGGCGTTGGGCAACTCGACGCGAAACAGCACCTGGCGCGGCGTCATGCCGATGCCGGTGGCGGCTTCTTTCAGGGAACCCTGAACGTTTTTCAGGCCTTCGTAGGTGTTACGCACGATGGGCAGGAGCGAGGCCAGGAACAAGGCGAAGATCGCCGGGCCGCTGCCGATGCCGAGGACGCCGAGGGCGATGGCCAGTACGGCCAGGGGCGGGACGGTGTTGCCGATGTTGAAGATCTGCATGAAGCGTTCTGCGCGCCCGACCATGTTCGGTCGGCTCAGCAGGATACCGGCGGGGATGCCCACAATCAGGGCGGCCAGCATGGAAACCAGGACCAGAATCAGGTGAGCTTGCAGGTAAAACAACAAATCGTCGCGGTACAGTTCGATCGTGTTGATGCCGATCCAGTGGATCAGCAGGGCCAGGAGAGCGACGACAACCGCTCCTCCTATAAGCCCTTTGCCATAGCGAATAGCCACAGGCGGACTCCTTTTTTCTTTTGTCGGCGAACACATTTCCGAGCGGCATTGCCATTGCTGGCTGCCTCTAAATGTGGTCGCGAAATGCAGCTCGTCTACACCGGCAATGCGGTGTGAGTTCGAGCCATGAGCGCAGCCTCGTCAGGCTAACTTGCTGATTTATCAGCCCCTGTTCCGAGTGCGATAGCAGGGGAGTGGACGTCTCGACCTTTTAAAAGGTTCCACACTTGGCAGCATTTAGCCACCCCCAATGGGGTGAACGGTGGTCCGGCGCCTGGGGTTTGCGCTATACTCGCCGCCCTTTTTTGACTCACCTGCCAGGCGATTTCCCATGACCCACCAGGCCGCCGAAGTCGCGAAACGCCGCACTTTCGCCATTATTTCCCACCCCGATGCCGGTAAAACCACCATCACCGAGAAGCTCTTGCTGATGGGCAAGGCAATCGCAGTGGCCGGCACGGTGAAATCCCGCAAATCCGACCGCCATGCCACCTCCGACTGGATGGAAATGGAAAAACAACGGGGTATTTCCATTACCACGTCGGTCATGCAGTTCCCGTATCGCGACCACATGGTCAACCTGCTCGACACCCCGGGCCACGAAGACTTCTCCGAAGACACCTACCGCACCCTGACGGCAGTTGACTCGGCACTGATGGTTCTCGACGGTGGTAAAGGCGTTGAGCCACGCACCATCGCGTTGATGGACGTGTGCCGTCTGCGTGACACGCCAATCGTCAGCTTCATCAACAAACTCGACCGCGATATTCGCGACCCGATCGAGTTGCTCGATGAAATCGAAGCCGTCCTGAAGATCAAGGCCGCGCCGATCACCTGGCCAATCGGTTGCTACCGCGATTTCAAAGGCGTGTACCACCTGGCCGAGGACTACATCATTGTTTACACCGCCGGCCACGGTCACGAGCGCACTGACGTCAAGATCATCGAAAAACTCGACTCGGACGAAGCCCGTGCCCACTTGGGTGACGAGTACGACCGCTTCGTGGATCAGCTGGAGCTGGTGCAGGGCGCCTGCCATGAATTCAACCAGCAGGAATTCCTCGACGGCCAACTGACCCCGGTGTTTTTCGGTACGGCCCTGGGCAACTTTGGTGTCGATCACGTGCTCGATGCCGTGGTGGATTGGGCGCCGAAGCCTCTGGCCCGTGTAGCCAACGAGCGCACCGTGGAGCCTGTGGAAGAAAAATTCACCGGCTTCGTGTTCAAGATTCAGGCAAACATGGACCCCAAACACCGTGACCGTATCGCCTTCATGCGCATCTGCTCCGGCAAATACGAAAAAGGCATGAAGATGCGCCACGTGCGCACCGGCAAGGACGTGCGCATCGGCGACGCCCTGACGTTCTTCTCCTCCGAGCGTGAACAGCTCGAGGAAGCGTTTGCCGGTGACATCATCGGTTTGCACAACCACGGCACCATCCAGATCGGTGACACCTTCACCGAAGGCGAAGCGCTGGGCTTCACCGGTATCCCGCACTTCGCCCCGGAACTGTTCCGCCGCGTACGCCTGCGCGACCCACTGAAATCCAAGCAGTTGCGCCAGGGTTTGCAGCAACTGGCGGAAGAGGGCGCCACCCAGGTGTTCTTCCCCGAGCGCAGCAACGACATCATCCTCGGCGCCGTCGGTGTGCTGCAGTTCGATGTGGTCGCCAGCCGCTTGAAAGAGGAATACAAGGTGGAGTGCTCGTACGAGCCGATCACCGTGTACTCCGCGCGCTGGATTGATTGCGGCGATAAGAAGAAGTTGGAAGAGTTCAAGATCAAGGCGGTGGAAAACCTTGCGATTGATGGCGGCGGGCACCTGACTTACCTGGCGCCTACGCGGGTGAATTTGGCGTTGATGGAAGAGCGCTGGCCGGATGTGAAATTCCGTGCGACTCGCGAACACCACTAAAAAGCAAAACGGGCCATACCGCCGGTATGGCCCGTTTTTGTAACGCTCCCTATCCTCAATGAATACTGAGCCTGCTCCGCGTTTGGTTCGCGTGCCTATTTCTTTGCAGGGTAGTAACTATTAGTAATGGCTTCTTTTACATAGCGGTCGTATTCGGCCCGCGAGATAAATCCATTTTTATCTTTGTCAGCCGTTTTGAAGGCAATGCCATCAAATTCTGATTTGTCGATGTATCCAAGCTCCTGGGCTGTTTTATTATTGCGATCCTGCATATATACGCTCCACTCCTGCCTTGAAAGCTGCCCGTCCTTATTAAGGTCGGAGTAGTTCCAGTTGTCGTTGTAGATCGTGTCATAGAGACCTGCGCAGGCCGTGAGGTTGATAAGTGCGAGTGCAGCAATTAAGGGTTTCATCTTTTGAGGCTCGGTGGGGAAAGGCCGGACTGTAGTGTTGGATGTTGTGAAGGAGCAACGATCCAGGTTGAGGATTCAAGGTTTTCGGAAAAGTCTGACGCGCGACTACCACCACGATTTGAGCTGTTTATAAAGGGCGGAGCTGTGATGGCTTCGCCCTTTTTATGTGTTTGGCACACCTCAACCCTGTGGGCGCAGGCTTGCGATGCAGGCACATCGGTAAATCAGGCAAGCCAGCTTTCACATTTCAGTCCGCCGCATTGGCGCTAACTGTGCTTCGGGTCTAGCGTTTCAACTATTACATCCATTTAACGACGGATCAGGAGGCGATCTTGCGTATAACTCAACGCGCCATACATCTGGTGCTGCTGGGGTGCCTTGGGCTGGCGTGTACTTCAGCGTTGGCAGCTGCCGGGACCCCCCAATGGAAAGACACCGGCCCAGTCACCAAGAAAAAGCAGAACGAGGTCAACTCCGGCAGTTGGCAGCCACGGGCCCAACCCGCCCCCAAGGAGGATGCGGAAAACCCCTACAACGAAGGTGAAAACAGCGAAACCTACGACGACGGCGACACCTGAGGTCTGGCTTAAACCCGGCATTAGGACTAGCGTCTACCCTGGCGACGGTAAACCGCTGTCGTGCGGGATTCACCTACTGACTGGACGGAAATCGACCATGAGTATTTTTCAACGAGTAGTGCTGTTGATTAAGGTGTTGGTGCTGTTGTCGTTGGGGATGTCGACGGCCTGGGCGCATAGCCCGGCGCGGGGCAGCCAGGCGGGCTTTTCGGCGGTGCAGACGACGCAGGGCAAGGGCTTGCAACTGGCCCAGTCGGAGTCTGAGGCGGGCGATAAGGGCCAGGGCGGCAGTGAGGATGATGACGACCAGCAAGCGCCGGACGACGATGACACCTCTGAAGGTGACAGCGATACCTGAGTCGCCATAAAAAAGCCCCGCCGGCCGGACTGATGCGCAATCCGGCGGGCAGGGCGGTAGAACACTGTAAATGCCCTGGGCTTAACCACCCAGGGCATTTTTTGTTGCAAGTCAGGCGACGAATTGCTCCGCGTAGTGGCACGCCACTTGGCGGTTATCCAGCGCCCGCAGTAGCGGCTCTTCGGTGCTGCAGCGCGCCGTGGCGTACGGGCAACGCTTGTGGAACGCGCAGCCAGGCGGCGGGTTCAGCGGGTTGGGCAGCTCGCCGACGATTTTGATCTTCGGCTTGTTCGGGTCCGGGTGAATGGTCGGCGTGGCCGACAGCAGCGCCTGGGTGTACGGGTGCAGCGGGCGTGCGTAAATGTCGTCCTTGGGGCCGACTTCCACCGGGCGGCCGAGGTACATCACCATCACGTCATCGGCGACGTGTTGCACCACCGCGAGGTTGTGGGAGATGAACACGTAGGCCGTGTTGAATTCCTGCTGCAAATCCATAAACAGGTTGAGCACCTGGGCCTGGATCGACACGTCGAGTGCCGAGGTCGGTTCATCCGCCACCAGCACTTTGGGTTGCAGCATCATCGCGCGGGCCAGGGCAATACGCTGGCGCTGACCGCCGGAGAACATGTGCGGGTAGCGCTGATAATGCTCAGGGCGCAGGCCCACTTGCTTCATCATTGCCTGCACTTTTTCGCGGCGTTCGGCGGCGGACAGGTTGGTGTTGATCAACAGCGGCTCGCCGAGTTGATCACCGACTTTCTGGCGCGGGTTGAGCGAGGCGTACGGGCTCTGGAACACCATCTGCACGTCTTTGCGCAATTGCTTGCGCTGGGCCTTGTCGGCGCCGGCGACTTCCTGGCCAGCGATTTTCAAGGAGCCCGAAGACGGCTCTTCAATCAGTGTCAACGCACGGGCCAGTGTGGATTTGCCGCAACCTGATTCGCCCACTACGGCGAGGGTTTTGCCGGCTTCCAGCTCAAACGACACACCGTTAAGCGCGCGTACCAGGGCGTGGCCCTTGAACAGGCCACGGGACACTTCGTAGTGACGGGTGAGGTCGCGGGCGGTAAGAACGACGGCCATTACGCCACCTCCTGGTTCAAGGGGTAGAAGCAGCGCGCGAGGCTGTTGCTTTTCGGGTCAAGGCCAGGCCGCTGGGCACGGCAGGATTCCTGCACGTACGGGCAGCGTGGCGACAGCAGGCAACCCTGCGGGCGGTCATAACGGCCGGGCACGATACCCGGCAGCGTGGCCAGGCGCGTGGCGCCCAGGCTGTGCTCGGGGATCGCTTTGAGCAGTGCTTCGCTGTACGGGTGCGCCGGGATGTCGAACAACTGCGGCACCTGGCCGACTTCCACGGCTTGGCCGGCGTACATCACGCACACGCGCTGGGCGGTTTCAGCCACCACCGCGAGGTCGTGAGTGATCAGCACCAGGCCCATGTTTTGCTCTTTTTGCAGGGCCAGCAGCAGTTCCATGATCTGCGCCTGGATGGTCACGTCCAGCGCTGTGGTCGGCTCATCCGCGATCAGCAGTTTCGGCTCGCCGGCAATCGCCATGGCGATGGCCACACGCTGGCTCATACCGCCGGACAGTTGGTGCGGGTAGGCGTCCATACGGCTGGCAGCGCCCGGGATTTCCACTTTTTCCAACAGCTCGATGGCACGTTTACGCGCTTGCTTACCGGACATTTTCAGGTGCAGGCGCAGCACTTCTTCAATCTGGAAACCCACGGTGTAGCTGGGGTTCAGCGCGGTCATCGGGTCCTGGAACACCATCGCCAGATCTTTGCCGACGATTTGGCGGCGCTGACGGTTGCTCAGCTTGAGCATGTCTTTGCCATCGAAGTTCAGGGCATCGGCGGTGACGATGCCGGGGTGCTCGATCAGGCCCATCAGGGCCATCATGGTCACGGATTTACCCGAGCCCGATTCGCCAACGATTGCCAGGACTTCGCCTTTGTCGACCGAAATGTCGAGGCCATCGACCACCGGCACGGCGGTCTTGTCGCCGAAGCGGACGTTGAGATTCTTGATTTCTAACAGTGACATGGGAATCTCCTCAGGCGGCGTTCTTGAGTTTCGGGTCCAGCGCATCGCGCAAGCCGTCGCCCATCAAGTTGATTGCCAGCACGCTGAGCAAAATGGTCAAACCCGGCAAGCTCACGACCCACCAGGCGCGTTCGATGTAGTCACGGGCCGACGCCAGCATGGTGCCCCACTCAGGGGTTGGCGGTTGTACGCCAAGGCCCAGGAAGCCCAAAGCCGCAGCATCGAGAATCGCCGAGGAGAAACTCAAGGTGGCTTGTACGATCAGCGGCGCCATGCAGTTTGGCAGCACGGTGATGAACATCAGGCGCGGCAAGCCGGCACCGGCGAGGCGGGCGGCGGTTACGTAGTCGCGGTTCAGTTCGCCCATCACCGCAGCGCGGGTCAAGCGCACATACGACGGCAACGAGACGATAGCGATGGCGATCACGGTGTTGATCAGGCCAGGGCCGAGGATTGCGACAATGGCGACAGCCAGCAGCAGCGACGGCAGGGCCAGCATGATGTCCATCAAGCGCATGATGGTTGGGCCAAGCATGCGCGGGAAGAAACCGGCGAACAGACCCAGCAGGATGCCCGGAATCAGCGACATCACCACCGACGACAACCCGATCAGCAACGAAAGGCGCGAACCCTGGATCAGGCGCGAGAGCAGGTCACGGCCCAGCTCGTCGGTACCCAGCAGGAACTGGATCTGCCCGCCTTCCAGCCAGGCTGGCGGAGTCAGCAGGAAGTCGCGGTATTGCTCGCTCGGGTTATGCGGCGCAACCCACGGCGCGAAGAGCGCGCAGAACACGATCAGCAACATGAACAACAGGCCGGCAACCGCGCCTTTGTTCTTGGAGAAGGCTTGCCAGAATTCTTTGTACGGGGACGGGTACAGCAGGCTTTGATCGACTGCTGACACTTGAGTAGGTGTGGTCATGGTCATGATCTCAGCGCTGGTGACGGATGCGTGGGTTGGCGAAGCCGTAGAGGACGTCCACCACGAAGTTCACCAGGATCACCAGACAGGCGATCAACAGGATGCCGTTTTGCACCACCGGGTAGTCCCGCGCGCCAATGGCTTCGATCAGCCATTTGCCGATGCCGGGCCACGAGAAGATGGTTTCGGTCAAAACCGCACCGGCCAGCAGTGTGCCGACTTGCAGGCCGACCACGGTGAGTACCGGAATCAGCGCGTTACGCAGGCCGTGCACGAACACCACGCGCGCCGGCGACAGGCCTTTGGCCTTGGCGGTGCGGATGTAGTCTTCACGCAGCACTTCGAGCATTGATGAACGGGTCATCCGCGCGATCACGGCCAGCGGGATGGTGCCGAGCACGATGGCCGGCAGGATCAAGTGGTGCAGTGCGTCCCAGAACGCGTCCGGCTCGTCAGCCAGCAAGGTGTCGATCAGCATGAAGCCGGTGCGCGGCTCGATGTCATAGAGCAGGTCGATGCGCCCGGAAACCGGGGTCCAGCCCAGGCTCACCGAGAAGAACATGATCAGGATCAGGCCCCACCAGAAGATCGGCATCGAATATCCCGCGAGGGAGATGCCCATCACCCCATGGTCGAACAGGGATCCTCGTTTCAAGGCCGCGATCACCCCGGCCAACAGGCCCAGGATACCGGCGAACAACAGGGCGGCCATGGACAGTTCCAGGGTCGCAGGGAAGAGGGCGGTGAATTCGGTCCACACGCTGGTGCGTGTGCGCAGCGATTCGCCGAGGTCGCCATGGGCGAGTTTGCCCACGTAGTCCAGGTATTGCGCATACAAAGGCTTGTTAAGGCCAAGGCGTTCCATTGCCTGTGCGTGCATCTCGGGGTCGACTCGTCGTTCGCCCATCATGACTTCTACGGGGTCGCCGGGGATCATGCGAATCAACGCAAAGGTGAGCAACGTGATGCCGAAAAACGTGGGGATCAATAACCCCAATCGGCGGGCAATAAAACTAAACATCTTGTTGTGTACCTCAATCAGCCGGTTAGGCAGGTTCGGCACCGTCAATGTCGACGGTGCCGAGCGTCTTCTCTTATTTACTTCACCTGGGTGGTGGCGAAGTTATTTGTAGTCAGAGGGCTTTGGGTAAAACCCTCGACGTTTTTGCGCATGGCGGTGAACATTTTCGGGTAAGCCATAGGAATCCAAGGTTGTTCCTTGTCGAAAACCTCCATGGCTTGTTCATAGAGTGCAGCGCGCTTGGCAGGTTCAGCGTCAGCGCGGGCCTTGTCGATCAAGTCCTGAAACTCTTTGTTACACCAGCGGGCGTAGTTTTCGCCGTTTTTCGCTGCATCGCAACTCAGGTTTGGTGTGAGGAAGTTATCCGGGTCACCGTTATCCCCCGCCCAACCGGCAGAAACCATGTCGTGCTCGCCGGCTTTGGCGCGTTTGAGCATTTCGCCCCATTCCATGACCTTGATGTTGACCTTCAAGCCAATCTGGGCCAAATCCGCCTGCATGCGCTGGGCGCCGAGCATCGGGTTAGGGTTGGTCGGGCCGCCACCGTTACGGGTGAACAGGGTGAATTCGGTGCCTTCCGGTACGCCGGCTTCTTTGAGCAGGGCGCGGGCTTTATCCAGGTCACGCGGCGGGTTCTTCAACTTGTCGTTGAAACCCAGCAGTGTTGGCGGAAACGGGCCGGTGGCATCAACGGCATTGCCTTTGCCGTACAGGGACTCGTTGTAGCCTTTTTTGTCGAACGCGATGTTGATCGCATGGCGAACGCGGGCATCGCTCATGTACTTGTGCGTGGTGTTCAGCGCGGTGTAGGCGGTGGTCATCGCCGCCAGTTCGGCAACCTTCAGGTTCGGGTCGGCCTTCATGCTCGGCACGTCATCCGGCTTGGGGTACAGCGCGATCTGGCATTCGTTGGCCTTGAGCTTTTGCAGGCGCACGTTGTTGTCAGTGGTGATCGCCAGGATCAGCGGGTCAGCCGGCGGCTTGCCACGGAAGTAGTCCGGGTTGGCCTTGAAGCGCACTTGGGCGTCTTTTTGATAGCGGGTGAAGATGAACGGGCCGGTGCCGATGGGCTTGGCGTTCAAGTCATCGGTCTTGCCGGACTTGAGCAACTGGTCGGCGTATTCGGCGGAGTGAATCGAAGAGAACGCCATGGCCAGGTCGGACAGGAACGGTGCTTCAGGACGGGTCAGCGTGAAGACGACGGTGTGGTCATCGGTCTTGGTCACGCTCTTGAGCAGTTCCTTGAAGCCCATGCTTTCAAAGTACGGGTAGCCCACGTTGGACTTGTTGTGCCACGGGTGATTCGGGTCCAGCTGGCGCTGGAAGCTCCAAAGTACGTCGTCGGCATTCATGTTGCGCGTGGGTTTGAAATAGTCGGTGGTGTGGAACTTGATGTCGTCACGCAGGTGGAACGTGTAGGTCAAACCATCGGCGCTGATTTCCGGCAGGTCTTTGGCCAGTGCTGGAATCACTTCGGTGGTACCTGGCTTGAAATCGACCAGGCGGTTGAACATGGTTTCAGCCGCAGCGTCAGCGGTCACGGCCGTGGTGTACAGAACCGGGTCAAAACCTTCCGGGCTGGCTTCGGTGCAGACCACCAGTGGTTTGGCCGAAACGCCGATCGCCACGCTCAACAGCGCAGCGGCAATGGCGGCTTGTAGCGGGAGCATTTTCATTCAGAGCCCTCTGCAATCGAGTGAACCAGACAAGCGTAAACGGCGGGCTCTTGATGAGCCCGCCGTTTACCTGGTGCTAATTAAAGAATGTTGAACGGGATGGTGGTAACCAGACGGAACTCACGCAGGTTGCCGTCAGCCTGGTTTTCGGTCGCACGGTGCGTCACGTAAGTGGCGCGAATGGTGGAGGCTTTCAGAGGACCGCTCTGTACTGCGTAGGAAGAACCTACGCCGTATTCCTGGTGCTTCTCGCCGTCCTGAGCCTGGATACCGTTGTAGGCAAAGCCTGCACGGCCGCCGTCGCCGGTGTAGTGAGTGCCGTCGATGCCCCAGCCGCGAGCCGAGTAGATGTTGAACTTCAGGCCCGGTACGCCGTATTCGGCCATGTTGATGCCGTAGGCGATCTGGAAGGACTTCTCGTTCGGACCGTTGAAGTCGGACGTCAGGGAGTTGGCCAGGTAGATACCGTTGGTTTCGTGCAGGTAGTCGAAGTACTCGTTACCGTTCACTTCCTGGTACGAGAAGGTCAGGCTGTGAGCCTGGTGGGTCAGGCCGAGCGACAGCGAGTAGGTGTCGTTGTCGATCTTGCCCATCAACTTTTTGCCTTCGTCGACGGTTTTGTAGTAGTTCAGGCCGGTGGTCAGGCTCAGTACCTGAGCGTCACCCAATTCGTGGGTAGCGCCGAAGTAGTACTGGTTCCAGAAGTCTTTGACTTGAGCGCCGAAGAAGCTGGTTTTCAGGCTCTTGAACGGCTGGTAGTTCACACCGGCGGTGTAGACGTGATCCGCTTCCTGGCCATTGCCGTATTCGCTGCGGAATTTCGACAGGCTCTGTTCGGTACGTGGCGACACGCGGTCGAAGTAAGCGCCCTGGAACGACAGGTTGCTGAACTCTTCGCTGTTGAGGGCGAAACCTTCAAAGCTCGACGGCAGGGCACGGTTGCCGATGGTGTCGATGATGCCGCTGCTGAAGTTCTGACGACCGGCGGTCAAGGTGGTGTTCGACACACGGAACTTGACGTTGGCCAGGCCCAGTTTGCTCCACTGGCCTACTGCATCGCCGTCGGAGTCGGCCAGGGTACGGTTGGAACCGCCCTTGATGTCACGCTTGCTCTGGTCGAGCGCGATCACGTTGTAACCCGCTACTTCGGTCGCTACCCCAACAGTGCCTTGGGTGAAGCCCGAGGAATAGTTAAGGATGGTGCCTTGCAGCCAGTTGGTACGGTAGGCGTCGGTACGCGCTTCGCCGTGCTTCTGGTAAGTGAACTTGCCGCCACGGAACCGCTGTTCGTTGGAGAACCAGTTACGGGTAGTACCGCCCAGGCTTTGACCGTCGATAAAACCTTTGGCCTCACTTTGGGCGCTGGTGCCGGCCAGTGTGGTAGGAACGAAGTCCTGGCTTTGGGTTTCAGCGAAGGCGGTTGCCGTGATGCTGCTGATGGCCAGGGCCAGAAGCGCTTTGCTGCTTAGTTTCATGGGTGGAGCTCCTTTGGTTCTCTTTTTAATGCCGGTCTTTTTAGGTGAACCGGCTATTGGGTGTGTAACTCGTTCAAGCCATTGCAAACGTTTGCCGTAGGAAATTTCCTAACAAAAGGCTGCACGTTTGCCGGAGAGCAGACATCGCCCTCCACCATCCGGTTATTTTCTTATGGGTTGAGACTGACGCCCGAGAACACGTTGCGGCCGAAGGGGCTGACTTTGAACCCTTCAACTTTGGCGCTTAACGGCTGGTTAACCGTCGAGTGGGCGACTGGCGTGATCGGCACCTGCGCTTTAAGCAGTTGCTGCGCCTGTTTGTACAGAACAGTCCTTTGTTCGCGGTCGGTCACGACCTTGGCTTGCTTGACCAGCTTGTCGTACGCCGGGTCACACCACATGGAGTAGTTGTTCCCGCCGATGGCGTCGCAGCTGTAAAGGGTGCCCATCCAGTTGTCCGGGTCACCATTGTCACCGGTCCAGCCGATGAGGCTGATGTCGTGCTCACCGTTCTTGGTGCGCTTGATGTACTCGCCCCACTCGTAGCTGACGATTTTGACCTTGAGGCCGATCTTGGCCCAATCGCTTTGCAGCATTTCGGCCATCAGCTTGGCGTTGGGGTTGTACGGGCGTTGTACCGGCATGGCCCACAGGGTGATCTCGGTGCCTTCCTTCACGCCGGCTGCCTTGAGCAATTCCCTGGCTTTTTCCGGGTTGTAGGGCGCGTCCTTGATGGTGTCGTCGTAAGACCACTGCGTCGGCGGCATGGCGTTGACCGCCAACTGCCCGGCGCCCTGGTACACGGCGTTCAGGATGCTCTGCTTGTTCACAGCCATGTCCAGCGCCTGGCGCACTTCAAGCTGGTCAAACGGCTTGTGGCGCACGTTGTAGGCAATGTAGCCCAGGTTGAAACCGGGCTTGGTCAGCAGCTGCAGGTTCGGGTCGGCCTTGAGCGCGTCGACGTCAGCCGGGCGCGGGTGCAGGGTGATCTGGCATTCGCCGGCCTTGAGCTTCTGCACGCGCACCGACGCATCGGTGTTGATCGCGAAAATCAGTTGGTCGAGCTTCACGCGGCTCGGGTCCCAGTACTGTTTATTGCCCACGTAACGGATCTGCGAGTCTTTCTGGTAGCGCTGGAACACAAACGGGCCAGTGCCGATCGGCTTCTGGTTGATATCGCTCGGCTTGCCTTCTTTAAGCAATTGCTCGGCGTACTCGGCCGACAGGATCGCGGCGAAGCTCATGGCGATGTTCTGGATAAACGCGGCGTCAACCGTGTTCAGGGTCATCACCACGGTGTGCGGGTCGGTTTTCTCGACCTTTGCGATGTTCTTGTTCAGGCTCATCCCGTTGAAGTATGGAAACTCGGTCGGGTAGGCCTTGCGAAACGGGTGGTCGGGGTCAAGCATGCGGTTGAAGGTGAACAGCACGTCGTCGGCATTGAAGTCGCGCGTCGGCTTGAATTCCTTGTTGCTGTGGAATTTCACCCCTTGTCGCAGGTGGAACGTGTAGGTCAGGCCGTCTGGCGAAATATCCCAATCTGTTGCCAGCCCAGGCACCACGTTGGTTGCACCTTTTTCGAACTCAACCAGGCGGTTGTACAGCGGCTCGGCCGCATCGTTGTCGGTGGCGGTGGTGTACTGCGCGGTGTCAAAACCTGCCGGGCTGCCTTCAGAGCAGAACACCAGGCTCTTCTTCTCGGCGGCTTGGCCCATTGAGGCCACAGCCAGCAGGCTGGTGCCAAAAATTGCGGATAGAACAGTGGTATGGCGCATGACGATCCCGATCCTTGTTTGTAGTTGTCGTCAGCGAGCAATCACCCAGGCAAGAAACCTGGGAGACAACGCTGATCCCACACACAGCAAGTGCTTTTCTCAGAGTGATGCCTCTGCTGTCCTACGACGTTATGGGTCGCGGAGCGGGCAGTAAATGCATCAAAACTGACAGACCTTGTAGGCAACGGAGCCGCAAGTCGCAGTTCATTGCTGTAGGACAGAAATGACTGCGGGTGTGGTCTGTTTCCTACGGCCTGGGCGGATGCAATAACGGCGACGTTATGAAACGTCGCCGCCATTGATCCTTACTTGCCGCTTACGCTCACGCCATAGAAAGAGTTCAAGCCAAACGGGCTGATCTTGAAGTCCTGTACGGTGTTGCGCATGGGTTGATACACCGTCGAGTGCGCGATAGGTGTCATCGGGACTGCATCTTTGAGGATATGTTGCGCCTGCTTATACAGCTCGGTGCGTTTGGCTACATCCGAAGTGGCCTTGGCTTCTTTTACGATGCCGTCGAATTTCTTGTCACACCACTTGGAAAAGTTGTTACCGGCCAGCGAGTCGCAGCCGAACAGCACGTTCAACCAGTTGTCCGGGTCACCATTGTCGCCGCTCCAGCCAATGATCATGGCTTGGTTCTCGCCGCCTTTGGAACGCTTGATGTACTCGCCCCACTCGTAGCTGACGATGTTCACTTTCAGGCCGATCTGTTTCCAGTCGTTCTGCAGCATTTCAGCCATCAGCTTGGCGTTCGGGTTGTACGGACGTTGAACCGGCATCGCCCACAGGGTGATTTCGGTGCCTTCCTTGACGCCCGCTTCCTTGAGCAAAGCCTTGGCTTTGGTCACGTCGTACGGGGCATCCTTGATGGTGGTGTCGTAAGACCACTGGGTCGGCGGCATGGCGTTGACGGCCAGTTGGCCTGCGCCCTGGTACACGGAGTCGATGATCTGCTGCTTGTTCACCGACATGTCCAGCGCTTCACGTACACGCAGGTCGGACAGCGGGTTGGCGGCGGTCTGGCCCTTGAGCACTGGCATGACGTTGTAAGCGATGTAGCCCAGGTTGAAACCGGCCTGGTGCGGCAGTTTCAGGTCCTTGTCTTCACCCAGCGCTTTCAGGTCGGCAGGGCGCGGGAACAGGGTGATCTGGCATTCGTTTTTCTTGAGCTTCTGGATACGTACCGACGGGTCGGTGGTGATGGCGAAGATCAGGTTATCGATCTTCACGTCATCCGGTTTCCAGTAGTCCTTGTTGCCGGTGTAGCGAATGTTCGAGTCTTTCTGGTAGCTCTTGAACACGAACGGGCCAGTGCCGATCGGCTTCTGGTTGATGTCCTGTGGCGTGCCGTTTTTCAACAGCTGGGCTGCGTATTCAGCGGACTGGATCGACGCGAAGCTCATCGCCAGGTTCTGGATGAAGGCGGCGTCCACGGTGCCAAGGGTGAACTTGACGGTGTGGTCATCGACTTTCTCGATGTTCTTGATGTTTGTGTCCATACCCATGTCCGTGAAGTACGGGAACTCGGTTGGGTAGGCTTTGCGGAACGGGTCGTCCTTGTTGATCATGCGGTTGAACGTGAACAGCACGTCATCGGCATTGAAGGTACGGGTCGGTTTGAAGTACGAAGTGGTGTGGAACTTCACGCCGTCGCGCAGGTGGAACGTGTACGTCAGGCCGTCCGGGGAAACGTCCCAGGTAGTGGCCAGCCCAGGAACCACAGCGGTGCCGCCGCGTTCGAACTGGGTCAGACGGTTGAACATGGTTTCGGCCGAGGCATCGAAGTCTGTTCCGGTGGTGTACTGGCCTGGATCAAAACCGGCCGGGCTCCCTTCGGAGCAGAACACCAGGTTGCTCGCCGCTTGGGCGAAAGGAGCTGCGGCCATAAGGCCAGCGCTCACTAGAAGCGGAAGGACTGCGTGTTTAAGCATGTTGGCCTCATGATTTGTTGTCATTTTTGGTGGTGAGGGCGACCTCGTGAGTCGGCCTGCGGATACTTATGCAGGCGCCATACCCATTGCAAGATGTTGAACCGTCGTGAAGGTCAAAGTGTGGTACGAACGTACAGGAATGTCGCATTTATGAAAGTTTGTACACAAATGCGTCTATATATAGGCTTTTTTCGGTGCATGGCGCGCACCAAAAAAGCCCAACCGAGCGGCCTGGCGCACTCGGTTGGGGCGCACCTGTTACTTATCTAGACTGACACCGTAAAACGGCGTGAGACCAAAGGGGCTGATCTTGAAGTCCTGCACTTCCTTGCGAAGGGGCTGGAAAACCGTCGAGTTCGCAATAGGCGTTATAGGTACCTGTTCCTTAAGGATTTTTTGCGCCTGTTGATACCACTTGATGCGTTGCTCTCGGTCGCTGCTGACCTTGGCCTGCTGCACAAGTTTGTCGTAGGCCGGGTTACACCATTTGGCGTAATTGCTGCCCTTGACCGCAGCACAACTGTAGAGCACGCCCAGCCAGTTATCCGGGTCGCCGTTGTCGCCCGTCCAGCCGTAAATCATCGCGTCGTGCTCGCCATTTTTGGCGCGTTTGATGTACTCGCCCCACTCATAGCTGACGATGTTGGCTTTGATCCCGACTTTTTCCCAATCCTGCTGGATCATCTGCGCCGACATCCGCGCGTTCGGATTGGAGGCGCGTTGAACCGTCATCGCCCACAAATTGATGGTGGTACCTGGTGCAACCCCTGCTTCTTTTAGTAGCGCCCGCGCCATGGCTGGATCGTACGGGGCGTCTTTGATGGTGGGGTCATAAGACCACTGCGCCGGAGGCAGAGCGTTCTGCGCCAATTGCCCGGCGCCCTGGTACACGGCCTTGATGATTGCTGGCTTGTCGATGGCCATGTCCAGTGCCTGGCGCACTTTGAGCTGGTCCAGCGGCGGGTGCGTCACGTTGTAGGCCAGGAAACCCAGGTTGAACCCGGCTTGTTGCAGCACGCGCAGGTTCGGGTCCTGCTTCATGATTTCGATGTCGGCTGGGCGCGGGTAGCCGCTGACCTGGCATTCGCCGGCCTTGAGTTTCTGCAGGCGCGCGGCGGCGTCCGGGGTGATGGCGAACACCAGGTTGTCGAGTTTTACGTCCTCGGGTTTCCAATACTGTTTATTGGCGGCGTAGCGAATCTGCGAGTCTTTCTGGTAACGCTTGAACACAAACGGGCCGGTGCCGATCGGTTTCTGGTTGATCTCCTCGGCCTTGCCTTCCTTCAAGAGTTGGGCGGCGTATTCGGCCGATTGCACCGAGGCAAAACTCATGGCCAGGTTCTGCACGAACGAGGCATCGACGTTATTCAGGTTAAAACGCACGGTGTGCTCATCGACCTTGTCGAGGCTTTTAATCGTGGTGTTTAAACCCATGTCGGTGAAGTACGGCGACTCGGAGGGGTAAGCCTTGCGGAACGGGCTGTCGGCATCCAGCAGGCGATTGAAGGTGAACACCACGTCATCGGCATTAAAGTCGCGGGTCGGCGTGAAATAGTCGGTGGTGTGGAATTTAACCCCATCACGCAGGTGAAAGGTGTAGGTCAGGCCGTCTTGGGAGACATCCCAACTAGTCGCCAGGCCGGGTTCTACCTCGGTGCCGCCACGCTTGAACTGGGTCAGGCGGTTGAACACGGTTTCGGCGGACGCATCAAAGTCGGTGCCGCTGGTGTATTGGCTGGGGTCGAAGCCGGCGGGGCTGGCTTCGGAGCAGTAGACCAGGGTGCTGGCGGCCTGGGCCATCGGCATGAATGCCACAAGGCTTGCAGCCAGGAGCAGCGGTTTGAAGGCGGTTCTTTCCATGGAGACTCCTGAAGTGGCAGGCATATGTTGCTGCCCAAACGAAAACGGCGGTCACCGAGGTTACCGCCGTTCAGGCTTGTCAGGTAGAGACGGCTGGCGTTAGTTGCGGTGCCAGCCCTCACGCAAGACCCATGTATTACCCCTTACACCGCGGCTGGTGTAGAGATTTCTATTCGGGTGGGTGCGGATTTATCAATGACATAACCGTCGCCGCTCACATCATTGCTTGCCCGTATCGTGAATATCCGAGAAGTGGTGATATCCAGGTCTCGATTGGTGACGCCACCGTCTTCGGTCAGAAGTTTAAGGTCCCATTTTGTAGTGGCCTTGACCGTGTGGGTATCACTGCCCGGGTTGTATTCAATGGTGAAATACTTCTCGCCCGCTGAAACGCTGTAACCCTCCTTCAATACCGGTGGCATGAGTTCTACAAACGCAGGAAACGATGCGCCTTGGTGAGCAACCTCTGAAATACGGGCTCTCAGATTCGGGTCGGGAATGGTGGCTTCCAGTGTGGCAAGCCTTGTTTTAATCGTTTCCTCATC
This sequence comes from Pseudomonas sp. AMR01, assembly GCF_041946035.1. NCBI lineage: Bacteria > Pseudomonadati > Pseudomonadota > Gammaproteobacteria > Pseudomonadales > Pseudomonadaceae > Pseudomonas > Pseudomonas sp. AMR01. Next base: position 168,356 of record NZ_JAUTYR010000004.1, read on the forward strand.
GGACGTTGACCTGAAATCCAGCTTGGTGCGCACCTCAGTAGCACCTTCTCTGGTAACGATTGTGTAATCGCCTCGGTTCAAGTCGACCGGGAAGCTCGTGGAGTACTCGCTGTTGTAACCGTCAATGGGCTGGGCTCGCTCGGTCTCGGTCACCGCGAACTGCCCGTCATCGATTCTCCAGGAGACGGCAAGGCGCCTTTTAACGTTTGGACCGTCGCTGAAGAGATTATTGATGAACGTATAGTCTTTGCTTTCGTCAACGTTCAAGTAGTCGTCAAACTTGGCAGAGCCGGGGATTTTCGAACCATCAGACTCAACAAATCGCTCCGAAAACTTGGGCGTCGACAATGATTCATCACTGGCGGTTGAGGTGATCGGGCGATTCCAGAACCATCGTCCGCCACCGGTTTCGCCGGCTTTGGTCCACACCCCTGTTTCATCAGGGCTGGCAATAATGGCGCTGCTCGCCAATTTTGATGAATCCTTCGGATCCTTGACGCGCAACAAGTAAGCCGTGCCGTCCCACGCATCGGGTTTATCAGCAACGAAATACGTTTTGCCCCTGTACTTTATTTCCTGCATCCCCGGAAAGGATGAGGCAGGCGTGGTTGCAGGTTTGACTGCGCCTGTTTCAGCGTTTGTCGAAGCCTTTGGGGTTCGCACGAACTCAAAATCGCTCGACTGCTCGTCATATTTCCAACGGTAATGCGGGCTCGTGGCGGACTGGGCGGGGAGCGAAGGTTCACCCAGCCCGGCTTCCACGGCAGAGGGTGCAATTTCGTGGGCCAGCTGCAGGCCCGATATCACCGCTGCGGCGGTGCCGCCCACGCGATCGTCGGCGGTCTTGCCATGGAGGGAGTCATGAATGCCAAAGACGATATTGCCCGTGTTGCCCACGACGGGGATGTAACCGAAGGTACGTCCCCACAATTCTTTGGCGCCCTTCCAGCTTTGTTGCGCGGAGCCAAACACTTCTGTCTGGTCGTCCGATTGTGCATTCCTGGCATTCAGCGCCTGATAGTCGGCGGCAATACCGTTATTAAGCTTGCCGAACTTCAAAACATAGTCGTCTTTTCGCGATTGGGAGTAATTAAACGTCTCCCTCACCGGTACCGCTTTATCCTTGAACAGGCTTTGACGTCCCGGGTAGGTGGCGTGATTTCCTGCAATCAAGTTGTCGAGTACATCAATCGCTTTCGGCCAATGAGCATCTTTGCCGCCCTGGCGGTCTTTGGAGTTGAAACTGCGCTGCAGTTCACTGCGGTTTTCTTTTGCCCAGTTGGCAAAGTCTTTATCGCCGTTTATTTCATTGATCTTGCCGTTCTTCAGGTCAATCATCAGACCTTTATTGGGCCTGTGGTCATAATCGCCGTGATAGTTAACGTACGGAACAAATGCATACCCGGCCAATGGGTAGCCGTATACATTTGGAATCACCACATTACCGTTCTTATCCAGCGTGCGGTTGATCGCTTCCTGCCCGGCAGGTGTCAGTTTTTCATAACTGTGTTTGTCGTTACGCAGGCTTTGTAAAGTGCCCCGCACCGCATAGGCATCGGCTTTTCCCGAACGCTTCGCCAATGCGCCTGACGCGTCCTGCATGGGTTTGGTTATTTCATCGGTCCAATGATCCTGCAGCCGTGCGCCCAGCGCTTCCAGACCGTTGATCTTGTTCCGGTCTTTTGGCTGAATTTCCATTGTTTGGAAATTCAGCAGGCCGCCGCCTGCGGGCCTGTCGTGCTTAAGGGCCCCGGCTGCAATTTCCCAGGCAAAGTAGGTGCGTTCATCGGTATTGGTTTTATGTTCCGGCTTCCATTTGCCGACATAAGCGTTGAACGTCACCGTGATTTTTTCATGCGGGTCATACCCGGCAGCCAACAACCCACCGCTGAAGTAACCGGCCGGTTCCAGGAACTGGCGAGTCTTCTGGAACCTGATATTGCTTTCGCCTTCCTCACCACTTTCTATGTGTTTGATTTGCACCACAACGCGCGCGGCAAACGCATCGACGTGCTGAAGACGTTCCTGTTGCGTATAGCTTTGCGTGGGAGGTGAGACATTGACGGAGCCATAAATAACAGCCTTGGCAAAATCAAGCTCATGGTTGGGAGTTGGAGCCAGTGTCGGTTTTTCGCCAGGACTTATCTTTTTATCTTGCTCGCCGCTGGGTGTTCCCAAACGTATATTTTCTTGCGGTGGCGAGGCAACAACTGCCCGCGTCGTGCGCGTGTGTACAGCCGGTGTTGGAGGGGCAGTGACGAAAGGCTGCGGCAGCGAAGTAAGGCTTATGGTCATGAGCGGCTCGTTATAGGTATGGTTTTTAATTCATAGCGTGGCGTGCCTGAATAAGAAGGGCGGTGCGCACACTGCATAACGTTGCGTCGTCATCAATTGATGTGTCTTTGCTGTCGCGTGGTTTGTTTACAGCTGTGGAGTTGAACGCATAGTGCGAATGCGTCTGTCGAGTCAGGGTTGAGTGCTCGAGTGCGACAGTGTCCGTATTGAATGACGTGCAACTGGGTGGTTACTTGCGCGAAAAGAGTTCCACCTTATGCCCGTGCGGTGTACTCAGCATATGTATAACGAGCGGAAAATCTTACGTCGACGGGCATACAGCTCGCTTAAAAAAAACGGCGCGAGCCTTAAAGGGCCGCGCCGTTTTTATGCCTCGAAAAGAGTTACTGAAGAACTTCAATTACCCCTTCGGCACTCATGTGGACCTGGCTGGTGCCGGCTTCCACTTCCGGCGTCGGCGCCGAATCGGCCATCGCGGCCTTCAGCATCATCGCGCCATTGCGCGCATACGGTTGCGGGTAGCCATTGGTGTTGAAGTTCAGGTTGACGATTTTATAGCCCTTGCCGCCGAGTGCATCGGTGGCCAACTGGGCTCGCGCCTTGAATGCGGCGACCGCGTCTTTGAGCAGCGCGTCTTCGCTGGACTTGCGCGTGCTGTCGGCGATGGCAAAGTCCATGTTTTCCATTTTCAGGGTGTTCAGCAGGTCGCCGGTGAGCTTGGACAGGGCAGGGAAGTCCGCACTTTCCAGGCGCAATTCGGCGCGTTCACGCCAGCCGGTGATCTTCTGGTTCTTGTTATCGTAGATCGGGTAGCTGTTGCGGCTGCCCTGGCGCAGGGTCACGCCTTTGACTTCGCGGGCCTCGCCGAGCGCCTTGTTCACGGTGTTGGTGATTTCAGCGGCGAGCTTGGCCGGGTCGCTGTTCTGGGATTCTGTGTAGAGGGTCACGATCATCTTGTCGCGGGCAACCTCCTGGCTGACTTCGGCACGCAGGGAAATCTGGTTGTAGTTCAGCGCATCGGCGGCAAGTGCCGGCAGGCTGGCGAGGGCGCCGACGCCGAGGGTGATAACGGCTGCACTGCGAGTGAAACGAGACATGGAAGCTCCTTGGGATAGTCGTGTTCGGTATGACTGTAGACGGTGGTATCGGGTTCTTCGGGTTTACACATTCCCTACACGTGCGGCCCAGGCCGACGAACGGTAGGTTGAGCGGCCTGCGTCAAAGAGCCACACAGGCCGTGGCGGCGGGCCCGCTTCGTTTATACTCGTGCCGATCCGCCTGCAGCGCTCACCGGGAGAGCTCATGCTCGCCGCCGTAAAACTGACTTCCGCCACACGCCAGAACCTCTGGCGCCTGACGTTCATTCGAACCCTGGTATTGGCCGCGCAGGCCGGTTCCGTCGGGCTCGCCTACTGGTTCGACCTGCTGCCACTGCCCTGGCTGCAACTGGCCGTGACCCTCGGTTTTTCCACTGTGCTCTGTGCGTTTACCGCCATCCGGTTGCGCACTACTTGGCCGGTGACCGAGCTGGAATACGCCCTGCAGTTGGCCTGCGACTTGTTTATCCACAGTGTGTTGCTTTATTTCTCGGGTGGTTCCACCAACCCCTTTGTTTCGTTTTACCTGGTGCCCCTGACCATCGCCGCCGTGACCTTGCCGTGGCGCTTTTCGGTGGTGTTGTCGGGTATCGCGCTGACCTTGTACACCTTGCTGCTGGCGCGGTTCTATCCGCTGCAAACCTTTCCCATCGCCCGCGAAAACTTGCAGATCTACGGGATGTGGCTGAGTTTCGCCCTCTCGGCTGCGGTGATCACCTTTTTTGCCGCGCGCATGGCCGAAGAGCTGCGCCGCCAGGAAGAATTGCGCGCCATTCGCCGTGAAGAAGGCCTGCGCGATCAGCAATTGCTGGCCGTCGCCACCCAGGCCGCCGGTGCCGCCCATGAGTTGGGCACGCCGCTGGCCACCATGAGCGTACTGCTTAACGAAATGGTCCAGGACCACCACGACCCGGCCCTGCAGGATGACTTGGGCGTGTTGCAGGAGCAGGTCAAGCAGTGCAAGCAAACCTTGCAGCAACTGGTGCGCGCCGCCGAAGCCAATCGCCGTTTGGCGGTGGAGATGCAGGACGTGACCCAGTGGCTCGACGAAGCCCTGAACCGTTGGCACCTGATGCGCCCCGAAGCCAGTTATCGCTTTCATCTGTTGGGCCAGGGCAGCGTGCCGCGCATGGCGCCACCGCCGGACCTGACCCAGGCGCTGCTCAATCTGTTGAACAACGCCGCCGACGCGTGCCCCGAAGGGTTGGGCGTGCAGCTGGACTGGGACGCGGAAAACGTGACCATCAGCATTCGTGACCACGGCGCGGGCGTGCCGCTGGCCATTGCCGAACAGATCGGCAAACCTTTCTTTACCACCAAGGGCAAAGGCTTCGGCCTCGGCCTGTTTTTGAGCAAGGCCAGCGTGACCCGCGCGGGCGGCTCAGTGAAACTCTATAGTCATGAGGAAGGCGGTACGCTCACCGAGCTGCGCCTGCCACGTGTCGCACGAGGAGATATCGATGAGTGACGAGATCCAAGTCGAAGGCGAAGAACTGCCGCATTTGTTGCTGGTAGATGACGACGCCACCTTTACCCGCGTCATGGCGCGCGCCATGAGCCGCCGGGGTTTTCGCGTAAGCACCGCAGGCTCGGCCGAAGAAGGCCTGGCCATCGCCCAGGCGGACTTGCCGGACTACGCCGCACTCGACCTGAAAATGGACGGCGACTCAGGCCTGGTGCTGCTGCCCAAACTGCTGGAACTCGACCCGGAAATGCGCGTGGTGATCCTCACCGGTTACTCCAGCATTGCCACCGCCGTCGAAGCCATCAAGCGCGGCGCCTGCAACTACCTGTGCAAACCGGCCGACGCCGACGACGTGCTGGCGGCCTTGCTGTCCGAACACGCCGACCTCGACACCCTGGTGCCGGAAAACCCAATGTCGGTGGACCGTCTGCAGTGGGAACACATCCAGCGCGTGCTGACCGAGCACGAAGGCAACATCTCCGCCACAGCTCGCGCCCTCGGCATGCACCGCCGTACATTGCAGCGCAAATTGCAAAAGCGCCCGGTCCGGCGCTAAGCGGTCGGGGCGGCCTGCTGAAATAGCCGGGGAATACCCGCTTATTTCAGCAGTGCCTGCAACCACTCCTGCGCTGTTCCAAGCGGCCTTCAACCGAAATAGTTGGGGAACTTATTCGGGCCCAGGTAGAGGAAGTTTGATGGCGCCAGCTTTATGTCCCTGGGCATCTTCAATTCGACGAACGGGCTGCCGGCAGTGATCGCGCCGAGCTCCTGCGGGACTTGGTCAGTGCTGAATATGACCATGTAGTCGCCCCTGCCCACATAACGCTCGTTACCTAAAAACAACAGGTCTTCGACGTTCTCGCTGTTGAATTGCTGGCCCGGGGGATTAACGTACACACCGCCCTTCGAGCCCTCTCGCGTTGCACCCCGCGCTGCATCATTGATGGCTTGCCCGCGAGCAATCGCTTCTGCGCCCGCCTTGTCGGTGTAGTGAATATAAACCGGTTGGCCGTTGTACATGCCCGAATCCACTATCGACTGCCAATCCTGATGATTGATCAATGACTGATCCGTCGAGGCGCGTGGAATAGCATTGTCTTGCGAGAGCGGTTTTCTCTGCGGCGCATGCGTGATGGTTTTCTTGCCGCCGCCCTTCATTGTGTTTAAACGCCATTCTCCGTTGCCCGCCGACTCCAAGAACATCGCTGTCTTCCCGGTCGCCGGATGAATGGCCCGAACGTATCCATTCTCGGTTTTATAGTTTCGGCTGATCTCAAATACTCTGCTGACACCTGTGCCATCCGTGTAACGGACAAAGAACCGTTCGCCGACTTGATACGTGCCATCCCCCCTCAGGGTTCGACCCTCAAGGAAGTTATCCGGCATGGCGTAGGCGCTGAAGTCGGGCAACTGTCGGGACGTGTCCGGTAGTTGTAGATGCGATGGCTCCGGGGCAGTCGGTGCAGGTTTATCATCGACGTGGAGTGCATTGGACTCGATTTCACCGGCGGCGCCCTCTGCTGCCTTGCCCCCTCTTGCGATATGCGGGATCACGACGGTAGCGGCATTGAACACGCCGAACGCAATGCGCTCGGTGCCAGTGGGTTTACCGTGCACTGTGTCGTCAATGCCAATCACCGTGGTGGTTACCCCATCCGCCAGATAAAAGGCATCCAGCACCAATGCCACTTCGGGCATCACTAACGCCAGCGGGGTCAGAAACAGTGCGACTTTTGTGGATTTTTCCAGGGCTGACAAGACAGCCTTTTTAGTTTGATCTGCATCACTGGTTATCTGGACATCGGCATCCGCATAGGAACGGTTCTTCTGGCGTTTCGCGATTTCATCGAACGGCAGGTGGTGCGGTTCTGTGGTGATGAATGTTTGCGGATCCCAAAAACCGGTAAAGGCCCTGTGGTCGTAATTGAGTAACCCACCCGGGGTTTCACGTTTTTCAGGCCAGCTACCAAGACCTGCCAGCGTTTCGTCTATGCCGGCTCGTGCGAAGCCATTGGGTTTGTCTTTCAATGCGAAGTGCAACGCCATCGCAGCACGTTTTGTAGGGTCGGCCATTTGTGTTGCGAGCCATTGCTTCATTTCCGCCTGGCTGCTGAAGCTGTGAATGGGGGAGGAGTTCCCGGGTATGTAAAGCAGCGTCAGTGCAGGCGTGCTCTTGGTATCCGTTATGTACACAAGGTCGGTGGATTGATAGCTGCCGAGCTTGATTAAACCCAGTTCAATGTTGGGGTCATTGGGTGGGTTCTTCTGCAAGTCTTCGTACTGGATGTCCGGCCATGACGCCTGATTACCTGACATACCCGCAGCTCGCATGATCAGCTCACGACCTTGCGGGGTCAGGCTGCCCTCTTGACGCTGGGCCATGGCGGATTGGATGAACGACGCTTTGGCCAGCACGGGGTATTTGTCCAGGTGGTGGGTCCAGAACTCATCCAGAAACGCTTTGTAAGGCTGTTGAAAATCAGCCTTCCAAATCAGTTTTTTGAATTCGGCAGGCGTGATCGAACTTTGGCTTACCCCGTTGTAAACCGGTGCAGGCTCTTCGGCGGACTCTTTGTAAATGCCCTGGAAAGTATGGGTGTTGTTGGCCAGTTCCCTGTTGGGGTTGAAGCGGCTTGAAAGGTCGAACGTTGCGGGCCTGAGTGTTTTCAGATCAGGTTTGACGATGACTTCCGGTCCGCCCGGGTAGAAGGGCACTTCATACCCTTGCCCCGCAGGCGTGGCCTGTGCATTTTGAATCAGCGCCTGGGTTAACGAGATTCTTTGGATGACCTTTGCGGGGTAAGGCCTTTCTCCAGTGGTGTTGTAATCGAACGTCACCAGAAACGTGTTATCAGGGTCTATATCCCACTGTTCTTTATCCGCCGGGCTTTTTGCCTTTTGCGCGAATTCAGCAAATTTTTTCTTGAGGAAGTTTGCTGCCTCTTGCTCGACGCTGTTGAACGAGTCGGTGATTTCTCGCACGGCCGGGTCAACGTTGATATTGAGGTCTGGAAGGGTGGACGGCGGTACTTTTTCTGCGAGCCCCACACGTTTACCCGGATCAGGATTGACACTCACTTCTTCGAAGCCGCGCCCTGGCGACTTGCCAATTAATCTGACCTCCTGCACCAACTCTTGGTCGTTGGGCGAGCTGGAGTTGATCGAACGCTTGTGGCGAACAACAGCATCGGCCGGGTCAGCGTTGTTTTCGGATGGTAGTTTTGGCTCTGTCGAGGCCGGGTAAGGGCTGACGCGTTGAGTACCAATGTGCATAAATCGAGCCTCGAACAGTAGGTTTATTGACTGTTTCCTGTGTGGCGAAGCGGTAGGCAACGTTCCACGGCTTATGTCACCTCTTTTTTCTTCCGAGGTAGGACGAAGTATCTTGATGCGTGCGGCATTAAGCTGCTGATGCATCCTTTATGGCGCTGAACAAAGTCTGAACAATTTGCTTCAGGCCGCACGGAGCCTTGAACCGATCGTCTATGATCGGTTCGAAAGCCTGTCACATTTTCTTACAGAGCCTGAACGATGAATCAGAACGCTGAGTATTCCGCGGCCAACGACGCGGTGCGTGGGCACTTCTTTCGCCGAACCTGGGCGATGATCACGCCCTATTGGCGCAGTGAAGAGAAGGGCAAGGCCTGGTTGCTGTTAGCGGCGGTGATTGCACTGTCGCTGTTCAGCGTGGCGATCTCCGTGTGGATCAACCACTGGTACAAGGATTTCTACAACGCCCTGGAGAAGAAGGACACCGAGGCCTTCTGGCGGTTGATCGGTTATTTCTGCGGTATTGCGACCGTGGCTATTCTGGGCGCGGTTTACCGTTTGTACCTGACCCAGATGCTGACCATTCGCTGGCGCGCCTGGCTCACCGAAAAGCACTTCACGCGCTGGCTGGGCAACAAAAACTATTACCAGCTGGAGCAGGGCGGTTACACCGATAACCCGGACCAGCGGATTTCCGAAGACCTCAACAACTTCACCTCGACGACGTTGAGCCTGGGACTGGGGTTGCTGCGCAATGTGGTCAGCCTGGTGTCGTTCTCGGTTATTTTGTGGGGCGTGTCGGGCAGCATTGAAGTGTTTGGTATCACCATCCCTGGCTATATGTTCTGGTGCGCGCTGCTGTATGCCGCCGTGGGCAGTTGGCTGACTCACCTGATTGGCCGTCGCTTGATTGGCTTGAGCAACCAACAACAACGCTTCGAAGCGGACCTGCGTTTCTCCATGGTGCGTGTGCGTGAGAACGCCGAGAGCATTGCCCTGTACAACGGCGAGCCGAATGAAAAACAGCGTTTGAGCACGCGGTTCGGCAAGGTCTGGCAGAACTACTGGGACATCATGCGAGTGTCCAAGCGCCTGACGTTCTTTACCGCCGGGTATGAACAGATCGCGATTGTTTTTGCCTTTATTGTGGCGGCGCCGCGTTATTTCGCCGGCAAGATCGAGTTGGGTGAGCTGATGCAAATCAACTCGGCGTTCGGCAACGTGCAGGGCAACTTTAGCTGGTTTATCAGTGCCTATTCCGACCTCGCCTCATGGCGCGCCACCAGTGACCGTCTGCTGAGTTTCCAGCAAGCCATGCGTGACAATGAACAGCGTCCTGCGGCGATCGATGTGCGCGGTGAAGGCGAGCGTCTGGTGGTGCAGGGCCTGGGCATGGACCTGGCCGATGGCCGTCACTTGCTCACCCATGCCGACATGACGGTGGAGCCGGGCCAGCGGGTGATGCTCAGCGGGCGTTCCGGCAGCGGTAAAAGTACGCTGCTGCGGGCCATGGGGCATTTGTGGCCGGCGGGCCACGGCAGTATTCGTCTGCCGGCGGCGCGTTATCTGTTTTTGCCGCAGAAGCCGTATTTGCCGATTGGTACGCTCAAGGCTGCGTTGAGTTATCCACAGGACGACAGCGTCTACTCGGCGGAACGTTATGCACAGGTGCTGGAAACCTGCCGCTTGCCACATTTGGTCGCGCGTCTGGATGAGGCTAACCATTGGCAGCGCATGCTCTCCCCGGGTGAACAGCAGCGCCTGGCCTTTGCCCGCGCACTGTTGTTTGCTCCGCAATGGTTGTACATGGACGAGGCGACCTCGGCCATGGATGAAGAGGATGAGGCGACGCTGTATCAGGCGTTGATTGATGAGTTGCCGGGGTTGAGTGTTGTCAGCGTTGGGCACCGCAGCAGCCTTAAGCGTTTCCATGGGCGGCATGTGCGGATTGAAGGTGGGTTATTGCAGGAACAAACCACCTCCTGAAGTCGGAGCGCGGTCAGTGTGGGAGGGGGCTTGCTCCCGATAGCGGCGTATCAGTCAGAGTATTTGGCACTGATAGACCTCTATCGGGAGCAAGCCCCCTCCCACATTTGACCGGTGTCGTTTGAGGGTTTGTATACCCAACAAAAAGCCCGGCTGATCATCGATCAGCCGGGCTTTTTTAACGCTTGAAAATGACTTACTTCTTCAAGCCGTAATGCTCATCCAGCATGCCTGGGGCGTTTGGCGTTTTTGGCGCGTAGTCCCGTGGCGGTTCCTGATTCTCACGCGGAGGAGTCAGGCGTTCCCGTGGAGCTTGCGGTGCATCGGAATGCAACGCGGCCAGCAGACGCTGACGGGTGATGTCGTCGAGGGCCAGGCGGTTAGCGCCATCGGCGAGGTGATCCTGTACGTCCTGGTAGCTCTGAGTGAGCTTCTTGACCAGGGTCGCGGTGCTGTTGAAGTGGGTAACCACCTCATTCTGGTAACTGTCAAAACGTTCCTGAATGTCATCCAGCTGACGCTGCGTGCGGTTAGGCGCGGCATTCGGCAGCAGGCGAGCAACCAGGAATCCAATGGCGACACCGGCAACCAGGGCAAGAGTCGGCAACAACCAAACTAAGAGCGAGTGTTCCACGAGTCCTTCCTCTATAAACGGCTTTGCTTTACGTTAACGGCTCAAACCTGCGCTGTATACCGCGATTAAGCTCGCAATGATGCCATGCACAGACTTTTAGCTAGACGAGTCGACCCATTGAGAGGTCACGGAGTTCATTCCTTGCTCATGCGTGAAACCCCCGTTTTGATCGATGGCCCAGTGGGCCAATTGGAAGCCCTGTACCTGGATCACCCCGAGCCACGCGGCCTGGCGCTCATCTGTCACCCCAACCCGGTGCAGGGTGGGACCATGCTCAACAAAGTCGTATCGACCCTGCAACGCACCGCCCGCGATGCCGGTTTGATTACTTTACGTTTCAATTACCGTGGCGTCGGTGCCAGCGCCGGTACCCACGACATGGCCACCGGTGAAGTGGACGATGCCGAAGCGGCCGCCACCTGGCTGCGGGAAAAACACCCCGACCTGCCAATCACCCTGCTCGGTTTCTCCTTCGGCGGTTACGTGGCCGCCAGCCTCGGCGGGCGTCTGGAAGCCAAGGGCGAACAGCTCGCGCACCTGTTTATGGTCGCCGCCGCCGTGATGCGCCTGCGCGATACCGACGTGCTGCCCCAAGGGTGCCCGTTGACCCTGATCCAGCCGGAAACCGACGAGGTGGTCGACCCGCAAGCCGTTTACGACTGGTCGGCAGCCCTGAATCGCCCCCATGAGCTGCTGAAAGTGGCAGAATGCGGGCACTTTTTTCATGGCAAGCTCACCGATCTCAAGGATCTGGTGCTGCCCCGTCTTTCGAATTGATAGCAGTCTGATAAGCGATTACCCATGACGACTCGTACCCGCATCCTCACCGGCATCACCACCACTGGCACGCCGCACCTGGGCAACTACGCCGGTGCGATCCGCCCGGCGATCCTTGCCAGCCAGGACGCCAATGCCGATTCCTTCTACTTTCTGGCCGACTACCACGCCCTGATCAAGTGCGATGACCCGCAGCGCATCCAGCGCTCGCGTATGGAAATCGCCGCGACCTGGCTGGCCGGTGGCCTGGATGTAAACCGGGTAACGTTCTACCGCCAGTCCGACATCCCGGAAATTCCCGAGCTGACCTGGCTGCTGACCTGCGTTGCCGCCAAGGGCCTGCTCAATCGCGCCCACGCCTACAAGGCGTCGGTGGACAAAAACGTGGAAGCCGGCGAAGACCCGGATGCGGGCATCACCATGGGCCTGTACAGCTACCCGGTGCTGATGGCCGCGGACATCCTGATGTTCAACGCGCACAAGGTGCCGGTCGGTCGCGACCAGATCCAGCACGTGGAAATGGCCCGCGACATCGGCCAGCGCTTCAACCACCTGTTTGGCAACGGTAAAGAATTCTTCACCATGCCCGAGGCGTTGATCGAAGAAAGCGTCGCCACCTTGCCGGGCCTGGATGGCCGCAAGATGTCGAAGAGCTACGACAACACCATCCCGCTGTTTACCAGCGCCAAGGACATGAAAGACGCCATCTCGCGGATCGTCACCGATTCCCGCGCGCCCGGCGAAGCCAAGGACCCGGACAATTCGCACCTGTTCACCTTGTACCAGGCGTTTGCCAGCAAGGCTCAGGAAGAAGAATTCCGCGCCGAACTGCAGCAAGGTCTGGGCTGGGGCGAGGCGAAGAGTCGCCTGTTCCAGCTGCTGGACAGCCAGTTGGGCGAAGCGCGCGAGCGTTATCACCAGTTGATGTCGCGCCCCTCTGACATGGAAGACCTGCTGCTAGTCGGCGCCAAAAAAGCCCGCGCCGTGGCGGCGCCATTCCTTGCTGAGCTGCGTGAGGCCGTTGGCCTGCGTTCGTTCGTCGAGCAGGCCGCCGCACCGGTTGCAGCGAAGAAGAAAGCCGCGAAAGCTGCGCGCTTTGTAAGCTTTCGCGAAGACGATGGCAGCTTCCGCTTCCGCCTGCTGGCCGCCGATGGCGAGCAATTGCTGTTGTCGCGCAATTTTGCCGATGGCAAAGCCGCTGGCGCCGTCACCAAGCAGCTGCAAAACGGCGACGCGCTGGATGTGCGCACGGAAGCCCTGAGCTTCAGTGTCTGGCTGGACAATGCCGTCGTGGCCGACAGCGCCGAATTCGCCGACGAAACGTCGCGCGATGCTGCCATCGCCGCCTTGCGCGTTGCGTTGACCCCAATCGAGGATTAACCCGACCAAGGGTTGATTGCCATTAATCAGGGCCGTCGTTACAGTGACGGCCCGTTTTTGTTGCCTTGCTAACGAAATTATGACGCCCCTAGAACGATATCAAGCTGATCTGAAACGCCCTGAATTCTTCCATGACGCGGCCCAGGAAAACGCCGTACGTCATTTGCAGCGCCTGTACGACGATTTGGTCGCGGCCTCGCAAAGCAAGCCAGGGATGTTCAGCAAGCTGTTTGGCAAGAAAGACCACACCCCGGTCAAAGGCCTGTACTTCTGGGGCGGCGTGGGTCGAGGCAAGACTTACCTGGTCGACACCTTCTTTGAAGCGCTGCCGTTCAAGGAGAAGGTGCGGACCCACTTCCACCGCTTCATGAAGCGCGTGCACGAAGAGATGAAGACGCTGCCGGGCGAGAAAAATCCGCTGACCATTATCGCCAAGCGCTTCTCCGACGAAGCGCGGGTGATTTGCTTCGATGAGTTCTTTGTCTCCGACATCACCGACGCCATGATCCTCGGCACCTTGATGGAAGAGCTGTTCAAGAATGGCGTGACCCTGGTCGCCACCTCGAACATCGTGCCCGACGGTTTGTACAAGGACGGCCTGCAACGCGCGCGCTTCCTGCCGGCCATCGCGCTGATCAAGCAGAACACCGACATCGTTAACGTCGACAGCGGTGTCGACTACCGTTTGCGTCACCTTGAGCAAGCGGAGCTGTTCCACTTCCCGCTGAACGAAGCGGCGCATGAAAGCCTGAAAAAGAGCTTCCGCGCGCTGACGCCGGAATGCACGAAGGCGGTGGAAAACGACAAGTTGATGATCGAGAACCGCGAAATCATTGCGCTGCGTACCTGCGATGACGTGGCCTGGTTCGAGTTTCGCCAACTGTGCGACGGCCCGCGTAGCCAGAACGACTACATCGAACTCGGCAAGATCTTCCACGCGGTGATCCTGAGTGGCGTAGAGCAGATGAGCGTCACCACCGACGACATCGCGCGGCGCTTTATCAACATGGTCGACGAGTTCTACGACCGTAACGTGAAGCTGATCATCTCGGCGGAAGTCGAGCTCAAGGACCTCTACACGGGCGGTCGCTTGAACTTTGAATTCCAGCGCACGCTGAGCCGTTTGCTCGAAATGCAATCCCACGAATTCCTGTCGCGCGGCCACAAGCCCTAAGAACGCCGCAAATCAAAATGTGGGAGCGGGCTTGCTCGCGAAAGCGGAGTGTCAGTCACCGAATGTATTGACTGATCCACCGCATTCGCGAGCAAGCCCGCTTTCACATTGATTTGTGTGCGCTTGAGGGTTATGCAGCCTGCTGGAACTGCTGGCGGTATTGGTTGGGTGACAGTTCGGTGTGCTGCCTGAACAGCCGCGCGAAGAAGCTCGCATCGTCGTAACCCACCTCATAACTGATGGTCTTGATGCTCTTGCGGCTGCCCGAGAGCAGGCCTTTTGCTGTTTCGATGCGCAGGCGTTGCAGGTAGTGCAGAGGCTTGTCGCCCGTCGCTGTCTGGAAGCGGCGCATGAAGTTACGGATGCTCATACCGTGTTCCCGCGCGACGTCTTCAAAACGGAACTTGTCGGCGAAATGCTCTTCGAGCCAATGCTGGATCTGCAGGATGATCACATCTTGGTGCAGCTTCTGCCCGCCGAAACCGATGCGGCCCGGCGCGTAGCTGCGCTGCACTTCGTAGAGAATGTCGCGGGCCACCGCCTGTGCGATGTTGGCGCCGCAGAAGCGTTCGATCAGGTAGATGTAGAGGTCGCACGCCGAGGTGGTGCCGCCGGCGCAATACAGGTTGTCGGCGTCGGTAAGGTGCTTGTCCTGGTTGAGCTGGACCTTGGGGAAACGTTCGCTGAAGGCATTGAAGAAACGCCAGTAGGTGGTCGCCTCCTTGCCATCGAGCAAGCCCGCTTCAGCCAGCCAGAACACCCCGGTGGCTTCGCCGCAGAGCACAGCGCCGCGTGCGTGTTGTTCACGCAGCCAGGGCAGCACTTGCGGGTAGCGGGTGCAGAGGGCGTCGAAGTCGTCCCAGAAGGCCGGTAGCACGATGATGTCGGCATCTTCCAGGCCGCCGTCCACCGGTATGATCACGTCGCTGAAGCTGCACACTGACTGCCCGTCGGGGCTGACCAGGCGCGTTTCGAACGCTGGCGTCAGGCCCAGGCCTTGTTGCTTGCCGTAACGCAGGCTGGCTAAGTGGAAGAAATCCTTGGCTTGCATGAGGGTAGAAGCGAATACCCGATCAATGGCCAAAATGCTGACGCGCCGCAACGGCGTAGAGATTTGGTTAGACATAATTTCATTTATTCTTATAGGGGAAAGTGGTCACCAGACGGCTGGATCGTCTTATTTTTTGTCGCATGTGTCCAGTGTCCCGTGACGTCATCGCGGCATAGGCTCTGTGGGCTCGCTCTTGTCCGACAATGCCATGCAGGTGACCCATGATCTCCAGAACCTTGTTCAGCTCTGAGCACGAGCTCTTTCGCGAGAGCGTGCGCACCTTCCTCGAGAAACACGCCGTGCCGTTCCATGGGCAATGGGAAAAACAGGGCTATGTCGACCGTGGGTTGTGGAGCAAGGCGGGGGAGGCGGGGATGCTGTGTTCCCATCTGCCGGAAGAATACGGCGGCCTGGGCGCGGACTTTTTGTACAGCGCGGTGGTGATCGAGGAGATTGGCCGCATGGGCCTGACCGGTATCGGTTTCTCCCTGCATTCGGACATCGTCGCGCCGTACATCCTGCATTACGGCAGCGAAGCGTTGAAGCACAAGTACCTGCCCAAATTGATCTCCGGCGAGATGGTCACGGCGATTGCGATGACCGAGCCGGGCGCCGGCTCTGACCTGCAAGGCGTGAAAACCACGGCGGTGCTGGACGGCGATGAGTACGTGATCAACGGCTCGAAAACCTTCATTACCAACGGCTACCTTGCCGAGCTGGTGATCGTCGTCGCCAAGACCGATCCCAAGGCCGGCGCCAAGGGCACCAGCCTGTTTCTGGTGGAGGCCGACACGCCGGGCTTCGACAAGGGCAAGCGGCTGGAGAAGGTCGGCATGAAAGCCCAAGACACCTCCGAGCTGTTCTTTCAGGACATGCGCGTGCCCAAGGAAAACCTGCTGGGCCAGGCCGGTATGGGTTTCGCTTACTTGATGCAGGAGCTGCCCCAGGAGCGCTTGAGCGTGGCAATCGGTGCTGTGTCTTCTGCCGAGGCGGCGTTGCAGTGGACCCTGGAATACACCCGTGAGCGCAAGGCGTTCGGCAAGGCGATTGCGGATTTCCAGAACACCCGGTTCAAGTTGGCGGAGATGGCCACCGAGATTCAGATTGGCCGTGTGTTCGTCGATAAGTGCATGGCCTTGCACCTGGAGGGCAAGCTGGATGTGCCCACGGCGGCGATGGCCAAGTACTGGGCCACGGACCTGCAATGCAAGGTGCTTGATGAGTGCGTGCAGTTGCACGGCGGTTACGGCTTTATGTGGGAATACTCGATTGCGCGGGCCTGGGCGGATGCGCGGGTGCAGCGGATTTATGCGGGGACCAATGAAATCATGAAGGAAATTATTGCGCGGGCGCTTTGATTGGATGGTGCTTTGGAGGGCGCCATCGCAGGCAAGCCAGCTCCCACATTTGACAGTGTTCACACATCAAAAAGGTGGGAGCTGGCTTGCCTGCGATAGCTATCTAAAGATCAATCAAGGCGCTGGATTTGGATGATCCTTCTGAATCGCCTCAATCCCTTCCAGTACCTCTTTCGACAGCTTCAGATCAGCACTGGCAATGTTGCTATCCAACTGCTCAAGCGACGTGGCACCAATGATATTGCTGGTCACAAACGGCTGCTGCGTCACGAACGCCAGTGCCATCTGCGCCGGGTCCAAGCCATGCTCCCGCGCCAGTGCCACATAACGGCTGCACGCCGCTTCCGACTGCGGGTTGAAGTAACGGCTGAAGCGGCTGTATTCGGTCAGACGAGCGTTGGCCGGGCGTGCGCCGTTTTCGTATTTGCCGCTGAGCATGCCGAACGCCAGGGGCGAATAAGCCAGCAAACCGCACTGTTCACGAATCGCGACTTCCGCCAAGCCCACTTCAAAGCTGCGGTTGAGCAGGTTGTAGGGGTTCTGGATCGACACCGCGCGAGTCCAGCCACGGGCTTCGGCCAGGGCCAGGAACTTCATGGTGCCCCACGGGGTTTCGTTGGACAGGCCGATGTGGCGGATCTTGCCGGCTTTCACTTGTTCGTCCAGCGCTTCGAGGGTCTCTTCCAGTGGCGTGAGGTCCTCTTCGTCCTTGTGCTTGTAGCTCAGCTGGCCGAAGAAGTTGGTGCTGCGCTCAGGCCAGTGCAGTTGGTAGAGGTCGATCCAGTCGGTTTGCAAGCGCTTGAGGCTGGAATCCAGCGCTTCGACGATGTGCTTGCGGTTGTGGCGCAGGTGGCCATCACGGATGTAGTCGATGGTGTTGCCGGGGCCGGCGATCTTGCTGGCGAGGATCCAGTCGGCGCGGTCGCCACGGCTTTTGAAGTAATTGCCGATATAACGCTCGGTGGTGGCGTAGGTGTCGGCCTTGGGCGGCACCGGGTACATTTCTGCCGTGTCGAGGAAGTTGATCCCTGCGGCCTTGGCCCGTTCGATTTGTGCGAAGGCCTCTGCCTCGCTGTTCTGCTCGCCCCAGGTCATGGTGCCCAAGGCTATCGCGCTCACGTTCAGATCGGTACGGCCCAGCTGTCGATAATCCATCGGGTACTCCTTCGGGGAAAACAATCATAAAAGCAGGTTGAATTTTTTTTCGCAATCTGCATAATTGCCCACCTCTTTCTGCAGTGGAAGTGATGCGCCGTCTGCCGAAGAATCTTGCCGTTGAACGGACGCGCTGACCCGAGCCCCCGATAGCGTCTGTATCCGGCTGCCTTTGACTTGTCAAAGTACGCACTATTCAGTAAGATCCGCCGTCTAATTTACAGGGCGGCCCCTGAGGCTATTAAAGAATGACAACTTTTACTGCAAAACCGGAAACAGTTCAGCGCGACTGGTTTGTCGTCGACGCCGCTGGTCAGACCCTGGGTCGTCTGGCCACTGAAGTCGCCAGCCGTCTGCGTGGCAAGCACAAGCCTGAGTACACCCCTCACGTTGACACCGGTGACTACATCGTCATCATCAACGCTGAGCAGGTACGTGTTACCGGCAACAAAGCGCAAGACAAAATGTACTACCGTCACTCCGGTTTCCCAGGCGGTATCAAGTCTTCGAACTTCGAAGGTCTGATTTCCAAGAAGCCTGAAGCCCCGATCGAAATCGCGGTCAAAGGCATGCTGCCTAAGGGCCCACTGGGTCGCGATATGTTTCGCAAGCTGAAAGTCTATGCGGGCGCTGTACACCCTCATGCTGCTCAGCAGCCCCAAGAACTGAAGTTTTAACGGAATAGTTCATTATGTCGGCGACTCAAAATTACGGCACTGGCCGTCGCAAAACCGCAACCGCACGCGTTTTCCTGCGTCCGGGCACTGGTAACATCTCGATCAACAACCGCACTCTGGAAAATTTCTTCGGTCGCGAAACTGCCCGCATGGTAGTTCGTCAGCCGCTGGAACTGACCGAGACTGTTGAGAAGTTCGACATCTACGTCACCGTTATCGGTGGCGGTGTAAGTGGTCAAGCTGGCGCAATCCGCCACGGTATCACTCGCGCTCTGATGCAGTACGACGAAACCCTGCGTGGCGCTCTGCGCAAAGCTGGCTTCGTAACTCGCGATGCTCGTGAAGTTGAACGTAAGAAAGTCGGTCTGCGTAAAGCGCGTAAGCGTCCGCAGTACTCGAAGCGTTAATTCGCTTTACGTTCTACAAAAACGCCCAGCCTCCTCACGGAGCTGGGCGTTTTTTATTGCCTGCGATTTATGCACAAATTTCGCCGTGACAACTTGCCACATCCGTAGACGCCCTATACTACAAGGCCTGGAGGCCGAGGCTCGGGCAATTCCCTTGTCATTCGTGGGGCTTTTCATTACCATCCGACAAAATTTTTATAAGTAAAGATTCAACACTTAGTAGACGCCTGATTTAACAGGCCAAAAAGCTGATGGGAGAGGACTGAATGAGCAATGACGGCGTGAATGCAGGCCGGCGTCGCTTCTTGGTAGCAGCCACATCCGTGGTGGGTGCTGCAGGAGCGGTGGGGGCTGCGGTCCCGTTCGTGGGGTCATGGTTTCCCAGTGCCAAGGCGAAAGCCGCAGGTGCACCGGTGAAGGTGAATGTCAGCAAGATCGACCCAGGCCAGCAAATGATTGCTGAGTGGCGCGGTCAGCCCGTATTCATCGTTCGTCGTACCGAGGAAATCCTGGGGAATCTGAAGAAAATCGAGGGGCAACTGTCTGACCCCGATTCAAAGAATTCCGACCAACCCGCTTACGTCGACAAGGAAGTTCGCTCGATCAAGCCAGAAATCTTGCTGCTGATCGGTATCTGCACCCACTTGGGTTGCTCGCCTACCTTCCGCCCGGAAGTTGCTCCAGCAGACCTTGGCAAGGACTGGGTCGGTGGCTATTTTTGCCCTTGCCACGGCTCTCACTACGACCTCGCCGGCCGCGTCTACAAGTCGCAACCCGCACCCTTGAACCTGCCAGTTCCGCCACATCACTACGAGACTGACGATGTCATTGTCATTGGCGTAAACGAGGGGGAGAAAGCCTGATGAGCAAGTTCATGGATTGGGTGGATGCGCGTTTCCCCGCTACCAAAATGTGGGAAGACCACCTCAGCAAATATTACGCGCCCAAAAACTTCAACTTCTTCTACTTCTTTGGCTCGCTGGCCCTGCTGGTGCTGGTCAACCAGATCGTCACCGGTGTCTGGCTGACGATGAGTTACACGCCGTCTGCGGAAGAAGCGTTCGCCTCCGTCGAATACATCATGCGTGACGTCGAGTACGGCTCGATCCTGCGCCTGCTGCACTCCACCGGCGCGTCGGCGTTCTTCATCGTCGTCTATATGCACATGTTCCGTGGCCTGCTCTACGGCTCGTACCAGAAGCCGCGCGAGTTGGTGTGGGTGTTCGGCATGCTGATCTACCTGGCGCTGATGGCCGAAGCCTTCATGGGTTACCTGCTGCCGTGGGGCCAGATGTCGTACTGGGGCGCCCAGGTGATCATCTCGCTGTTTGGCGCGATCCCGGTGATCGGCAACGACCTGACCCAGTGGATTCGTGGTGACTACCTGATCTCCGGCATCACCCTGAACCGCTTCTTCGCCTTGCACGTGGTGGCCTTGCCCATCGTGATTCTGGGCCTGGTGGTGTTGCACATTCTGGCACTGCACGAAGTGGGTTCGAACAACCCGGATGGTGTGGATATCAAGAAGCACAAGGACGAGAACGGCATCCCGCTCGATGGCATTCCGTTCCACCCGTACTACACCGTCAAAGACATCGTCGGCGTGGTCGTGTTCTTGTTTGTGTTCTGCTCGATCGTGTTCTTTTTCCCGGAAATGGGCGGGTACTTCCTGGAGAAGCCTAACTTCGAGCAGGCCAACGCCTTCAAGACGCCCGAGCACATTGCCCCGGTCTGGTACTTCACGCCGTTCTACGCGATCTTGCGGGCTATCCCCGACAAGCTCATGGGCGTGATTGCCATGGGCGCAGCGATTGCGGTGCTGTTCGTGTTGCCTTGGCTCGACCGCAGCCCGGTCAAGTCCATGCGCTACAAAGGCTGGCTGAGCAAGATCTGGCTGTGGGTGTTCTGCATTTCGTTCGTGATCCTGGGCGTGCTGGGCGTTCTGGCGCCGACCCCTGAGCGTACGTTGTTGTCGCAGGTTTGCACCTTCCTGTACTTCGCCTACTTCATTCTGATGCCGTTCTACACCCGGCTCGAGAAGACCAAACCGGTACCGGAAAGGGTGACTGGCTGATGAAAAAATTATTCGTAGCATTGATGCTTGCGGCCCTGCCGCTACTGTCCTTCGCCGCCGAGCACGGCGCGGAGTTGGAAAAAGTCGACATTGACGTCTCCGACAAAGCTGCCATGCAGGATGGGCTGCGTACCTTCACCAACTATTGCATGGGCTGCCACAGCGCCAAGTTCCAGCGCTATGAGCGTGTGGCAGATGACCTGGGCATCCCCCATGACGTGATGCTCAGCCATTCGGTGTTCACCGGCGCCAAGATCGGCGACCACATGACCATCGGCATGCAACCGGCTGACGCCAAGACCTGGTTCGGTGCCGCACCGCCAGACCTGACGTTGGTGGCGCGCGTGCGCGGTACCGATTGGCTCTACGGTTACCTGAAATCCTTCTACGAAGACCCTGCGCGCCCCTATGGCGTGAACAACAAAGTCTTCCCGAACGTCGGTATGCCTAACGTTCTGGTCGGCCTGCAGGGGCGCCAAGTGGTAGGATGCAAGCAGGTTCAGGTCGTTGAAGACGGCAAGAAGCAATATGACCCGTTGACCGGCACGCCTTTGACTCATGAAGCGTGCGATCAACTGACCATCGTGCCCAAGACCGGCACGCTGAATGAAGAGCAGTTCGACGAGAAGGTAAAAAATCTCGTGACCTTCCTGGCCTACTCGGCCAACCCGGTCAAATTGCAGCACCAGCGCATCGGTACGTACGTCTTGCTTTACCTGGCTTTCTTCTTTGTATTCGCCTATCTGCTCAAACGCGAATACTGGAAGGATGTGCATTGATCCAACCGTAAGCAATTGCTGTTAATCTTGCGCGCCCAGCGGCATCTCTGAACACGTAGCGGTCGGGTTTTCCTGACGCTGCAGAGATGCTCTCTGGGCGCGCTCGTTTTTGAGCTTTCGATAATTTCAACAAGCGAGGAGGACCGCCATGGGCGTGACCAACCGGTTGGCCTGTTACTCCGACCCCGCCGACCACTATTCCCACCGAGTACGCATCGTGCTCGCAGAGAAGGGTGTCAGCGCCGAGATCATCAGTGTGGAGGTGGGTCGTCATCCGCCGAAACTGATCGAAGTGAACCCTTACGGCAGCTTGCCCACCCTGGTCGATCGCGACCTGGCGTTGTGGGAGTCAACCGTGGTGATGGAATACCTGGATGAGCGTTACCCGCATCCGCCTTTGCTGCCGGTGTACCCGGTGGCGCGTGCCAACAGCCGCCTGCTGATCCATCGGATCCAGCGTGACTGGTGCGGGCTGGTGGATGTGATTCTGGATTCACGCAGTAAAGAAGCGGCACGTGTTGTGGCGCGCAAGGAATTGCGCGAGAGCCTCACCGGTGTTTCGCCGCTGTTCGCCGACAAGCCTTTTTTCCTCAGCGAGGAACAAAGCTTGGTGGATTGCTGCCTATTACCCATACTCTGGCGCTTGCCGATTCTGGGTATTGAACTGCCGCGGCCGGCCAAGCCGTTGCTTGATTATATGGAGCGCCAGTTTGCGCGTGAGGCTTTCCAGGCGAGTCTGTCTGGTGTCGAACGCGATATGCGCTAAGGCTTAAGGAGCCGCTGATGAAGTCCAGTCGACCCTACCTGCTCCGCGCGCTCTATGAGTGGATTGTGGACAACGATTGCACCCCGCACATGCTGGTCAACTCTGAATTTCCCAAGGTTGACGTGCCGCAGGGTTTTGCCAGTGATGGGCAGATCGTGCTGAACGTGTCACCCAGTGCCGTGCGTCACCTGCACATGGACAACGAAGCGGTGAGCTTCGAAGGGCGTTTCGGCGGTGTGCCGCATACGCTGTTTGTGCCCATTGGCGCCATCCTCGGCATTTATGCCCGGGAGAACGGTCAGGGCATGGTGTTTGATCTGGAGTCGCCTTTCGAGGAGGACGAAGCGATCGAAGGCGAAGACGGTGATGACGTGCCGCCACCCGATGCCGAGCCACCGCGCCCAAGCGGTCGGCCGAGCCTGAAAGTGGTGAAGTAACCGGCTTTTACCCTCGGGTAAGCCTCAAAAATGCCTCGGCCTGTGCCGGGGCATTTTTTTGCGCGCTGGATGTGGATGAAAGTCGTGTCAGAACGGTGATCGTACAACCGCCATGGGCTATGATGCCCCCTCAAGTTCGCCGAGAAAGATGATTCATCATGGAAAACGCCAACACTGTCCCTCGTCTTCCCCGCAAGCGCCGCAGCCTTGCCCAGGAATTGGTCACGGTGTTGTCCGAGCAGATCCGCGACGGCCAGCTCAAGCGGGGCGACAAACTGCCCACCGAGTCGGCGATCATGGAGGCCCATGGGGTCAGCCGCACCGTGGTGCGTGAAGCCATCTCGCGCTTGCAGGCGGCGGGGCAGGTCGAAACCCGCCACGGCATCGGTACCTTTGTGTTGGACACGCCAAGCCCGAGCGGCTTCCGGATTGACCCGGCCACGGTGGTGACGTTGCGTGATGTGTTGGCGATTCTGGAACTGCGTATCAGCCTTGAAGTGGAGTCCGCCGGGCTTGCTGCCTTGCGTCGTAGCGATGAACAGCTGGCTGCGATGCGCGCGGCCCTTGATGCATTGAACGAAAGCGCTGCCCATGCCGGCGACGCCGTCGCATCAGATTTCGCGTTCCATCTGGAAATTGCGCTGTCCACCGGCAACCGCTACTTCACCGACATCATGACTCACCTGGGCACCAGCATCATTCCGCGCACCCGCCTGAACTCGGCACGCCTGGCCCATGATGACCAGCAGCACTACATGAGTCGCCTGAGCCGCGAGCACGAAGAGATTTATGAGGCGATTGCCCGCCAGGATTCGGACGCAGCACGCGCGGCCATGCGCCTGCACTTGACCAACAGCCGTGAACGGCTGCGCCACGCCCATGAAGAGGCAGAAGCGCAACGTAACTGAAGACAGCGCAGATCCAGTGTGGGAGCTGGCTTGCCTGCGATGCAGGCACCTCGGTGCTTCAGTGAAACTGAGGTGATGCTATCGCAGGCAAGCCAGCTCCCACAGTTGATTGTTGTTGGCTTGGGTTAGCCAGCAGGCTGGTTGGGCTTGTAGTCCTTGAGCAGCAGATACGTACTCCACCCCCACCAATCATTCGTCCAGTGCTTGTCGTTCAGGTCATTCACGTCCTTGCGACGCAGTACCTTGTCACCCTCCATCTTGAACAACGGCGAGAAGTGATTCGCCGGGTTCTGCGCGGCGCTCAGGTCCGGCACATACAGCGGCGCCTTGAAGCTGGCCGGGGAGGGCGCGACGCCGCTGATGAAGGTTTCGAAGATTTCATCCGCCGACGCCTGCACCGCACGTTTGACCTGCACTCGATTGGCCGCGTCGATGCTGTCGAAGTAGCGTTTATCGCCGTAGGCATGCCATTGATCACCCATGGCATTGCGCACCTTGAGCCCGAACTTGCTGTCTTCATCGTGCATGAAGCGGCTGATCAGCGAACCCAGTTCGCCCGGCGTCACCACGGCGGCCAATTGTTTGCGCGGCACGCGCAGGTGGCCAGCGGAAAACAGGTCGGTTAAAAAGTGATCAGCAAAGCTGTTCATGGCGTAAGCCAATTCCAGTGCCTGATCGGTGCCGGTTTGATGGGCCACCACCGCCTGTTGCAGCGCCGCCGTATGGCCGGCCAGGTACGCCGACAGTGCCCATTCACCGAAGTGGTCGGCGTTGTCCGCCGCCAATTTCAAGTAACGACCCAGCGGGATCAACCCCGACACCGCACTGCCACCGCCGGTGATGCGGTTCCATTCTTCCGACAACGTATCACCCAGCGCGTCGTACGCTTCGTGAGGCTGCTTGCCGTCGTTGATGGCCTGGTTGACCGCGTTGATCTCCTTTTGCATCACCGCGAGGATCTTCTTCGCTTCCTCCCGCGAGGCCGGCAGCACGGCCAGCGTATTAAACGCAGCATTGAAACGTTGCACGCGGTCGGCGGGGGAGGCGCCATCACTGATGGGCTGCCCGGGAATGCCATAAAAATCACCGCCCAGCGCGATCACTTGGCCGTAGGTCAGCGCCAGGCCGTTGGGCAGGTGCAGTTCAACCTGGTGCGCGGGAATCGCCGGTGCGTCTTTGCCAAAACGCAGCAGCGTGTCATCACCGATGGCCGTGTGTTCAGCGCCTTCAAAGCGCAGGGTGGGTGGGGTTTTTTCGGGTGCAGCGAGTTCAAGACCTGACATGTTAGCTCCTTGCTATGTCGTAGGAATCTTTCTTAATAACTGTATGTATATACAGTTATGGCGAGCATAAAGGAAAAACCTCCTACGTCAAGAAACCCGGTTTCAACGTCGCGCGGAACATGAAGCAATTGATGAATTGCAGTTGACGAATCTTTTTATAGTTGTACGATGACGTACGACATCAACAAACCAACAATAATCTTTCGACAGAAAGTTTTCGCCCAGGGTGTTCGAATAATGAATCCACAAGAACTGAAGTCCATCCTTTCCCACGGTCTGCTGTCTTTCCCGGTGACCGATTTCAATGCCCAAGGTGACTTCCACCAGGCGGGCTACATCAAGCGTCTGGAATGGCTGGCCCCTTACGGCGCTACCGCGCTGTTCGCTGCCGGCGGCACCGGTGAGTTTTTCTCCCTGGCTGCCAGCGAATACTCCCAAGTGGTGAAGACCGCTGTTGATACCTGCGCCACCAGCGTGCCGATCCTTGCCGGTGTGGGCGGTTCGACTCGCCAGGCTATCGAGTACGCCCAGGAAGCCGAACGCCTCGGCGCCAAAGGCCTGCTGCTGCTGCCGCACTACCTCACCGAAGCCAGCCAGGACGGCGTTGCCGCCCACGTGGAAGCTGTGTGCAAGTCGGTCAAGATTGGCGTGGTGGTTTACAACCGCAACGTCTGCCGCCTGACCGCGCCACTGCTGGAACGCCTGGCTGAACGCTGCCCTAACCTGATCGGCTACAAGGATGGCCTGGGCGACATCGAGTTGATGGTGTCGATTCGTCGCCGCCTCGGTGATCGTTTCAGCTACCTCGGCGGCCTGCCGACTGCAGAGGTTTACGCCGCTGCCTACAAGGCCCTGGGCGTGCCGGTGTACTCCTCGGCGGTGTTCAACTTCATCCCGAAAACTGCGATGGACTTCTACCACGCGATTGCGCAGGACGATCACGCCACTGTCGGCAAGATCATCGACAACTTCTTCCTGCCTTACCTCGACATCCGTAACCGCAAGGCTGGTTATGCCGTGAGCATCGTCAAGGCGGGCGCCAAAATCGCCGGCTGCGACGCAGGCCCGGTGCGTACCCCGCTGACCGACCTGCTGCCGGAAGAATACGAAGCACTGGCCGCGCTGATCGACAAGCAAGGTCCGCAGTAACTTATCAACAAGGCCGCTGAGAGATCAGCGGCCTTTTGCGTCAGGAGAAGATTTGTGTCCCAAGCCAAACGTTTTGATAACTACATCAACGGCGAGTGGGTGGCCGGTGCCGACTATTGCGCCAACATCAACCCGTCGGAGCTTTCCGATACGATCGGCGAATACGCCAAGGCTGATGTAGCCCAAGTCAACGCTGCCATCGACGCCGCACGCGCCGCTTTCCCCGCCTGGTCCACCTCCGGCATTCAGGCTCGCCATGACTCGCTGGATAAAGTCGGCACTGAAATCCTCGCCCGTCGCGAAGAACTCGGCACCTTGCTGGCGCGGGAAGAGGGCAAGACCCTGCCTGAAGCCATTGGCGAAGTGACCCGCGCCGGTAACATCTTCAAATTCTTCGCCGGTGAATGCCTGCGCTTGTCCGGCGATTACGTGCCGTCGGTGCGCCCGGGCGTCAACGTTGAAGTCACCCGTGAAGCCCTCGGCGTGGTTGGCCTGATCACCCCGTGGAACTTCCCGATTGCCATCCCTGCGTGGAAAATTGCCCCGGCCCTGGCCTACGGCAACTGCGTGGTGATCAAGCCGGCTGAACTGGTACCGGGCTGCGCCTGGGCGCTGGCCGATATTATCTCCCGCGCCGGCTTCCCGGCCGGTGTGTTCAACCTGGTGATGGGCAGCGGTCGCGTGGTTGGCGACGTGCTGGTCAACAGCCCGAAAGTCGACGGTATCAGCTTTACCGGTTCCGTCGGTGTGGGCCGTCAGATCGCCGTCAGCTGTGTGTCGCGCCAGGCCAAAGTGCAGTTGGAAATGGGCGGCAAGAACCCGCAAATCATCCTTGATGACGCCGACCTTAAACAGGCCGTCGAGCTGTCGGTACAGAGCGCGTTTTACTCCACCGGCCAGCGTTGCACCGCGTCCAGCCGCCTGATCGTCACGGCCGGTATTCACGACCAATTCGTCGCGGCCATGGCCGAGCGCATGAAGTCGATCAAAGTCGGCCACGCCCTGAAAAGCGGTACCGACATCGGCCCGGTAGTCTCCCAGGCCCAACTGGATCAGGACCTCAAATACATCGACATCGGCCAAAGCGAAGGCGCGCGGCTGGTCAGCGGTGGCGGTTTGGTGACCTGCGACACCGAAGGCTACTACCTGGCGCCGACGCTGTTTGCCGACAGCGAAGCCGCCATGCGTATCAGCCGTGAAGAAATCTTCGGCCCAGTGGCCAACGTGGTGCGCGTCGCGGACTACGAAGCGGCGCTGGCCATGGCCAACGACACCGAGTTCGGCTTGTCGGCGGGTATTGCCACGACGTCGCTCAAGTACGCCAACCACTTCAAGCGTCATTCCCAGGCCGGGATGGTGATGGTCAACCTGCCAACCGCCGGTGTGGATTATCACGTTCCATTCGGTGGCCGTAAGGGTTCGTCCTATGGTTCGCGTGAGCAAGGTCGCTATGCGCAAGAGTTCTACACCGTGGTGAAAACCAGCTACATCGGTTCGTAACACGTAATACCTGTGGGCACCGGCTCCTACAAGAGCCGGTGCTCACAGACAACAAGACAATTACCCGCAAAAAAAATAATTAGTGGGAGTACATCTTCATGCAAGCGACCAAGCCGACTCACGTCCGCTATTTGATTCTGCTCATGCTGTTTCTGGTGACCACGATCAACTACGCGGACCGGGCCACCATTGCTATCGCAGGCTCCAGCCTGCAAAAAGACCTCGGCATCGACGCGGTCACCCTTGGTTATATCTTCTCCGCATTCGGTTGGGCCTACGTGGCCGGGCAAATTCCCGGCGGCTGGCTGCTGGACCGCTTCGGCTCGAAAAAAGTCTACGCCCTGAGCATCTTCACCTGGTCACTGTTCACTGTGCTGCAAGGCTATGTCGGTGAGTTTGGGATCTCCACGGCGGTTGTCGCGCTGTTTATGCTGCGCTTCATGGTGGGCCTTGCAGAGGCGCCATCCTTCCCGGGCAACGCCCGCATCGTGGCGGCCTGGTTCCCTACCGCCGAGCGCGGCACGGCCTCGGCGATCTTCAACTCGGCGCAATACTTCGCCACGGTGCTGTTCGCACCGCTGATGGGCTGGATCGTTTACACCTTCGGCTGGCAGCACGTGTTTATCGTGATGGGCGTAATCGGCATCATCTTCTCGCTGATCTGGCTGAAAGTTATCCACAGCCCGCGCCAGCACCCGATGATCAACGAAGCCGAACTCAATCACATTGCAGCCAATGGCGCGATGGTCGATATGGATCAGGACAAGGGCAAGGGTAAGAAAACCGACGGCCCTAAGTGGGATTACATCCGTCAGTTGCTGACCAATCGCATGATGCTCGGCGTGTACCTGGGCCAGTACTGCATCAACGGCATTACTTACTTCTTCCTCACCTGGTTCCCGGTGTATCTGGTGCAGGATCGCGGCATGACCATCCTCAAGGCCGGTTTTGTTGCCTCGTTGCCAGCCATCTGCGGGTTTATCGGCGGTGTGCTGGGTGGGGTGATTTCCGACTACCTGTTGCGCAAAGGGCACTCGCTGACCTTCGCTCGAAAAGCACCGATCATTGCCGGCCTGTTGGTTTCCAGCAGCATCATTGCGTGCAACTACGTCGACGTTGAATGGATGGTGGTGGGCTTCATGGCCTTGGCTTTCTTCGGCAAAGGCGTTGGCGCACTGGGTTGGGCGGTTGTGTCCGACACCTCGCCGAAACAAATCGCCGGCCTCAGTGGCGGCTTGTTCAACACCTTCGGTAACCTGGCGTCGATCACTACGCCGATTGTCATCGGCTACATCATTGCCACCACGGGTTCGTTCAAATGGGCCCTGGTGTTTGTCGGCGCCAACGCGCTGGTAGCAGTGTTCAGCTACCTGGTGATTGTCGGCCCGATCAAACGCGTGGTGCTCAAAGAGCCGCCAAGCCAAGGCCCTGAGCTGACCAACCTTACTCAAGCGCATTCCTGAGGGGCGATGTAATGCAGTTGATTGAACATGCCGACTCGCCGCGCTCGATTCGTTTGCACGCGCGCGACAACGTAGTGATCGTGGTCAATGACCAAGGCGTACCGGCCGGGACCGAGTTCCCGGACGGGCTGGTGACCGTTGAGTTCATCCCGCAGAGCCACAAGGTGACGCTGGAAGATATCCCCGAAGGCGGTCAGATTATTCGCTACGGCCAGACCATTGGTTACGCCCTGGCGCCGATTCCACGCGGCAGTTGGGTGCAGGAAGATCAACTGCGCATGCCCACCGCGCCGCCGCTGGACAGCTTGCCGCTGTCCACCGAGGTGCCTGAAACCCAGGCGCCGCTGGAAGGGTTCACGTTCGAGGGGTATCGCAACGCCGACGGCACCGTGGGCACGCGCAATATTTTGGGCATCACCACCACGGTGCAGTGCGTGACCGGGGTGCTGGATCACGCGGTCAAGCGCATCAAGGACGAGTTGCTGCCCAAGTACCCGCACGTCGATGACGTGGTGGCGCTGACTCACAGCTACGGCTGCGGCGTGGCGATTACCGCGACGGATGCCTACATTCCGATCCGCACCGTGCGCAACCTGGCGCGCAACCCGAACCTGGGCGGCGAAGCCTTGGTGATCAGCCTGGGCTGCGAGAAATTGCAGGCCGGGCAGGTGATGCACGACAACGACAGCTCCGTGGATTTGAGCGAGCCGTGGTTGTATCGGTTGCAGGACTCCAGCCACGGGTTTACCGAGATGATCGAGCAGATCATGGCGTTGGCGGAAATCCGCTTGAAGAAACTCGACCAGCGTCGCCGCGAAACCGTGCCGGCGTCCGAGTTGATCCTGGGCATGCAATGCGGTGGCAGTGATGCGTTTTCCGGCATCACCGCTAACCCGGCGCTCGGCTATGCGTCGGACTTGCTGCTGCGGGCCGGTGCGACGGTGATGTTTTCCGAGGTCACTGAAGTACGCGATGCGATTTACCTGCTGACGTCTCGTGCCGAGACGAAAGAAGTCGCACAGGAGCTTGTCAGGGAAATGGACTGGTACGACCGTTACCTGGCCAAGGGCGAGGCGGATCGCAGTGCCAATACCACGCCGGGCAACAAGAAGGGCGGGTTGTCGAACATTGTCGAGAAGTCCTTGGGCTCTATCGTCAAATCCGGCAGCAGCGCGATCAACGGCGTGCTTGGCCCGGGCGAGCGGTTCAAGCGCAAGGGCCTGATCTTTTGCGCAACGCCAGCCAGTGACTTTGTGTGCGGCACCTTGCAACTGGCGGCGGGTATGAACCTGCACGTGTTCACCACCGGGCGTGGCACGCCTTACGGGCTGGCGATGGCGCCGGTGGTGAAGGTGTCGACGCGTACGGAGCTGGCGCAGCGTTGGCCGGACCTGATCGACATCGACGCAGGCCGCATCGCTACCGGGCGCGCGAGCATTGAGGAGCTGGGTTGGGAGCTGTTCCACTTCTATCTGGATGTGGCCAGCGGCAAGAAGCAGACCTGGGCTGAGCAGCACAAGCTGCACAATGACATCACCTTGTTCAACCCGGCGCCTATCACCTGAGACCGAGTCGCCTGCCTTCGCGAGCAAGCCCGCTCCCACACTTGACCGAGTTCCAGCATAAGAATGCGGTCAAGTGTGGGAGCGGGCTTGCTCGCGAAAGCGGCCTACCAGACGCCACAGCGCCGCATGGCTTATCATTAGCCACCTCACGACGCTCACCAAGGTTCTCCCCGGCATGCTGGCTATCTTCCTCACCACACTCACCATCACCGCGCCGGTGTTTGCCATGCTGTTTCTCGGTGTGCTGCTCAAGCGCATCAACTGGATCAACGACAACTTTATCCACACCGCGTCCTCCTTGGTGTTCAACGTCACCATGCCGGCGCTGCTGTTTCTCGGCATCCTGCATGCCGACCTGCACGCGGCGCTCAAGCCGGGCCTGCTGATCTACTTCGCCGTCGCCACCCTGGTGAGTTTCGCCTTGGCCTGGGGCTGGGCGATCTTTCGTTGCCCGCGTGAAGACCGCGGCATCTACACCCAAGGCGCTTTTCGCGGCAACAACGGGGTGATCGGCCTGGCGCTGGCCGCCAGCATGTACGGTGACTACGGCATCTCCCTCGGTGCGATCCTCGCGGCGCTGGTGATCCTGTTCTACAACACGCTGTCGACCATTGTGCTGGCGGTGTACAGCCCGGTGATCAAGTCCGACCCGTGGAGCATCTTCAAAAGCGTGGTGGCCAACCCGCTGATCATCAGCGTGTTCGTGGCTGCGCCGTTTGCCATCTTTAAAATCAGTTTGCCCGGCTGGCTGGAATCGTCCGGCCAGTACCTGGCGGACATGACCCTGCCGCTGGCATTGATGTGCATCGGTGGAACCCTGTCACTGGCGGCCTTGCGCAAGAGCGGCAGCATGGCGCTGAGTGCCAGCCTGGTGAAGATGATCGGGCTGCCGCTGTTGGCGACGCTGGGCGCGTGGCTACTGGGTTTTCGCGGGCCGGAACTTGGGATTCTGTTTCTGTACTTTGGTGCGCCGACGGCGGCGGCAAGCTTTGTGATGGCCAGGGCGGCCGAGGGTAATCATGAGCTGGCGGCGGCGATTATTGTGATCACCACCTTGATGGCGGCGGTGACCACCAATATCGGGATTTTTGTGTTGCAGGCGGGTGGCTGGATCTGAAGTGTGCGGTGGGTTTGAGGGCCAATCGCAGGCAAGCCCGCTCCCACATTTGAATATATTCACAGTTCAAAATGTGGGAGCGGGCTTGCCCGCGATAGCTATATGACAGTCACTGCTTATCCGCCTGATACGCCTCAATCACTTCCTGCGCCGCCCGAAACGCATCAATCGCCGCCGGCACACCCGCATACACCGCGCAGTGCAGCAGCGCCTCGCGAATCTCCTCCACGCTACAACCATTGTTCAGCGCACCGCGCACGTGGCCCTTCAGTTCCTGCGGACATTTGAGCGCCGTCAGGGCCGCGAGGGTAATCAGGCTGCGGGTCTTCAGCGGCAAACCTTCGCGGTTCCACACACTGCCCCAGGCGTGTTCGTTGACGAAATCCTGCAGCGGCTGGGTGAACTCAGTGGCGTTGTTCAGGGCGCGGTCGACGAACACATCGCCCATCACCTGGCGACGCATTTCAACCCCGGGTTTTTTCTGATCGGTCATTGCGATTCCCTTTTGTGTTGGCGGCGCCAGGCTCGCAGCGAGGTGAACAACAGGAACGCTACCAGCGCTGGCAGGACGTAATGCAGCATCAATTGTTCAAGCTTGGTGGCCAGTGGCATGCCGAATGTAAACGACACCACATGCAGCCCATACGCCAGGTACAGGCCGAGGAACAGCAAGCCTTCGGCGCGTGTCACCCGGTAGCCGCTGTAAAACACTGGCAGGCACAACACCACCACGCCGAGCATCACTGGCAGGTCGAAATCCAGCGCGTTGGGCGACACCGAGAGTGGCGATGGCGCGAGCAAGGCGGTCAGTCCCAACACCCCGAGCAGGTTGAACAGGCTGCTGCCGATCACGTTGCCCACAGCGATCTCGCGCTCGCCGCGCAGGGCCGCGATCAGCGAGGTGGCCAGGCACGGCAGCGAGGTGCCGACGCCGATCAGCGTCAGGCCAATGATGCGTTCCGACAGGCCCAGGTCGCTCGCCACATCCACCGCTGCACCGAGCAGAAAATGCCCCGCCAGAACCAGCACCAGCAACCCGCCGAGCATCAGCAGTACGCTGCTCAGCCACGGCGCGCTGGCCACGGTGTGCAGCGTGCGGGGGCGGCGGGAGTGGCGCGTCTGGTAGTGCAGCAGCGCGACATAAGCCACCAATGCCACCAGCAACACCAGCCCGTCGAACGGCGTCAGCTCTTCATTACCCGCCAGGATGAACACCAGCAGGCCGGCGCAGATCATCACCGGGATATCCAGGCGTACCAGCTGGCGTGACACCCGCAGCGGAATGATCAGCGCCGACAGGCCCAGGGTCACGAGGATATTGAAGATGCTGCTGCCGATCACGCTGCCCACGGCGATGTCGGTGTTGCCGGCGAGGGTGGCCTGTAGGCTGACGGTCATCTGCGGCGCGCTGCTGCCGAAGGCGACGATGCTCAGGCCGATGATCAGTGGCCGCACTTTCAGGCTGGCTGCCAGGCGTACGGCGGCACGCACCAGGATTTCGGCGCCGAGGATCAGCAGTGCCAGGCCACTGATCAGTTCGATCAGGCTCCAGGGCGAAAGGGCGGTTAATCCGAAAATGGCATGGGCTCCCTCTTTAATAACTTATGGTTTGCACGCGAACCCGTGCCGTGCCGCGGCCCAGCATACCCAGTTGCGCGGCGGCTTTGCGTGAAACGTCAATCAAACGTCCACGGGTATGCGGGCCGCGATCATTGATGCGCACCACGACGGATTTGTTGTTGTCGAGATTGGTGACCTTGACCTGAGTGCCGAAGGGCAAGCGCCGATGGGCGGCGGTCAGGGCATTCTGGTTGAAGGGTTCACCGCTGGCGGTTCTGTTGCCATGGTGTTTGGCGCCGTAATAGGAGGCGGTGCCGGTTTCGTCGTAACCGTCGGGGTCGATGAGGCCGCTGGCGCAACCGGCCAGTAGAGAGAACAGGGCCAGGAGGCCGAGTAGACGCTTCGTTTTCAAGGATGCCCCCCTATCAAATGTGGGAGGGGGCTTGCTCCCGATGGCGGTGGGGCAGTCAATACAAGTACCGACTGACACGCCCTCATCGGGAGCAAGCCCCCTCCCACAATGGATCCGGGCTGGCTGTGAAACTCCACCCGGACCACTCCACCGCGATCAGCCTTCGAGCTTGCTCTTCAGCAGTTCGTTCACCTGTTGCGGGTTGGCTTTGCCTTTGGAGGCTTTCATTGCCTGGCCAACAAAGAAGCCGAACATTTTGCCGCGCTTGGCTTCGTCTGCCGCGCGGTATTGCTCAACTTGCTCGGCGTTGGCCGCGAGCATTTCATCCAGCACGGCGGAAATCGCGCCGCTGTCGGTGACTTGCTTGAGGCCACGCGTCTCGATGATCTGGTCCGCGCTGCCTTCACCCGCCGCCATCGCTTCAAACACGGTCTTGGCGATTTTGCCGGAGATGGTGTTGTCCTTGATGCGCAGCAGCATGCCGCCCAACTGCTCGGCAGTGACCGGGGCTTCGTCGATTTCCAGGCCCTGTTTGTTCAACAGGCTGCCCAGCTCAACCATCACCCAGTTGGCCGCCAGTTTGGCGTCGCCGGCAATGCTCAGCACTTTTTCGAAGTAGTTGGCTTGTTCACGGCTGGAGGCCAAGACGCTGGCATCGTAAACCGACAGGCCGAATTGCTCCTGGAAGCGCTCGCGTTTTTGCTGCGGCAATTCCGGCAGGGTGGCGCGCACGTCATCGAGGAACGAGTCCTCGATGACCACCGGCAACAGGTCCGGATCGGGGAAGTAACGGTAGTCGTTGGCTTCCTCTTTGCTGCGCATGGCGCGGGTTTCGTCTTTGTTCGGGTCATACAGGCGGGTTTGCTGGATCACCTTGCCGCCGTCTTCGATCAGTTCGATCTGGCGACGCACTTCGCTGTTGATCGCCTTCTCGATGAAACGGAACGAGTTGACGTTCTTGATCTCGCAACGGGTGCCGTATTCGGCCTGGCCCTTTGGACGGA
Organism: Pseudomonas sp. AMR01; assembly: GCF_041946035.1. NCBI lineage: Bacteria > Pseudomonadati > Pseudomonadota > Gammaproteobacteria > Pseudomonadales > Pseudomonadaceae > Pseudomonas > Pseudomonas sp. AMR01. Next base: position 203,099 of record NZ_JAUTYR010000004.1, read on the forward strand.
TCGACACGTTGCAGTCGCAGCGCAGCGAGCCTTCGGCCATGTTGCCGTCGCAGATGCCCAGGTAACGCACCAGCGCGTGGATCGTCTTGACGTAGGCCACGGCTTCCTTGGCGCTGCGCATGTCCGGTTCGGAGACGATTTCCAGCAACGGCGTACCGGCGCGGTTCAGGTCGATACCGGTAGCGCCCGGGAATTCTTCGTGCAGGCTTTTACCGGCGTCTTCTTCCAGGTGCGCGCGGGTCACGCCGACACGCTTGATGGTGCCGTCTTCCAGCGGGATGTCCAGGTAGCCTTTGCCGACGATCGGCAATTCCATCTGGCTGATCTGGTAGCCCTTGGGCAGGTCCGGGTAGAAGTAGTTTTTGCGCGCGAACACGTTGTGCTGGCCGATTTCGGCGTCAATCGACAGGCCGAACATCACCGCCATGCGCACCGCTTCCTCGTTCAGCACCGGCAACACACCGGGCATGCCCAGGTCGACCAGGCTGGCCTGGGTGTTGGGCTCGGAGCCAAACGTGGTGGCGCTGCCGGAGAAAATCTTCGATTGGGTGGCGAGCTGGGTGTGAATCTCCAGCCCGATCACAACTTCCCATTGCATAGTGTTCTCCTCAGAAGCCGGTAGGGGTGCGTGTGTGCCAGTCAGTGTTCAACTGGTACTGGTGCGCCACATTGAGCAGGCGGCCTTCCTGGAAATACGGGGCGAGCAATTGCACGCCCACCGGCAGGCCATCGACGAAACCTGCCGGCATGGACAAGCCCGGCAAGCCCGCGAGGTTGGCGGTGATGGTGTACAGGTCTTCCAGGTACTCGGCGATCGGGTCGCCGGTCTTGGCGCCGATCTTCCAGGCCGGGTTCGGCGTGGTTGGGCCGAGGATCACGTCGACTTCTTCAAAGGCTGCCATGAAGTCGTTCTTGATCAGGCGACGGATTTTTTGCGCCTTGAGGTAGTAAGCGTCGTAGTAGCCGGCCGACAGGGCGTAGGCGCCGACCATGATGCGGCGTTGTACTTCGGCACCGAAGCCTTCGCCACGGGAGCGCTTATAAAGGTCGGTGAGGTCTTTCGGGTTCTCACAGCGATAGCCGAACCGCACGCCGTCAAAACGCGACAGGTTTGAAGAGGCTTCGGCTGGCGCGATCACGTAGTAAGCAGGAATCGCGTGCTGGTTGTTCGGCAGGCTGATTTCCTTGATCACGGCGCCGAGTTTTTCCAGCTCCTTGATGCTGTTGTGCACCAATTGGGCGATACGCGGGTCGAGGCCGGCGCTGAAATACTCTTTCGGCACGCCGATGCGCAGGCCTTTGAGCGAGGTGTTGAGGCTGGCGCTGTAGTCCGGCACCGGCTCGTCAATGCTGGTGGAGTCCTGTTTATCGAACCCGGCCATACCTTGTAACAATATCGCGCAGTCTTCAGCCGTGCGCGCCAGAGGCCCGCCCTGATCGAGGCTGGATGCGTAGGCGATCATGCCCCAACGGGAAACGCGACCGTACGTCGGTTTCAGGCCGGTGAGGTTGGTGAAGGCCGCAGGCTGGCGGATGGAGCCGCCGGTGTCGGTGGCCGTAGCAGCCGGCAAAAAGCGCGCAGCAACAGCCGCAGCCGAACCGCCGGACGAACCGCCGGGCACGTGCTCCAGGTTCCACGGGTTTTTCACCGCGCCGTAGTAGCTCGATTCGTTGGCCGAGCCCATGGCGAATTCGTCCATGTTGGTCTTGCCCAGGGTCACGGCCCCGGCGGCAGCCAGCTTGGACACCACGGTGGCGTCGTAGGGCGCTTTAAAGTTGTCGAGCATCTTCGAGCCGCAACTGGTGCGAATACCCTGGGTGCAGAACAGGTCTTTGTGGGCGATCGGCGCGCCCAGCAGTGCGCCATTCTCACCGTTGGCGCGACGTACGTCGGCGGCCTTGGCCTGGCTCAGGGCCAGTTCTTCGGTGAGACTGATGAAGCTGTTGACCTTGGGGTCCAGCGTGGCGATACGCGCCAGCAGGGTTTGGGTCAGCTCTTCGGAAGAAAACTTTTTGTCGGCGAGACCGCGGGCGATCTCGGCCAGAGTCAATTGATGCATTGCAGGCTCTTTCCCTTTAGTCGATGACTTTCGGAACCAGGTACAGGCCGTTTTCGACCGCTGGTGCGATGGACTGGTAAGCCTCGCGATTATTGCGCTCGGTCACGACGTCTGCGCGCAGGCGCTGGCTGGCTTCCAGCGGGTGAGCCAGGGGCTCGATGCCGTCGGTGTTCACCGCCTGCATTTGGTCAACCAGCCCGAGAATGCTGTTCAGGGCTGCGGTGGTCTGTGGAAGATCGGCGTCATTCAGGCCAAGCGAGGCCAGATGCGCGATTTTTTCCACGTCGGAGCGTTCAAGCGCCATGGGATTCTCCAGTGGAAAACAGAACGGAGGGCGTCCGTGTGTTAGATTGTCGGAACACTACCGCATTTCTACGGTCATATGGCCGCGATTGTGGGGGTTGGTGCACAGAAAGTCGGCCAATTTAGCACATTGGCGCCTTGCCCAAAATCCCTGTCGTTGTTAGAGTTTGCCGCACTTTTTTACCCACGCGTTGCCTAGGGTCCTTTCCCCATGTTCAAGAAACTGCGTGGCATGTTTTCCAGCGATCTTTCCATTGACCTGGGCACTGCCAACACCCTTATTTACGTGCGCGAGCGCGGAATCGTTCTGAATGAGCCATCGGTTGTGGCCATTCGGACCCATGGTAATCAGAAAAGTGTCGTTGCCGTCGGCACCGAGGCCAAGCGCATGCTCGGCCGAACACCTGGCAATATTGCCGCCATTCGTCCGATGAAAGACGGCGTGATCGCCGACTTCAGTGTCTGCGAAAAGATGCTGCAGTACTTCATCAACAAGGTTCACGAAAACAGTTTCCTGCAGCCCAGCCCTCGTGTGCTGATCTGCGTTCCGTGCAAGTCCACCCAGGTGGAGCGTCGTGCCATCCGTGAATCGGCCCTTGGCGCCGGTGCCCGCGAAGTGTTCCTGATCGAAGAGCCTATGGCTGCCGCTATCGGCGCCGGCTTGCCGGTTGAAGAAGCGCGCGGTTCGATGGTGGTGGATATCGGTGGTGGTACCACTGAAATCGCCCTGATTTCCCTGAACGGTGTGGTGTATGCCGAATCCGTACGTGTAGGCGGCGACCGCTTCGACGAAGCGATCATCACTTATGTACGTCGCAACTACGGCAGCCTGATCGGTGAATCCACCGCTGAGCGCATCAAGCAGGAAATCGGCACGGCCTACCCGGGCGGCGAAGTTCGCGAAGTTGATGTTCGCGGTCGCAACCTGGCCGAAGGTGTTCCACGTGCCTTCACCCTGAACTCCAACGAAGTGCTGGAAGCTCTGCAAGAGTCGCTGGCCACTATCGTTCAGGCTGTGAAGAGTGCCCTGGAGCAATCGCCGCCGGAACTGGCTTCCGACATCGCCGAGCGTGGCCTGGTACTGACCGGTGGTGGCGCCTTGCTGCGCGACCTCGACAAGTTGTTGGCTCAGGAAACCGGTCTGCCGGTGATCGTTGCCGAAGACCCGCTGACTTGCGTCGCGCGTGGCGGTGGCCGTGCACTGGAAATGATGGATAAACACACCATGGACCTGCTCTCCAGCGAATAAGCTCGCGCGCAGGGTTCATGCTTTGCTCGCAGGCGGCACTTTGCAGTGCTGCCTGTTGGCGTTTATCTTCTTCAATCTGCATCCAGGCCGGTTTGATGCCGTATGAATAAAGAGAACATTTGCCTGGGAGGAGCGGCTTATTAAACCGCTTTTCGCCAAAGGCCCCTCATTGGGCGTGCGCTTATTGGTGCTGGTCGTGCTTTCGGTCGCGCTGATGGTGGTCGATGCCCGCTTTGCACTGCTCAAGCCTGTGCGTAGCCAGATGTCGCTGGTGTTGATGCAGACTTACTGGATCACCGACCTGCCGCAACGTCTCTACCAGGGCGTGGCCAGCCAGTTCGGCAGCCGCACCGAGCTGGTCGCCGAGAACGAAAAACTCAAGACTGAAAACCTGCTGTTGCAGGGGCGCATGCAAAAGCTTGCGGCCCTCACCGAGCAGAACGTGCGGCTGCGCGAGTTGCTCAACTCCTCCGCACTGGTCAACGAGAAGGTCGAAGTGGCCGAGTTGATCGGCATGGACCCTAACCCCTTTACCCATCGCATCATCATCAACAAGGGTGAGCGCGACGGTGTGGTTCTCGGCCAGCCGGTGCTCGACGCCCGTGGCTTGATGGGCCAGGTGGTTGAGTTGATGCCCTACACCTCGCGAGTGCTGCTGCTGACGGACACGACTCACAGCATTCCGGTGCAGGTGAATCGCAACGGCTTGCGCGCGATTGCCAGCGGCACCGGTAACCCGGAACGTCTGGAATTGCGCCATGTGGCCGACACCGCAGACATCAAGGAAGGCGACCTGTTGGTCAGCTCCGGCCTCGGTCAGCGGTTCCCGGCGGGCTACCCGGTGGCGACGGTCAAGGAAGTCATCCACGATTCCGGTCAGCCATTTGCCATCGTACGGGCCGTACCGACTGCTGCCCTGAACCGCAGTCGCTACCTGCTGCTGGTGTTCAGCGATAACCGCACCCCGGAAGAGCGTGTCAACGACGCCGCCCAGGCTCAGGAAGCGGAAGACAAGCAAAACGGTACCGCGCCGACTGTTCCCGCCACGGTACCGAAGCCGGCATTCGTCGGGCCGCCTGCGCCGCCCGCCACCCCGGCAGCGCCGGTGGCAACTCCGGTCAAACCGGCAGCCCACAGCGCGCGCCCGGCCAAGCCGGCGGCCAAGCCCGCAGCCACCACGCCTGCCAGCACGACGCCCGCAGCCAGAGCTCCGGCCGCTGCTCCGGCAACCACGCGGCAGAGGGAGGAATAATGGCCGGTACTCATTCGCACAATGGCTGGATCGTCTGGCTGACGTTTGCCATCGGTTTGCTGCTCAGTGTTTCGCCACTGCCCCAATTCATGGAGATTCTGCGCCCGCTCTGGCTGGCCTTGCTGCTGGCCTTCTGGTCGCTGACCTTGCCGCATAAAGTTGGCATGGTCACGGCGATGTGCCTGGGCTTGGCGGAAGATGTGCTCTATGGCACCTTGCTGGGGCAGAACGCGCTGATCCTCACCCTGATTACGTTCCTGGTGCTGTCGTTGCAGCAGCGTTTGCGCATGTTCCCGATGTGGCAGCAGTGCCTGGTGATCCTGGTGATCTTCGGCCTGGCGCAATTGGTGCAACTGTGGCTCAGCGCCCTGACCGGTAATCGTCAACCCACCCTGGCGTTGGTATTGCCGGCCCTGGTCAGTGCATTGCTGTGGCCATGGGTGAGTTTCGGTCTGCGTGGGTTACGTCGTCGCTACAAAATCAATTGAATGGATTGCGAGGCTCTGCCTGGTTATCGAACGTCACAGGGAGAGTCTGCAATGAATTCGCTTTATCTGGCCTCGGGCTCTCCGAGGCGGCGTGAACTGCTGACCCAGATCGGTGTGCCTTTCACCGTGGTCAGTGCCGCTATTGACGAAACCCCTCTTACAAACGAAACCGCCGTTGCCTACGTAGAGCGCCTTGCGCGCGGCAAGGCAGCGGCGGGTTTTGCTGCGCTCGAAAACAATGTCCAGGCCTGTGTGCTGGGTGCCGACACCGCCGTGATCGTTGACGGCCAAATCCTCGGCAAACCAGTAGATCAGGCGGACGCGCTGGCGATGTTGGTGGCGCTTTCTGATCGAGAACATGAAGTCCTTACCGCCATCGCCCTGACTGCCGGCCAACGTTGCGAAACACTGTGCGTCAGCAGTCGCGTACGTTTTCGCAGTATTTCTGTCGAAGAGGCTACAACCTACTGGCACAGTGGTGAACCTCAGGACAAAGCCGGCGGCTATGCTATTCAGGGGCTTGGTTCGGTGTTTGTCGCCGGGCTCAATGGCAGCTATTCCGCCGTGGTAGGCCTGCCGGTGTGCGAAACCGCGCATCTGCTCAGCCAATTCGGCATACCCTGTTGGCAACACCTTACCGCGCGCTGACCGCCGTATTACAGCGCCCAGCCTTTAGCGATCGGTCACTATTGTGAAAACGCCTGAACGAGACCCAGCCATGAGTGAAGAGATTCTGATCAATATCACGCCGATGGAATCGCGCGTGGCGGTGGTAGAGAACGGTGTTCTGCAAGAAGTGCACGTCGAGCGCACCCAAAAGCGCGGGATCGTCGGCAACATCTATAAGGGCAAAGTGGTGCGCGTCCTGCCAGGCATGCAGGCGGCGTTCGTCGACATCGGCCTGGACCGCGCGGCGTTCATCCACGCCTCGGAAATTTCCCTGCGCGAAGGCCCGGCGGTTGAGAGCATCAGCGCCTTGGTGCATGAAGGGCAGAGCCTGGTGGTGCAAGTCACCAAGGACCCCATCGGTTCCAAAGGCGCACGCTTGACCACACAGCTGTCGATCCCTTCGCGCTATCTGGTGTACATGCCGCGTACGGCGCATGTTGGCATTTCCCTGAAAATCGAAGACGAAGCCGAGCGCGAGCGCCTGAAAAAGGTGGTCAGCGATTGTGTGGCTGCCGAGGGCATCAAGGAGGCGGGCGGCTTCATCCTGCGCACCGCCGCAGAAGGCGCCGGCGCCGATGAAATCCTCATGGACATCCGCTACCTGCGTCGCCTGTGGGATCAGATCGGCGCGCAGATCAAGACCATCGGCGCCCCCAGCGTAATTTATGAAGACCTCGGCCTGGCCTTGCGCACCCTGCGCGATTTGGTCAGCCCGAAGATCGAGAAAATTCGCATCGACTCGCGGGAAACCTTCCAGCGCACCACGCAATTTGTTGCCGAGCTTATGCCGGAAATTGCCGACCGCCTCGAGCATTACCCCGGCGAACGACCGATTTTCGACCTGTATGGCGTTGAAGACGAAATTCAGAAAGCTCTGGAACGCAAGGTGCCGCTCAAGTCCGGCGGCTATCTGGTGATAGACCCGGCGGAAGCCATGACCACCATCGACGTCAACACTGGCGCGTTCGTGGGCCATCGCAACCTCGAAGAAACCATCTTCAAGACCAACCTCGAAGCGGCCACCGCGATCGCCCGCCAGCTGCGCCTGCGTAACCTGGGCGGCATCATCATCATCGACTTCATCGACATGGAAGATGAAGAACACCAGCGTCAAGTATTGCGCACCCTTGAGAAGCAATTGGAGCGCGATCACGCCAAGACCAATATCATCGGCATCACCGAATTGGGCCTGGTGCAGATGACGCGCAAACGCACCCGCGAGAGCCTCGAGCAAGTGCTGTGCGAGCCTTGCAGCAGTTGCCTGGGGCGCGGCAAGTTGAAGACTCCCGAAACGGTTTGCTACGAGATTTTCCGGGAAATCTTACGGGAGGCGCGTGCCTACCAGGCCGAAGGTTATAGAGTGCTTGCCAACCAGAAGGTGGTCGATCGTCTGCTGGATGAAGAGTCCGGTAATGTCGCTGAATTGGAGGGTTTTATCGGGCGCACCATTCGCTTTCAGGTCGAAACCATGTATTCCCAGGAACAATACGACGTGGTGCTGCTCTGATCCCCAATCGCTTTCTTTCTTTGAGACCGGCAGACCTTGATCTGCCGTCCGCCTATTGCTTTGAGGGTCGCCCGACATGGAGCGTCTGATACGCTTTTTTGCCGCTTTGACCCGTTGGGGCTTGGGCCTCTGTGCGTTGCTGTTGGTATTGGCGGCGGTGTACGTGAGCCTGGGTCGTGAACTGACCCCGCTGGTGGCCGAATATCGCGCCGAAATCGAAGCCAAGGCCCAGGCCGCCGTTGATATGCCTCTGCGGATCGGTAGCCTTGAAGGGCGCTGGAGCGGTTTTGCTCCGGTGTTGCTGGCTCACGACGTGATGGTTGGTGAGGGTAACAGTGCCTTGCGTCTGGACCAGGTCGAAGTGGTGCCAGACCTCTGGGCCAGCCTGATGGCGCGTGAAGTGCGCATCGCCCATCTGGAAGTCAGCGGCTTGCAGTTGAGTGTGAAGGAAGGCAAGGACGGGCACTGGGCGCTGCAAGGCCTGCCGTTGCAGGATGACCAGCCACTGGACCCGGAGCAGTTGCTCACGCGCCTGCAAAGGGTCAATCGAGTGTCAGTGTTCGACAGCCAGGTGACGTTGCAGCCGTTTAATCAGGCGCCGTTGACTCTGACTTACGTGGGTTTGAGCCTGGAAACCGGCGCCAGCCGCCAACGGCTCGATGCACGCCTGACGTTGCCTGACGGCCAGCCGTTGGCATTGAGTCTGCGCACGCGCATCCGCGCCAGTCAGTGGAAAGAAGGCGAAGCCCAGGCTTACCTGAGCCTGCCGCAGAGTGATTGGGCCAAGTGGATTCCGGCCAGCCTGACTCAGCAATGGAAACTTACCCAGCTCAAGGCCGGCGGCGAGTTCTGGTTGGATTGGGCCAAGGGCACGGTACAAAGCGCTGTGGTGCGCTTTCATTCACCCCAGGTAAAAGGCAGTTACGCCGACCGCAAGCCTGTCCACATCGAAAACCTCGCCCTGACGGCTTACCTCCAGCGCAGCGACAGCGGCCTGAAGGTTCTGTTTGACTCGCTGGCGATGAATATTGGCGAGACACGTTGGGAGTCGCATCTGCAATTGCAGCAAACCCTAGCGACCGACAAGGATCTGGAAGTCTGGAAGCTGCAGGCCGACCGCCTTGACTTGACCCCCATCACGCCGCTGCTCAACGCCTTGGCGCCGTTACCGGAAGGTTTCGCCAAGACCATCGAGCACCTGAAAGCCACTGGCGTCTTGCGCAACGTGCTGGTGGATTTCCGTCCTCAGGACACCACGGACAAAAAAATCAGTTTTGCAGCCAACCTTGAGCGCGTCGGCTTTGATGCCTATAGCGGCGCACCGGCTGCACGTAATGTGTCCGGTAGCATCAGCGGTGACCTGGGCCAGGGCGAGCTGCGCATGGACAGCAAGGATTTCGCCCTGCACTTGGATCCGATCTTCGCCAAACCGTGGCAGTACATCCAGGCGAACGCGCGCCTGACCTGGAAGCTGGATAAAGAAGGCTTCACCCTGATTGCCCCTTACATCAAGGTGCTGGGTGAAGAGGGCAAGGTCGCCGCCGATTTCCTGATTCGCCTGCATTTTGACCATAGCCAGGAAGACTACATGGACCTGCGGGTCGGTATGGTCGATGGCGATGGGCGCTTCACCTCTAAATATTTGCCTGCGGTGCTGAGCCCGTCTTTGGACGAATGGCTGCGCACGGCAATCCTCAAGGGGGCGGTTGACCAGGGTTTTTTCCAGTACCAAGGTTCGTTGAACCACGACGCACTGCCCGCAGCACGCAATATCAGTCTGTTCTTCAAGGTGCATGACGCCGAGCTGGCTTTCCAGCCGGGCTGGCCGCATGTGAGCAAGGTCAATGGCGAAGTGTTCGTCGAAGAGACCGGCGTGCGTATCGTGGCGAACAAGGGCCAGTTGCTCGACACCAAAGTTAAAGACGTTTACGTCAATATTCCTCACGCGCCTGCTGGCAAAGACAGCCATCTGCTGATCACCGGTGGGTTCGTGGGTGGCTTGGGCGATGGCCTGAAGATCCTCCAGGAAGCGCCCATCGGCACAGATTCAACCTTCGCTGGTTGGAAGGGTGAGGGCGACCTGCGCGGCAAGCTGGATCTGGATATCCCGCTGGCCGAAGACACCGAACCCAGGATTGTGGTGGACTTCCAGACCGACAAGGCCCGCCTGCAATTGACGGAGCCGACCCTGGACCTGACTCAGCTCAAAGGCGATTTTCGTTTCGACAGCGCCAAGGGCTTGAGCGGGCAGAACATCTCGGCACAGGCATTTGATCGCCCCATCACGGCGCAGATTGCTGCCGATGGCCAGCCGGGCAATATCACCACCCGCGTCAGTGTCAAAGGCCAGGTCACGGTCAAGCGGCTGACGGACTGGCTGAAAGTCAGTCAGCCACTGCCGATATCCGGTGATATCCCTTACCAGTTGCAACTCACCCTGGCCGGCGCCGACAGCCAATTGATGGTCAGCTCCAACATGAAAGGCGTTGCCGTGGACTTGCCGGCGCCCTTTGGCATGCCGGCCAGCCAGGGGCGCGACAGCGTGTTCCGCATGACCTTGCAGGGCGCTGAGCGGCGCTATTGGTTCGACTATGGCGAGCTGGCGAGCTTCACTTTCGCATCGCCCCCGGACAACTTCAATGACGGTCGTGGGGAGTTGTTCCTTGGCAATGGTGATGCCGTGTTGCCTGCCACTAAAGGCTTGCGTATTCGCGGCGTGCTGTCGGAGCTGGACATCGACCCGTGGAAAAAACTCGCAAACCGCTACGCCGGTAATGATCCAGGCGGCAGTGCCAAGCAACTCCTGAGCGGCGCTGACTTCAAGGTGGGCAAGCTGACTGGCTTTGGCAGCCAATTTGATCAGGTCAGCTTGCAGATGGCTCGTAAGCCGGCGGCGTGGGGCTTGCAGTTCGACAGTCAGCAGGCCAAAGGCTCGGTCAACCTGCCGGACGCCAAGGGCGCGCCGATTGCGATCAACCTGCAATACGTGAAGCTGCCGGCGGTAGACCCGACGGTGCAGGCGGATGAAAACGCGCCGGACCCGTTGGCGGATATCGATCCTAAAGACATCCCCGCCCTGGATATTTCAATCAATCAATTGTTCCAGGGGCCGGATCTGGTGGGCGCCTGGTCGCTGAAGATCCGGCCAACGGCCAAAGGCTTGGCCTTCAACAACCTCGACCTTGGCCTCAAGGGCATGCAACTCAATGGTGCCGGTGGCTGGGAAGGCGCGCCGGGGGCGAGCAGCAGTTGGTACAAGGGCCGTCTGGATGGCAAGAACATCGCCGATGTGCTCAAGGGTTGGGGTTTTGCGCCGACCGTGACCAGTGAGGACTTCCACCTGGACGTGGATGGTCGTTGGCCGGGTTCGCCGGCCTGGGTTGGGCCCAAGCGTTTTTCCGGCAGCCTGGATGCGGCGTTCCGCAAAGGGCAGTTTGTGGAAGTGGAAGGCGGCGCGCAGGCCCTGCGAGTGTTTGGCTTGCTCAATTTCAACTCCATTGGCCGCCGTCTGCGTCTGGATTTCTCCGACCTGCTCGGCAAAGGCTTGAGCTACGACCGGGTGAAAGGCTTGCTGGCCGCCAGTGATGGCGTGTTCGTGACCCGTGAACCCATCACCATGACCGGCCCTTCTACCAACCTTGAGCTCAACGGGACCCTGGATTTGGTGGCCGACCGCGTCGACGCCAAGCTGCTGGTGACCCTGCCGGTGACCAACAACCTGCCGATTGCCGCGCTGCTTGTGGGTGCACCCGCCATTGGTGGCGCGTTGTTCCTCATCGACAAGCTGATCGGTGACCGTGTTTCGCGCTTCGCCAGCGTGCAGTACAAAGTGGAAGGCCCGTGGAAGGATCCAAAAATCACTTTCGACAAGCCATTTGAAAAACCAAACTGAGAGCCTGTGGAGTAGCATGGCCGCATGCCTATTACGGAGTGTCGGCCCATGCCCTTTGCGGTAATTCAAATGGTCAGCCAGAGTGATGTGCTGGCCAACTTGGCCCAGGCCCGGCGCTTGCTGGAGCAGGCTGCGGCGGGTGGTGCGAAGCTTGCGGTGCTGCCGGAAAACTTCGCCGCCATGGGCCGCCGCGACGTGGCAGATATCGGCCGCGCCGAGGCGTTGGGTGAAGGGCCGATCCTGCCATGGTTGAAACAGACCGCCCGCGACCTCACCTTATGGATAGTGGCCGGCACTTTGCCGTTGCCTCCAGAGGGCCAGCCGAACGCCAAGTCCAACGCGTGCTCGCTGCTGATTGATGATCGCGGTGACATCGTTGCCCGTTACGACAAGCTGCATCTGTTCGATGTGGATGTCGCCGATGCGCGGGGTCGCTATCGAGAATCCGATGACTATGCTTTCGGGAGCAACGTGGTAGTGGCGGATACGCCCGTCGGTCGGTTGGGCCTGACGGTGTGTTATGACCTGCGTTTCCCGGAGCTGTACAGCGAGTTGCGTGCAGCCGGGGCTGAATTGATTACCGCGCCCTCGGCGTTTACGGCGGTGACTGGCGCCGCGCATTGGGACGTGCTGATTCGCGCGCGGGCCATCGAAACCCAGTGCTATGTGCTGGCGGCGGCGCAAGGCGGTGTGCACCCTGGGCCACGCGAGACCCATGGGCATGCAACGATTGTCGACCCGTGGGGGCGTGTACTCACACAACGGGACACAGGCGAGGCGGTGTTGTTGGCCGAACGCGACAGCAGTGAACAGGCGTCGATACGGGCGCGCATGCCGGTGGTCAACCACCGGCGCTTTTTCTCGCAGGGCGCACAGCGACCTGCTTCGGAACGATGAATTTAAGGCCAAACCTATGAGCACGTTGTTGTCCTCAGTCAGTGAACACCTCCTGGCACCCGGTGGCGTGACCATCGAAAGCTTGCAAACCGTCCTCGGCGATCTGGCCGGGCCGGGCATCGACGCCGCCGACCTGTATTTTCAGGGGCAGATTTCCGAGTCGTGGGCGCTGGAAGACGGCATCGTCAAGGAAGGCAGTTTTAACCTCGACCAAGGCGTGGGCGTGCGTGCGCAGTCCGGTGAAAAGACCGGTTTTGCCTACAGCAACGCAATCACCCTTGAAGCCCTGGGCTTGGCGGCTCGTGCAGCGCGCTCGATTTCCCGCGCTGGCCAAAATGGCACGGTGCAGGCGTTCAGCACCCAGGACGTGGCCCAGCTGTACGCGCCGGATAACCCATTGGAAGTGATCAGCCGTGCGGAAAAGGTCGACTTGCTCAAGCGCATCGACGCGGCTACCCGTGCCCTCGACCCGCGTATCCAGCAGGTGACCGTGAGCATGGCGGGCGTGTGGGAGCGCATTCTGGTCGCTTCCACCGATGGCGGCCTGGCGGCGGACGTACGCCCTCTGGTGCGTTTCAATGTCAGTGTGATCGTCGAGCAAAACGGTCGTCGTGAGCGCGGTGGCCATGGTGGTGGCGGGCGTACTGACTATCGTTATTTCCTGACTGAAGACCGCGCCATGGGCTATGCCCGTGAAGCGCTGCGCCAGGCACTGGTCAACCTGGAAGCCATTCCGGCGCCCGCAGGTACCTTGCCGGTGGTGTTGGGCTCGGGTTGGTCCGGGGTTCTGTTGCACGAAGCGGTAGGCCATGGCCTGGAAGGCGACTTCAACCGCAAGGGCAGCTCGGCTTACAGCGGGCGTATGGGTGAGATGGTTGCGTCCAAGCTCTGCACCATCGTCGATGACGGCACCCTGGCCGGTCGCCGTGGCTCGCTGAGCGTCGACGACGAAGGCACGCCGACCGAGTGCACCACGTTGATTGAAAACGGCGTGCTCAAGGGCTACATGCAAGACAAGCTCAACGCCCGCTTGATGGGCGTGGCCCGCACCGGTAATGGCCGTCGCGAATCCTACGCACATTTGCCAATGCCGCGCATGACCAACACCTACATGCTCGGTGGCGAAAGCGATCCGGCGGAAATCATCGCCTCGGTAAAACGCGGCATCTATTGCGCCAACCTCGGCGGCGGCCAGGTGGATATCACCAGCGGCAAGTTCGTGTTCTCCACCAGCGAGGCGTACCTGATCGAAGACGGCAAGATTACCGCGCCGGTCAAAGGGGCGACGTTGATTGGTAATGGGCCAGAAGCCATGAGCAAGGTGTCGATGGTCGGTAACGACCTGTCGCTGGACAGCGGCGTAGGCACATGCGGCAAGGATGGGCAGTCGGTGCCGGTGGGTGTCGGCCAGCCAACGCTGAAAATTGATGCGATCACCGTGGGTGGCACGGGGTCGTAAGGCGTGGAGCTTCGGGTGGCGAAGACCGCCACCCGGGGAAGAGGATCAGCGCAGACCGCGTTGAGTCTCGTCCAGCTCACGGATGTACTTGAAGATTTTACGGCTGGTGGCTGGAGCCTTGTTTTGCGCCGCTTCGTGCTGGGCCTGACGAATCAGGGAGCGCAGTTGCTGGCGATCGGCGTCCGGGTAGTCCACTACAAACTTCTCCAGTACGGCGTCATCGCCCGCGATCAGGCGGTCACGCCAACGTTCCAGGTTATGGAAACGTTCGTTGTACTGGCGAGTGGAGGCATCCAGTTGATCGAGCAAAGTGAGGATCGCGTCAGTGTCCTGGTCGCGCATCAATTTGCCGATAAACATGATGTGCCGTTTACGCGCGATATTCGCGGTGTGCTTGGGCGCATCCGCCAGAGCCCGGCGCATTTCGTCGGTCAGTGGCAGTTTTGCAACCAAATCCGGCTTGAGCGTTGTAAGGCGCTCGCCAAGGTCAACCAGAGCATGCAGCTCGCGTTTGACTTGGGTTTTGCTTTTCTCCCCATCGAGGGAGTCGTCGTAAGAATCAACCATGGTGGCAGTCCGCAAAGAAACGCCGCCATGATAACCAGTCGGGGGCCGCTTGTCCGGCCCGGTCGCTCGATGGCCTTAACCGAAAGCAGAATTTGAGTGGAGAAAACCATGAGTGCAGCCCAAAGCGTCGGTCCGCAAGCGTTACCGGCACTGCAGGAACAAGTCGAGCAGATCATTGCCGAGGCCAAGCGCCAGGGGGCCAGTGCCTGTGAAGTGGCGGTGTCGCTGGAGCAGGGGCTGTCGACGTCGGTACGCCAGCGGGAAGTTGAAACTGTTGAATTTAACCGGGATCAGGGGTTTGGCATCACCTTGTATGTCGGGCATCGCAAAGGCTCGGCCAGCACCTCGGCAAGCGGCCCGGAAGCGATTCGCGAGACCGTTGCCGCTGCGTTGGCAATCGCCAAGCACACCTCCGAAGATGAAAGCTCGGGTTTGGCTGACAAAGCGCTGATGGCCAAGGATCTTAAGGATTTTGATCTGTTCCACGCCTGGGACATCACTCCTGAAAGGGCTATCGAGCTGGCGCTGACCTGCGAAGCGGCAGCATTCGACGCCGATGCCCGCATCAAGAACGCCGATGGCACCACCTTGAGTACGCATCAGGGATGCCGCGTGTATGGCAACAGCCATGGTTTTATCGGCGGCTACGCCTCCACTCGCCACAGCTTGAGCTGCGTGATGATCGCCGAAGCCAATGGCCAGATGCAGCGCGATTATTGGTACGACGTGAACCGTCAGGGCGAATTGCTCGCCGACCCGGTGAGCATTGGCCAGCGTGCAGCGCAACGTGCTGCGAGCCGTTTGGGCGCGCGCCCGGTGCCGACCTGTGAAGTGCCGGTGCTGTTTTCGGCGGAGCTGGCCGGTGGTCTGTTCGGCAGTTTCCTGGGGGCGATTTCCGGTGGCAACCTGTACCGCAAGTCTTCGTTCCTGGAAGGCGCAATCGGTCAGACGTTGTTTCCTGAGTGGCTGACCATTGATGAACGCCCGCACCTGATGCGCGCCATGGGCAGTTCCTCGTTTGACGGTGATGGCCTGGCGACCTATGCCAAGCCATTCGTTGAGAAGGGTGAGCTGGTTTCCTACGTACTGGGCACTTATGCCGGTCGCAAGCTCGGCTTGCCAAGCACCGCCAACTCCGGCGGCGTGCATAACCTGTTCGTGACCCATGGCGATGAAGATCAGGCCGCATTGTTGCGCCGTATGGGGCGCGGTTTGCTGGTGACCGAGTTGATGGGCCATGGCTTGAACATGGTCACCGGCGATTATTCGCGAGGTGCGGCGGGTTTTTGGGTGGAAAATGGTGAGATCCAGTTCGCCGTCCAGGAAGTGACCATCGCAGGCAATATGCGCGACATGTTCAAACAAATCGTTGCCGTGGGTAACGACCTAGAGCTGCGCAGCAATATTCGCACCGGTTCGGTACTGATCGAGCGAATGACCGTCGCTGGCAGTTAACCTGCACGACGCTTAAAAAAAGGCGCGCCATCGTAAAGATGGCGCGCTTTTTTTATGGCCGCGTTTAAGCGCTATCAACAGGCTATGCTTGTTTTGATTCTTAATATCATTTAATAATAAATCTCATTACCGGATGAGTGTGGATCATGAGTTCTGTCCTGCATGAGGATCCGTATCTGGAAAGCTGGCGCTGGATGAGTCGTCAGATTCGCTGCTGCCTCAATCCCAATGAACCTCGCCTGATCGAATATTACCTCAATGAGGGTCGATACCTGGCGTGTTGCACCGCAACCCACCCGTGGACCATCGCAGAAACCTCATTGCGCCTGCTGATCGACACCGCCAGCGATATCGCCTTGCCCTGGCACTGGCGCTCCGCGTGCCTGGACCAGGCCTGGCGCCCCCTGCGCGACCTGGAAAAACTCTCTCACTGTGCCTGCCGCCTCAAGCGCTGGCAGACCTTTGCCTGGCAATTGGCGACCTGCGAATTGCTGCCGTCCCTTTCTGTTTCTGACCTGGTGCAAGGATCTAACGATGAGTAACACCCGAATTGAGCGCGACAGCATGGGCGAGCTGCAAGTGCCTGCCGAGGCGTTATATGGCGCCCAGACCCAGCGCGCGGTGAACAATTTCCCGATCAGTCATCAACGCATGCCGGCGCAATTCATCCGTGCCCTGATCCTGGCCAAAGCCGCCGCCGCCAAGGTCAATGTGGACCTCAAGCAAATCAGCGAAGGGCAGGGCAACGCCATTTTCGACGCCGCCCAAGGCTTGCTCGAAGGCGATTTCATGCAGCACTTTCCGGTGGATATCTTTCAGACCGGCTCCGGCACCAGTTCCAACATGAATGCCAACGAAGTGATCGCCACGCTCGCCAGCCGTTTGCTCGGCGAGCCGGTCAATCCCAACGACCACGTGAACTGCGGCCAAAGCAGCAACGACATCATTCCGACCACCATTCACGTAAGTGCCGCGCTGGTCCTGCATGAAAAAACGCTGCCCGCGCTGCTGCACCTTGTGCAGGTTATCGAGCAAAAAGCCGAAGAGGTTCACCCGTTCATCAAGACCGGCCGCACGCACCTGATGGATGCGATGCCGGTGCGCATGAGCCAGGTGCTCAATGGCTGGGCACAGCAACTCAAGGCCAATATCAGCCACTTGCAGGACCTGCTGCCAAGTTTGCAGGCTCTGGCCCAAGGCGGCACGGCGGTCGGGACCGGCATCAATGCACACCCGGAATTCGCGGCGCGTTTCAGCGCGCAACTGAGCAGCCTGACCGGCGTGAAGTTCACCCCGGGCAAAAACCTGTTCGCGCTGATCGGCTCCCAGGACACTGCCGTTGCCGTCTCCGGTCAGTTGAAGGCCACCGCGGTATCACTGATGAAAATCGCCAACGACTTGCGCTGGATGAACTCCGGCCCGCTCGCCGGCCTCGGTGAAATCGAGCTTGAAGCGTTGCAGCCTGGCTCGTCGATCATGCCGGGCAAAGTCAACCCGGTGATTCCGGAGGCCACCGCCATGGTTGCCGCGCAGGTGATCGGCAATGACACGGTGATCACCGTCGCCGGCCAATCGGGCAACTTCGAGTTGAATGTGATGCTGCCGATCATCGCGCAGAACCTGCTCGGCAGCCTCGAACTGCTGGCCAATTCAAGCCGCCTGCTGGCCGACAAAGCCATCGCCAGCTTCAAGGTCAACGAAGCCAAACTCAAGGAAGCGCTGTCACGCAACCCCATTCTGGTCACCGCACTCAACCCGATCATTGGTTACCAAAAGGCCGCTGAAATTGCCAAGAAAGCCTATCAGCAAGGTCGCCCGGTGATTGATGTAGCCCTGGAACACACGGACTTGCCGCGCAGCCAACTGGAGATTCTGCTGGATCCGGAAAAGCTCACCGCCGGCGGCGTGTAATCACCGACCCTGCTTTGGAGGCTCACCATGGAGCACTGGAAACGCACGATCGAACGGGCCAATCGCTGTTTTATGGCAGGCGAATTGGTCGACGCACGCGAGGCCTATCTGCAAGCCCTGGCCCTGGCTCAAGTGCTGTTCGAGCGCTGGGCGGATGCCGACGAAGCAGTGGCGGCCTGCGTCATTTCCCATCACAACCTGGCGGACCTGCACCTGCACCTGAATCAGCCTGAGGAGAGTGCCGAATACCTCTGCGCCATCCATCAGCGCCTGTTGCAGACCATGCAGGACCCGCGCCTGAGCGCAGCATTGCGCGAGGCGGCGTTGCGCCAGAGCAGCAAGACCTACGTTGAATTGTTGAATTTCATCAGCGACCACGGCGAGTACCCGCGTACTCATCGCCTGCTGGGCGGCGCCGCGGCGCAACCGTATGCCTCGTCCCGCAATAATCCTTATTACGGAGCTCATTGATATGACCTACACCTTGCCTGCCTTGCCTTACGCCTACGACGCCCTGGAACCGCATATCGACGCGCAAACCATGGAAATTCACTACACCAAACACCATCAAACCTACATCAACAACCTCAATGCCGCGGTCGAGGGCACCGAGTTCGCGGGCTGGCCCGTAGAGAAACTGGTGTCCAGCGTTCAAAACCTGCCAGAAAAACTGCGCGCAGCCGTGATCAACCAGGGCGGCGGCCATGCAAACCATTCGCTGTTCTGGGCGGTCATGTCGCCAAAAGGCGGCGGCAAACCCGAAGGCGCATTGAGCAACGCCATCGATGAGCAATTGGGCGGTTTCGACCGCTTCAAGGAAGCCTTCACCAAAGCGGCCCTGACCCGTTTCGGCAGCGGCTGGGCGTGGTTGAGCGTCACCCCGCAAAAGACACTGGTGGTGGAAAGCAGTGGCAACCAGGACAGCCCCCTGATGAGTGGCAACACACCGATCCTCGGCCTCGACGTCTGGGAGCACGCTTATTACCTGCAGTACCAGAACCGCCGCCCGGAATACATCAACGCCTTCTATAGTGTACTCAACTGGCCGGAAGTGGCCGCTCGCTACCAGGCCGCCTTGGTCTGACATTCACCTATAACAAGATCTAAGGCCGACTATGGGCACTGAAACACTGGCGATCAGCAGCGTGCGAATGTTTCGTTATGCGTTTGGCTCGCTGCTGCTATTGGCAGGTACTGCATTGCTGGTGGCCAAAGGGCTGGCTTGGCTGGACCTGGAACCGCGCATGCTGCGCGCCTTGCAGGGTGGAGCACTGTGCGCGCTCGGCACGGCGCTGGGCGCTGTACCTGTGTTGGTTATTCGTCGCATGCCGGCGGCGCTGAGCGATACCCTGCTGGGTTTTGGTGCCGGGGTAATGCTGGCGGCAACGGCGTTTTCGTTGATCGTCCCCGGCATCGCTGCTGCCGAAAGCCTGGGGCTCTCGCCCTGGAAGGCCAGTGGTCTGATCAGTCTCGGCATCATGCTGGGCGCGTTCGGGCTGTACCTGGTCGACCGCAGGGTCTCCGGAGCGAGTCCGGAAATGCTGGTGGGCACGCCGGACAAACCGGTGATTCCGCCGCGCATCTGGCTGTTCGTGTTTGCCATCATTGCCCACAACATTCCGGAAGGCATGGCCGTCGGCGTTTCTGCTGGCGGCGGTATGCCGGATGCCGACAGCCTGGCCATGGGGATTGCCCTGCAGGACGTGCCGGAAGGCCTGGTGATCGCGCTGGTTTTGGCCGGGGCGGGCATGTCGCGGGTAAGGGCGTTCCTGATCGGTGCGGCGTCAGGCCTGGTCGAACCGGTGTTTGCCGTGATCTGCGCCTGGCTGGTGAGCCTGGCCGAAATGCTCTTGCCCTTGGGGTTGGCGCTGGCTGCGGGGGCGATGCTGTTGGTGGTGACCCATGAAGTGATCCCTGAATCACGCCGTAATGGCCATGAAAAGCTCGCCAGCCTGGGGCTGTGCATCGGGTTTTGTTTGATGATGGTGATGGATACTGCGTTGGGGTGAAGCCGCTGCGGCTTCACCCTTCTGAAAGGGTGGGCTTACTCACCCTCATCAAAGTAGTTATTGATCAGCTCAACCAGCGCATCCATTGCTTCCTGTTCTTGCTCGCCTTCAGTCTTCAGGTGAATCCTGGTGCCTTTACCGGCAGCCAACATCATCATGGCCATGATGCTTTTGCCATCGACCATGGAATCCGGGGTGCGCCCGGCGCGGATCTGGCAGGGGAATCTTCCGGCAACACCGACGAACTTGGCAGAGGCCCGGGCGTGCAGGCCCAGCTTGTTGATGATTTCAATTTCCAGAGCGGGCATCGCGAGGGTGTTCCTTTCAGCTAAGGTCGCGGTGGCGGACCTGAACGTTCTTGAGGGTTTGTTGCAGCACTTTGCCAAGACGCTCGGTCAGGTAGACGGAACGGTGATGGCCACCGGTGCAGCCAATGGCAATGGTGACATACGCCCGGTTGCTGGCGGCAAAGCGCGGCAGCCATTTGAGCAGGTAACTGGAAATGTCCTGGAACATCTCCTCCACATCCGGTTGTGCCGCCAGGTAGTCGGCTACAGGCTGGTCCAGCCCGGACTGAGCCCGTAACTCCGGCTTCCAGTAAGGATTGGGCAGGCAACGCACATCGAAGACCAGGTCGGCATCCACCGGCATCCCCCGTTTGAAGCCAAACGACTCCACCAGAAAAGCCGTGCCAGGCTCCGGCTGGTTCAGAAGGCGCAGCTTGATGGCGTCGCGCAGCTGATACAGGTTCAGAGCGGTGGTGTTGATTTTGAGGTCGGCGAGGTCAATGATCGGCCCCAACAGGGTCGTCTCGTCCTCAATGGCTTCAGCCAGGGAGCGATGGGGGCTGCTGAGAGGGTGGCGGCGACGGGTTTCAGAAAAACGCTTCAGCAGCGTTTCTTCATCCGCATCCAGGTAGAGCACATCGCAATGAATGTGCTTGGCCCGCACTTCTTCGAGCAATTCAGGGAATCGCGAGAGGTGGCTGGGCAGGTTGCGGGCGTCAATTGAAACGGCGACCAGAGGCTGCGCCAGTTCGGTATGGATAAGGGCGCGCTCCGCCAATTCCGGCAGCAGGCCGGCCGGCAGGTTGTCGATGCAATAGAATCCACTGTCCTCAAGAACATTAAGGGCGGTGCTTTTACCCGAGCCGGAACGGCCGCTGACGATGATCAAACGCATGATTACTGCCTGTTTTGTTCATCCAGAACGACCTGATAGAGCGCCTCATTGCTGTTGGCGCTGCGCAGTTTGTCGCGTACTTCCTTTCGGTCGAGCATGCTGGCGATCTGCCGAAGCAGTTCCAGGTGAGCGTCGGTGGCGGCTTTCGGGACCAGCAGCACGAACAGTAGGTCAACCGGAGCGCCGTCAATGGCGTCGAAATCGATTTTTTCTTGCAGGTGCAAAAGTGCACTGACGGGAGAAGTACAGCCTTCCAGGCGGCAGTGAGGAATGGCGATGCCGTTACCAAAACCGGTCGAGCCCAGTTTTTCACGGTCAATCAGGGCCTTGAACACAACTTGCTCATCCAGCTCGGGCACTTCGCGGCCGATCAGGTTGGCAATTTGTTCGAGGGCGCGCTTTTTACTGCCGCCCGGCACGTTCACGAGGGAACGGCCGGGGGTCAGGATGGTTTCGAGTCGGATCATGGGGGGAGAATTAACGACCTGTACCTTGCATTAGGTGCAGATTCTTTTCCTTATGCTTTATGAGTTGGCGGTCCAGCTTGTCGTAGAGCGAGTCAATCGCTGCGTACATGTCGTCATGTTCCGCATTGGCAACGACTTTGGCATGCGGTATGTGCAGGGTGGCCTCAATTTTCTGCTTGAGCTTGTCGACCTCCATAATGACCTGCACATTGGTGATCTTGTCGTAATGCCCCGCAAGCTTGTTCAGCTTGCTCTCGGTGTACTCACGCAGGGGCTTGGTGACTTCCAACTGGTGTCCACTGATGTTGACTTGCATACAGCTTCTCCTTCGTTGCCAGTGCATAACGCGACAGGCGAAAGCGCCTGCCACTGGAATGCATTCCAAAACTGCCTTCGCGTCGATCATGCTGCGTCAAAAACAGGCTCGGAATGCTCATTTAGGAGCCTGAACTGCGCTTCCTCGCCTGTTTTTGCCTTGCCTGATCGCCGCTCGGCGAGTTTTATAACGCATTCCGGAACGCTATGGCCCGCCCGTCACATCAAACGCTTACGCTCGCTGGAAGGCGCGATCCCGAGGGACTCGCGGTACTTGGCGACGGTTCGACGGGCGACCTGAATGCCTTGTGCCTCCAGTAAACCAGCGATCTTACTGTCACTCAATGGCTTTTTCTGATTTTCCGCGGCAACCAGTTTTTTGATGATCGCGCGGATCGCCGTGGACGAGCATTCGCCGCCTTCGGAGGTGCTGACGTGGCTGGAGAAAAAGTATTTCAACTCATAAATACCGCGCGGGGTATGCATGAATTTCTGGGTGGTTACCCGGGAAATCGTCGATTCGTGCATGCCCACCGCTTCGGCGATGTCGTGCAGAACGAGCGGCTTCATCGCTTCGTCGCCATATTCCAGGAAGCCGCGCTGATGCTCGACGATCTGGGTAGCCACTTTCATCAATGTTTCGTTACGGCTTTGCAGGCTCTTGATGAACCAGCGCGCCTCCTGCAACTGGTTGCGCATGAAAGTGTTGTCGGCGCTGGTGTCGGCGCGGCGCACAAAACCTGCGTATTGCGGGTTGACCCGCAGGCGCGGCACCGATTCCTGATTCAGCTCCACCAGCCAGCGTTCGTTGTGCTTGCGCACGATCACATCAGGGACGACGTATTCGGCTTCGCTGGACTCAATCTGCGAGCCTGGGCGTGGGTTCAGGCTTTGTACCAGCTCGATAACCTGGCGCAGGTCATCTTCCTTGAGCTTCATGCGGCGCATCAACTGGCTGTAGTCACGGCTGCCCAGCAGGTCGATGTAGTCGGTAACCAGGCGCTGAGCTTCGCTGAGCCACCGCGTCTTGGCCGGCAGTTGGCGCAATTGCAGCAACAGGCACTCGCTGAGGGTGCGCGCGCCAATACCGGCGGGCTCAAATTGCTGGATGCGGTGCAGGACAGCTTCGATTTCGTCCAGCTCGATATCCAGTTCCGGGTCGAATGCCTCAAGAATTTCCTCAAGGGTTTCGTCCAGGTAACCCTGATTATTGATGCAGTCGATCAGGGTGACAGCGATCAGGCGATCAGTGTCCGACATCGGTGCCAGGTTCAGTTGCCACAACAAGTGGCTTTGTAGGCTCTCTCCGGCAGACGTACGGGTGGTGAAGTCCCACTCGTCATCATCATTGCTGGGCAGGCTGCTGGCGCTGGTCTGGTAAACGTCTTCCCACGCGGTGTCCACGGGAAGCTCGTTGGGAATGCGTTCGTTCCATTCGCCTTCCTCAAGGTTGTCCACCGTAGGGGCGGTTTCCTGGTAGGAGGGTTCCTGCACGTCGGGATTGGGTTTTTGCTCGATGTTGTCGGCCAGCGGGTCTGCATTATCGAAGTCGTCGCCTTCTTCCTGGCGTTCGAGCATCGGATTGGATTCCAAGGCCTCCTGGATTTCCTGTTGCAGGTCCAGGGTCGACAATTGGAGCAGGCGGATGGCCTGTTGCAGCTGCGGTGTCATCGTCAGCTGCTGGCCCATTCTCAGGACTAGCGATGGTTTCATGGCAGGGGCTTAACACCTTATTCGCCGGCGCAATGCGCCATCCACGACAGGGCGCGTGAGCGCCAAACATAAGCAAATTATATGCCTGATATCGGGTGCTTTGCCTAGAGCGCGGTAACAATAAAAAAACCGAGGTTTTTATTGACTCCCGCGCACTCCGGCAAACAACCGCAACACCACACTGCTTACAGGCGGAACTCGTGGCCCAGGTACACTTCCTTGACCAGTTCGTTGGCCAGGATAGTCGCGGAATCGCCTTCGGCGATCAGCTGGCCATCGTTGACGATGTAAGCCGTTTCACAGATATCGAGCGTCTCACGGACGTTGTGGTCAGTGATCAACACGCCGATGCCCTTGGCCTTGAGGTGATGGATGATCTGCTTGATGTCGCCGACCGAGATAGGGTCGACGCCGGCAAACGGTTCGTCCAGCAGGATGAACTTGGGTGCGGTGGCCAGGGCGCGGGCGATTTCCACACGGCGACGCTCACCGCCGGACAAGCTCATGCCGAGGTTGTCGCGAATGTGGTTGATATGGAATTCCTGCAGCAGGCTTTCCAGCTCCTGGCGACGGCCATCACGGTCGAGTTCCTTGCGGGTCTCCAGGATCGCCATGATGTTGTCGGACACCGAGAGCTTGCGGAAGATCGACGCTTCCTGAGGAAGATAGCCGATACCTGCGCGAGCACGACCGTGCATCGGCTGGTGGCTGACGTCCAGGTCGTCGATCAATACGCGACCTTGGTCAGCCTGCACCAAACCGACAATCATATAGAAGCAGGTGGTCTTGCCGGCACCGTTGGGGCCGAGCAGACCGACGATCTGGCCGCTGTCGATCGACAGGCTGACATCGCGCACGACTTGACGGCTTTTATAGGCCTTGGCCAGATGCTGGGCTTTCAGGGTTGCCATTAATTGGCCTTCTTCGCAGCGGGTTTAGGCGCGGGAGCAGCGCCTTCTTTCTGCTTCGGCTGGATAACCATGTCGATGCGCGGCTTCGGAGTACCGATTTTTGCGCCGGTGGCACGACCGGCCTGAGCAATCTGCTTCACGGTGTCATAGGTGATTTTTTCACCGTCAGTGGTGTTGCCATCACTGCTGACTACCCGGGCCTGATCGATCAGGATGATGCGGTTCTGCTGGGCGTGATACTGGATGGTCCTGCCGTAGCCCTTCATTGGCGCAGGGTCTGCAGCGGCCTGCTTCTGTTCGAAGTAGGCGAGGTTACCCACCGAGGTCACCACATCAATGTCGCCAGCCGGGGTGCGCGTGAGCGTCACTGTGTTGCCAGTGATTTTCATCGAGCCCTGGGTGATGATCACGCCGCCCGTGTAGGTCGCGACACCTTGCTTGTCATCCAGCTGAGCATCGTCAGCCTGAATGTGGATAGGTTGCTCGCTATCGTTCGGCAGAGCCCAGGCGCTCACGCTTCCCAGTGCTGCGCCCAGACTGAGCAAAATAGGGAGAGTTTTAACGAGCCTCATACTGTCCTCTTACGTTCGATAGCAGGTGTATCCTGCTTTCTTTCAAATACGCTTTCATTCCCTTGCCAGTCGATACACCGCCAGCGCCGTCGATTCTAACGTCTTGCTCGGTCTGCGCATATTGCTGTTGTGGGAAAACGGTCATGCGACTGCTGGTAATAATGGTGTCGCGGTTCTTCTCGTCGGTGCGCGCAACGCGAACCGAGTCAATCAGTTCAACCTGGGTACCGTCCGGGTTGACCTCGCCACGCTTGCTGGTGACGTGCCACGGAAATTCGGTGCCCTTGTACAGGTTCAGGTCCGGGTTGGTCAGTAAAGAGACCTCGGAGGACTTCACATGATCGACTCTATCGGCCGTCATTTCGTACTGAACCTTGCCGTCAGGCAGGAACTGCACGCTGTAGGCATTGGTGGCGTAATAGTCGATAACGCTTTCATCAACCTTTGCAACAGGCTTGTCGAGGAAGCGTTCCGGGCTGATATTCCAGTAGCCTACCGCCAGGAACAGCGCGGCGATGACTCCGAACAGCAGGAAGTTACGAATCTTTTTGCTCAGCATAAAACGCTCTATAGGTAGGCGGCGTGGGCCGCTTCAAGACTGCCTTGGGCGCGCAGGATCAACTCGCAGAACTCGCGTGCGGCGCCTTCACCGCCACGGGCGGTAGTGATGCCATGTGCGTGTTCGCGAACAAAAGACGCAGCGTTTGCAACGGCCATGCCCAGGCCCACTCGGCGAATCACCGGCAGGTCGGGCAGGTCGTCACCCAAGTAGGCGACCTGCTCATAGCTTAGATTGAGTTGGCCAAGAAGCTCGTCCAGAACCACCAGTTTATCCTCGCGGCCTTGATACAGGTGAGGAATCCCCAGGTTTTGTGCGCGACGTTCAACTACTGGTGTCTTTCGACCGCTGATAATCGCCGTTTGCACACCCGCCGCCATCAACATTTTGATGCCTTGGCCGTCGAGGGTATTGAACGTCTTGAATTCACTGCCATCTTCGAGGAAGTAAAGGCGGCCATCGGTCAGCACGCCATCCACGTCGAAAATCGCCAATTTGATGTGTTTGCCGCGTTGCAGCAGGTCGGCTGTCATTTACATCACTCCCGCACGCAGCAAGTCGTGCATGTTCAGGGCGCCAATCGGGCGGTCGTCGCGATCTACAACTACCAGCGCGAGAATTTTATGGTCTTCCATGATCTTCAAGGCTTCGGCCGCGAGCATGTCAGGGCGTGCGGTCTTGCCGTGCGGGGTCATGACCTCATCGATTCGGGCGGTTTGAATATCCAGGTTGCGGTCCAGGGCGCGGCGCAGGTCGCCGTCGGTGAACACCCCGGCGAGGCGGCCGTCGGCTTCCAGGATGGCGGTCATGCCCAGGCGCTTGAGGCTCATCTCCATCAAGGCCTCCTTGAGCAAGGCGCCGCGCTGCACATTGGGCAGTTCGTCACCGCTGTGCATCACATTTTCGACTTTCAGCAGCAGCCGACGGCCAAGGGCGCCGCCCGGGTGCGAAAACGCGAAATCTTCAGCAGTAAAGCCACGTGCGTCCAGCAACGCCACGGCCAGGGCGTCGCCCATGACCAGCGCGGCGGTGGTGGAGGAGGTCGGCGCCAGGTTCAAGGGGCAAGCCTCGTGGTCCACGTGAACGTTAAGGTTCACTTCGGCAGCCTTGGCCAGCGTTGAGTCGGGGTTGCCGGTGACGCTGATCATCTGGATGCCCAGGCGCTTGATCAGCGGCAGCAGGGTCACGATTTCATTGGTGGTGCCGGAGTTGGACAGCGCCAGGATGATGTCATCCTTGGTGATCATGCCCATGTCGCCGTGGCTGGCTTCGGCCGGATGCACGAAAAACGCTGTGGTCCCGGTGCTGGCCAATGTGGCGGCGATCTTGTTGCCGACGTGGCCGGATTTGCCCATGCCGACCACGACAACGCGGCCCTTGCTGGCCAGAATCATCTCGCAGGCACGTACGAAATCCGCGTCGATATGGGCCAGTAAACCTTCTACGGCTTCAAGCTCGAGGCGGATGGTGCGTTGTGCGGATTGAATGAGGTCGCTGGATTGGCTCATGTCTGGAATCGTATAGCCTGACGAAAAGTCGGCGATTATAGCGGTAATGAACAATTCCCTCACATAAGTTCGTCAGCCTTTATTCGGCACGTGTATTAGATTCATGATCTGTAACACAGTCAGCAACGTTTTTTCCCTGTCCAAAATCTGAACAAGCACAGTTCCGCCCTTGGGGGCTCTGCATCAGCAGTGATATAGTTCGCCGCCAGTTCGGCCCGCCCAACCCATGTCGCCAAATTATTGCGCATTCGTAACTAAACGAAAGTCGCACACATGGTGTCTGAGTGAAAGGCTGCATCCCAAGGAGATTAGATGAGTGCCGATAACGCCTACGCGGTCGAGCTGAAGGGCCTTACCTTCAAGCGCGGGACGCGCAGCATCTTCAATAACGTCGATATTCGCATTCCCCGCGGCAAAGTCACGGGCATCATGGGGCCTTCCGGTTGCGGCAAGACCACTCTGTTGCGCTTGATGGGCATGCAATTGCGGCCCAATGCCGGTGAAGTGTGGGTCAACGGCCAGAACCTGCCGACGCTGTCGCGCAGCGATCTGTTCGATGCCCGCAAGCACATGGGCGTGCTGTTCCAGAGCGGTGCGCTGTTTACCGACCTCGACGTTTTCGAAAACGTGGCTTTTCCGCTGCGGGTGCATACCCAGCTGTCCG
This sequence comes from Pseudomonas sp. AMR01, assembly GCF_041946035.1. Taxonomy (NCBI): domain Bacteria; kingdom Pseudomonadati; phylum Pseudomonadota; class Gammaproteobacteria; order Pseudomonadales; family Pseudomonadaceae; genus Pseudomonas; species Pseudomonas sp. AMR01. The sequence goes on from NZ_JAUTYR010000004.1 coordinate 230,708, forward strand.
ATGAAATGATTCGGGACATCGTGTTGTTGAAGCTGCAGGCCGTGGGCCTTCGCGGCGCCATCGACCTGATGCCCGACGAGTTGTCCGGCGGGATGAAGCGCCGTGTGGCCCTGGCGCGAGCCATTGCCCTCGATCCGCAAATCCTTATGTACGACGAGCCGTTCGTAGGCCAGGACCCGATCGCCATGGGTGTGCTGGTGCGCCTGATCCGCCTGCTCAACGATGCGCTGGGAATTACCAGTATCGTGGTCTCCCACGACCTGGCCGAAACCGCGAGCATTGCCGACTACTTATATGTGGTGGGCGATGGTCAAGTGTTGGGGCAGGGCACGCCGCAAGAGCTGATGAACGCTGACAACCCGCGCATTCGCCAATTCATGACCGGCGATCCCGATGGCCCGGTGCCTTTTCATTTTCCGGCAGCGGACTACCGCTCAGATCTTCTGGGGAAGCGCTGATGCGCAAGAAATCTTTACTCGAGAAGGTGCGCCTTTTTGGTCGCTCCGGTATCGACTTGATCGAAGTGCTGGGGCGCTCGACCATATTCCTGTTTCACGCCTTGCTTGGCCGTGGCGGCATTGGCGGCGGTTTCGGCTTGCTGCTTAAACAGTTGCACTCAGTGGGCGTGATGTCCCTGGTCATTATTGTGGTGTCCGGGATTTTCATCGGCATGGTGCTGGCGTTGCAGGGGTTCAATATCCTCTCCAGCTACGGTTCCGAGCAGGCTGTGGGGCAGATGGTTGCCCTGACGCTGCTGCGAGAACTGGGTCCGGTGGTTACCGCCTTGCTGTTTGCTGGTCGCGCAGGTTCTGCACTGACGGCTGAAATCGGCAATATGAAATCCACCGAGCAGTTGTCCAGCCTTGAAATGATTGGCGTGGACCCGCTCAAGTACATTGTTGCCCCGCGCCTGTGGGCCGGCTTCATTTCCCTGCCACTGCTGGCGATGATTTTCAGCGTGGTAGGCATTTGGGGCGGTTCATGGGTCGCGGTTGACTGGTTGGGCGTCTATGACGGCTCTTACTGGGGCAACATGCAAAACAGTGTGACCTTCAGCGGCGACGTGCTCAACGGCATCATAAAAAGCATCGTTTTCGCCTTTGTTGTGACCTGGATCGCCGTATTCCAAGGCTACGACTGTGAGCCCACTTCCGAAGGGATCAGTCGTGCCACCACCAAGACCGTTGTGTACGCCTCGCTGGCGGTACTGGGCCTTGACTTCATTTTGACCGCCTTGATGTTTGGAGATTTCTGATGCAAAACCGCACTGTGGAAATCGGTGTCGGCCTTTTCTTGCTGGCTGGCATCCTGGCTTTACTGTTGCTGGCCCTGCGAGTCAGCGGCCTTTCGGCCAGCCCCACCGCCGATACTTATAAACTTTACGCGTACTTCGACAATATCGCTGGTTTGACTGTCAGAGCTAAAGTGACCATGGCCGGTGTAACCATCGGCAAGGTCACGGCAATCGATCTGGATCGCGACAGCTTCACCGGGCGAGTGACCATGCAAATAGACAAGAAGGTAGATAATCTGCCGACTGACTCTACTGCATCTATCCTCACTGCGGGTCTGCTGGGCGAGAAGTACATCGGTGTCAGCGTGGGTGGGGAAACAGCCCTGCTCAAGGATGGCTCGACAATCCACGACACACAGTCGTCGCTGGTGCTTGAAGACCTGATCGGTAAATTCCTGCTTAATACGGTCAATAAAGACGCCAAATGAGGAATCTGTTCATGATCTCTACCTTGCGACGTGGCCTGCTGGTACTGCTTGCAGCGCTGCCGCTGATGGCCAACGCGGCGGGTTCTGCGCACGATCTGGTGCAGGACACGACCAACAAAATGTTGGCTGACCTGACCGCCAATAAAGAGCAGTACAAGCAAGACCCCACCAGGTTTTACGAAGCGCTCAACACGATTGTTGGCCCTGTGGTCGATGCCGAGGGTATTTCCAAAAGCATCATGACGGTCAAGTATTCGCGCAAGGCTACCCCTGCGCAAATGCAAACATTCCAGGAAAACTTCAAAAAGGGCCTGTTCCAGTTCTACGGTAACGCCTTGCTGGAGTACAACAACCAGGGCATCACCGTTGCACCGGCTGGTGACGAGTCGGGTGATCGCACCAGCGTTAACATGACTGTTAAAGGCACCAACGGCGCGGTCTACCCTGTGCAGTACACGCTGGAGAAGGTCAACGGCGAGTGGAAACTGCGCAACGTGATCATCAACGGCATCAACATTGGCAAGCTGTTCCGTGACCAGTTTGCCGATGCGATGCAGCGTAATGGCAACGATCTGGACAAGACCATTAATGGTTGGGCCGGCGAAGTTGCCAAAGCCAAGGAAGAAACCGATAAGCAAGCTGCCGGGAAGCCTGCGCAATGACCGAGTCGGCTGTTCGTCTTGGCGACGCCGGTGAGTTGTTTCTCAGCGGCGTGCTCGATTACCGCTCCGGGCCTGATCTGCGCAAGCAGGGCCAGGCCCTGATCAATGCCAGTACCGCGCCTGCGCTGGTGCTGGATTGCTCAGCGGTGACCAAGTCGAGCAGCGTTGGCTTGTCTTTGTTGCTGTGCTTCATGCGTGACGCAGAGGCGGCAAAGAAGCCGGTCAGCATCCGCGCATTGCCCGAAGACATGCGTGAAATCGCAGAAGTTTCCGGTTTGACCGAGTTGTTGGCGCATCCTTAATACACATTATTAAAGAAGCCCCCCGTCAGAGTCCTGCTATGCGGGGTTCGCAGGCGCGGGGCTTTTTTGTATGATGTGCGACCCGCGCGCACTGGGCGCCCATAGAGGTTGATCATGCAGGCCCTAGAAGTTAAAAGCTTCCTTGAAGGAAAGCTGCCCGAAACCAAGGTTGAAGTTGAGGGCGAAGGCTGCAATTTCCAGCTGAACGTGATTAGCGATGAACTGGCGGCTTTGAGCCCGGTCAAGCGTCAACAGCAGATCTATGTCCATTTAAACCCGTGGATCACCGATGGCAGCATCCATGCGGTCACTATGAAATTTTTCAGCCGCGCGGCCTGGGCCGAGCGCACCTGAGCCCCCAAGGCGTCGAGATTCTTATGGATAAATTGATTATTACCGGCGGTGTTCGTCTTGATGGCGAGATCCGCATTTCCGGTGCTAAAAACTCCGCCCTGCCGATTCTGGCAGCGACCCTGCTGTGCGATGGCCCGGTAACCGTGGCCAACCTGCCGCACCTGCACGACATCACCACCATGATCGAGCTGTTCGGTCGCATGGGCATCGAGCCGGTGATCGACGAAAAACTTTCGGTCGAAATCGATCCGCGCACCATCAAGACCCTGATCGCTCCGTACGAGCTGGTGAAAACCATGCGTGCCTCGATCCTGGTACTCGGCCCAATGGTTGCCCGTTTCGGCGAGGCTGAAGTGGCTCTGCCTGGCGGTTGCGCCATCGGCTCGCGTCCGGTTGACCTGCACATCCGTGGCCTCGAAGCCATGGGCGCGACCATCGACGTGGAAGGCGGCTACATCAAGGCCAAGGCGCCGGAAGGCGGCCTGCGTGGCGCGAACTTCTTCTTTGATACCGTCAGCGTAACCGGTACCGAGAACATCATGATGGCGGCTGCATTGGCCAACGGCCGCAGCGTTTTGCAAAACGCTGCGCGCGAGCCGGAAGTGGTCGACCTCGCCAATTTCCTCATCGCCATGGGTGCCAACATCACTGGCGCCGGCACTGACACCATCACCATCGACGGTGTTAAACGCCTGCACTCGGCCACCTATAAAGTGATGCCGGACCGCATCGAGACCGGCACCTACCTGGTCGCTGCTGCTGTGACCGGTGGCCGCGTCAAGGTCAAGGACACTGATCCGACCATCCTTGAGTCTGTGTTGGAAAAACTCAAGGAAGCCGGTGCTGAAATCACCACGGGTGAAGACTGGATCGAGCTGAACATGCACGGCAAGCGGCCAAAAGCCGTCAACTTGCGTACCGCTCCGTACCCGGCGTTCCCGACCGACATGCAAGCGCAGTTCATTTCCCTGAACGCAATTGCCGAAGGCACCGGTGCGGTGATCGAGACTATCTTCGAAAACCGCTTCATGCACGTGTATGAACTGCACCGCATGGGCGCGAAGATCCAGGTTGAAGGCAATACGGCCATCGTTACCGGTATCGACAAGCTCAAGGGCGCGCCAGTTATGGCCACCGACCTGCGTGCTTCGGCCAGCCTGGTAATCTCGGCGCTGTGCGCTGATGGCGACACCTTGATCGATCGCATCTACCACATCGACCGTGGTTATGAGTGCATCGAAGAGAAGCTGCAGATGCTCGGCGCGAAAATCCGCCGCGTACCGGGCTAGTAACACTGTCATTGTGGCGCGGGAGAGAGCTCCCTCGCCACAGGACTGCGTTTGCTGCCAACGGATTTGTTTCAAATCGAGGCTGTAATGGCCTCGATCTGTGTCTGGCGCCGTTTGCGACCGGACAGCAATAGCCTGATGAAGGACTGACGTTTCCCATGTTGACCATCGCACTGTCCAAGGGCCGCATCCTTGACGACACTTTGCCGCTTCTGGCTGAATCGGGCATCGTGCCAACCGAGAATCCGGACAAGAGCCGCAAGCTGATCATCCCCACGACCCAGGACGACGTTCGCCTGTTGATCGTGCGGGCTACCGACGTACCGACCTACGTCGAGCACGGCGCGGCCGACCTTGGCGTCGCCGGTAAGGACGTGCTGATGGAATACGGTGGCCAGGGCCTCTACGAGCCTTTGGACCTGCGTATCGCCCTGTGCAAGCTGATGACTGCCGGCCGTGTAGGTGACGTTGAACCCAAAGGCCGCCTGCGCGTGGCCACCAAGTTCGTCAACGTTGCCAAGCGCTACTATGCCGAGCAAGGCCGCCAGGTCGACATCATCAAGCTCTACGGCTCGATGGAATTGGCCCCGCTGATCGGCTTGGCCGACAAGATTATCGACGTGGTCGACACCGGCAACACCCTGCGTGCCAACGGTCTCGAGCCCCAGGATTTCATTGCAGACATCAGCTCCCGTCTGATCGTCAACAAAGCATCGATGAAGATGCAGCACGCCCGTATCCAGGCGTTGATCGACACCCTGCGCAAGGCAGTGGAGTCTCGACACCGCGGTTGACTCACCCGCGTAGCTGAAAGGCTACGCCCGTCTATCCGCCGCATAGCCAGAATTCTCAGGTGCCCAAGCGGAGCAAACGGTAGTTTAGGGCGCCTGAGTTTTTGCCAATTCTATTGAGGCCCTCGCTATGACCACGTCCACTGCAATTGCCCGACTCAACGCTGCCGACCCGGATTTCGCCGATCATCTGGATCATCTGCTGAGCTGGGAAAGTGTGTCTGACGACTCGGTCAACGGGCGAGTCCTCGACATCATCAAGGCTGTGCGTGAGCGCGGCGATGCTGCTCTGGTGGACTTCACCCGTCAATTCGACGGCCTGGACGTAAAGTCCATGTCCGATCTGATTTTGCCGCGTGAACGCCTGGAGCTGGCCCTGACGCGCATCACCGCGCCGCAGCGCGAAGCCCTGGAAGTGGCGGCGGCTCGCGTACGCAGCTACCACGAAAAGCAGAAACAGGACTCCTGGAGCTACACCGAGGCCGACGGCACCGTGCTGGGCCAAAAAGTCACGCCGCTGGACCGTGCCGGGTTATACGTGCCCGGCGGCAAGGCCTCTTACCCGTCATCGGTACTGATGAACGCGATTCCGGCCAAAGTGGCGGGCGTGCTCGAAGTGGTCATGGTCGTGCCGACTCCGCGCGGTGAAATTAATGAGCTGGTATTGGCCGCGGCGTGCATCGCCGGTGTCGACCGCGTGTTCACCATCGGTGGCGCCCAGGCCGTTGCAGCCTTGGCCTACGGCACCGAAAGCGTGCCGAAAGTCGACAAGGTGGTTGGCCCTGGCAACATCTATGTCGCCACCGCCAAGCGCCATGTGTTTGGTCAGGTCGGTATCGATATGATCGCCGGTCCTTCGGAAATTCTGGTGGTGTGCGACGGCCAGACCGACCCGGACTGGATCGCCATGGACCTGTTCTCCCAGGCCGAGCACGACGAAGACGCCCAAGCGATTCTGGTCAGCCCTGATGCCGAGTTCCTCGACAAGGTCGCCGCCAGCATCGACAAGCTGCTGCCGACCATGGACCGCGCCGAGATCATCGAGAAGTCGATCAATGGCCGCGGCGCGCTGATCCTCGTGCGCGACATGGAACAAGCCATTGAAGTGGCCAACCGCATCGCCCCGGAACACCTGGAGCTGTCTGTCGCCGACCCACAAGCCTGGCTGCCGTCGATTCGCCACGCCGGTGCGATCTTCATGGGTCGCCACACCAGCGAAGCCCTGGGCGACTACTGCGCAGGTCCCAACCACGTGTTGCCGACATCCGGCACCGCGCGTTTCTCATCGCCGCTGGGCGTGTATGACTTCCAGAAGCGTTCGTCGATCATCTTCTGCTCGCCACAGGGCGCCTCCGAGCTGGGCAAGACCGCTTCGGTGCTGGCTCGTGGTGAATCGCTGAGCGCGCACGCGCGCAGCGCCGAATATCGCATTGTTAAGGGGGAATAAGGCATGAGCAGATTCTGGAGCCCTTTCGTCAAGGACCTCGTGCCTTACGTGCCCGGCGAGCAACCGAAACTGACCAAGCTGGTCAAGCTCAACACCAATGAAAACCCGTACGGCCCATCGCCCAAGGCGTTGGCCGCCATGCACGCCGAGTTGAACGACAACCTGCGCCTGTACCCGGACCCCAACAGCGACCTGCTTAAGCAAGCGGTCGCCAGGTACTACGGGATCGACGCAGGCAAGGTGTTCCTCGGCAACGGTTCCGATGAAGTCCTCGCGCATATTTTCCACGGCTTGTTCCAGCACGATTTGCCACTGTTGTTCCCGGACATCAGCTACAGCTTCTATCCAGTGTACTGCGGCCTGTATGGCATCAAGTCTGACCCGGTGCCGCTGGACGAGCATTTCCAGATCCGTGTGGCGGACTATGCCAGGCCCAACGGCGGGATCATCTTCCCCAACCCGAACGCGCCGACCGGCTGTGTGCTGGCGCTGGATGCGGTGGAACAGATCCTCAAGGCCAGCCCGGATTCGGTGGTCGTGGTCGATGAAGCCTATATCGACTTTGGCGGCGAAACGGCCATTAGCCTGGTGGATCGCTACCCGAACCTGCTGGTAACGCAGACCCTGTCCAAATCGCGCTCCCTGGCCGGTTTGCGCGTGGGCTTGGCCGTGGGCCATCCAGACCTGATCGAGGCGCTGGAGCGGGTCAAGAACAGCTTCAACTCTTACCCACTGGATCGCCTGGCGATTGTCGGCGCTGCGGCGGCGTTTGAGGACCGTGAGTATTTCGAGAAGACCTGCCAGTTGGTCATCGACAGCCGCAACACGGTGGTCGCGCAGCTGGAGGCCAAGGGGTTTGAAGTGTTGCCATCGGCGGCGAACTTTATCTTTGCGCGTCATCCGCAGCACGACGCTGCCGGCCTGGCGGCCAGGTTGCGAGAGAAAGGCGTGATCGTTCGGCACTTCAAGCAGGAGCGGATTGCCCAGTTCCTGCGGATCAGCATTGGTACGCCGGAGCAGAACCAGGCGCTGATTGATGGCCTGGGTGAGCTGTAACATCCGCTGAAAAGCAAATGTGGGAGGGGGCTTGCTCCCGATGGCGGAGTGTCAGTCGACATCTAATTGACTGATTTACCGTCATCGGGAGCAAGCCCCCTCCCACATTTGGTTTGCGGTGTTAGCTAGAGCAACGGTTCGTCAGGCTTCTTGTTCTTCCAGCCATCATTACCCGGCAGCAGCAGGTTCAGCGCAATCGCCACCACTGCACACAGGGCGATGCCCTTCAGGCCAAAGTCATCCGGGCCCGTGCCGGTGCCGACCAGCACGCCACCAATACCAAACACCAGGGTCACCGACACAATCACCAGATTGCGCGCCTCGCCGAGGTCGATCTTGTGGCGGATCAGCGTGTTCATCCCCACCGCGGCAATCGAACCAAACAACAGGCACAAAATGCCGCCCATCACCGGGATCGGAATGCTCTGCAGCAATGCGCCGAACTTGCCGATAAACGCCAGGCTGATGGCAAATACCGCCGCCCAGGTCATGATTTTCGGGTTGTAGTTCTTGGTCAGCATCACCGCGCCGGTGACTTCGGCGTAGGTGGTATTTGGCGGGCCGCCGAACAGGCCGGCTGCCGTGGTGGCGATGCCGTCGCCAAGCAAGGTGCGGTGCAGGCCAGGCTTCTTCAGGTAGTCGCGACCGGTCACGCTGCCGACCGCAATCACACCGCCGATATGTTCAATCGCCGGCGCCAGGGCCACCGGGACGATGAACAGAATCGCCTGCCAGTTGAATTCCGGCGCGGTGAAGTGGGGCAGGGCGAACCAGGGGGCGGCGGCAATCTTCGCCGTGTCGACCACGCCGAAGTAGAACGCCATGGCAAAACCCACCAGCACGCCGGAGATGATCGGCACCAGGCGGAAGATGCCTTTGCCGAACACCGCCACAATCAACGTGGTCAGCAGCGCCGGCATCGAGATCAGCATCGCGGTCTGGTAATGAATCAACTCGCTGCCGTCGCCGTTCTTGCCCATCGCCATGTTGGCGGCAATCGGTGCCATGGCCAGGCCGATGGAGATAATGACCGGGCCGATGACCACTGGCGGCAGCAGCCGGTCAATGAAACCGGTGCCCTTGATCTTCACCGCCAGGCCCAGAAACGTATAGACGAAACCCGCCGCCATCACGCCGCCCATGGTCGCCGCGAGGCCGAATTGGCCCTTGGCGAGAATGATCGGGGTGATAAAGGCAAAGCTCGACGCGAGGAAAACCGGTACCTGGCGACCTGTCACAACCTGGAACAACAACGTGCCCAGGCCCGCAGTAAACAATGCAACGTTTGGATCAAGACCTGTGATCAGTGGCATCAACACCAGCGCACCAAATGCTACGAAGAGCATTTGTGCGCCAGACAGGATCTGGCGCCAAAGCGGGTCGTTGAAATCATCCTGCATGCTCAAGCGTCCTTCTGCTTGGTACCGAAGATCTTGTCACCGGCATCGCCCAAGCCTGGGATGATGTAACCGTGTTCGTTCAAGCGTTCATCAATGGACGCGGTGTAGATCTGCACATCCGGATGCGCCTTTTCGACAGCGGCAATCCCTTCGGGGGCAGCCACCAGCACCATGGCGCGAATGTCTTTGCAGCCGGCTTTTTTCAGCAGGTCGATGGTGGCGACCATGGAGCTGCCGGTCGCGAGCATCGGGTCGATGATCATCGCCAGGCGCTCGTTGATTTCCGGAACGAGTTTTTCCAGGTAGGTGTGAGCCTGCAAGGTTTCTTCGTTGCGGGCCACGCCTACGGCGCTGACTTTGGCGCCGGGAATCAGGCTGAGCACGCCCTCGAGCATGCCGATACCGGCGCGCAGGATGGGCACGACCGTGATTTTCTTACCGGCGATTTTCTCGACCTGGACGGTACCGCACCAGCCCTCGATTTCGTAATTTTCCAGGGGCAAATCTTTGGTGGCTTCGTAAGTGAGCAACGCTCCGACTTCCTGAGCAAGCTCACGGAAATTCTTCGTGCTAATGTCGGCACGGCGCATAAGGCCGAGTTTGTGTCGGATCAGCGGGTGGCGGATCTCGCGAGTGGGCATGGGAAAGGCTCCGGCGGCGGGCAAAAAAACCGGCCTAGATTAATCTATCCGAGGGTGTTGTCCTATAGACATCTAGTACGTTAGTCCATTAAGGCTTGATCGTTGCGCCCCACATGCGTACCTTTGCCCGCTTTTCTTGCCACAGCATCCCCTTGGAGAGCGCCATGTCCGCTGATCTTGAGCATATCCGTCAAATCATGCGTGAGGCTGATTGCCTGTACACCGAAGCGCAAGTCGAAGAAGCGATCGCCAAGGTTGGCGCACACATCACTCGCGAAATGGCTGACACCAACCCGGTGGTCTTTTGCGTGATGAACGGCGGCCTGATTTTCGCCGGCAAATTGCTCACTCATCTGCAATTTCCGCTGGAAGCGTCTTACCTGCACGCCACGCGTTATCGCAACGAAACCACAGGCGGCGACCTGTTCTGGAAAGCCAAACCGGAAGTCTCGTTCATCGACCGCGACGTGTTGATCATCGACGACATTCTCGATGAAGGTCACACCTTGGGCGCCATCATCGACTTCTGCAAACACGCTGGCGCACGCAAGGTTCACACCGCCGTGTTGATCGACAAAGACCACGACCGCAAAGCCCGTCCGGACTTGAAAGCCGATTACGTCGGCCTGCCGTGCATCGACCGCTATATCTTTGGTTACGGTATGGACTACAAAGGCTACTGGCGTAACGCTAATGGCATCTACGCCGTTAAAGGAATGTAATTCATGACCCGCTTTCTTGATAACACGCTGTTTGCTGAACTGGCTGAGAAAGCGGGCGCAAGCCCCCGTGGCCGGCACCACCACAACTTTCATCAGATGGAAGAGCCTTGCCATCGGCTGGCGGTAAGTTTGCAACCCAATACCTATGTGCCGCCCCATCGGCACCTGAGTGCAGACAAAGCAGAAACGCTGTTGGTGCTCAAAGGCCGCCTGGGGCTGCTGGTATTCAGTGAGACTGGCGAGGTGCTTGCCAAGCGCGTGATGCAAGCGGGCGGCGAGTGTTCGGGCGTCGATCTGCCTCCGGGAGTATTCCATGGCCTGGTGGTGCTGGAGCCCGACACGGTGATGTTCGAATGCAAAGCCGGCCCTTATCGGCCGGTGGGCGAGGGCGAACTGGCTGATTGGGCGCCGCGCGAAGGCGACGCCGATGTGGCCGAGTATCAGCGCTGGATGCTTGCTCAGTTCGATTGAGCCACAGCTCGGCCACCTCTCACAGAGAGATTCGCCAGCCGCTAAAAGTTGTGTAGATACCTATGGCTATCGCAGGCAAGCCAGCTCCAACATGAGTTCGGCGTGGCTTCCGCCGCTCGCGCCCCACAGGTAGACTTCAAACCCCGTGTAAATGTCTGCAGGCTGGAGTCGGTAATGCGTAAAGATAAGAAACAGGTGATTGGCGACGAGATTGGCGACGATCAAATCAAGTTGTTCCTGGACTTCGAGCCGGTTGACGCAACTTCACCGTCCCTGCACAAACTGATCAAGGCCTACCGTGGCCTGCGTATCGACGACTTCGAGCGCTTCCTGGGCTTTTTCAAGGAAGCCGGTCTGGACATTGACGGCAAAGACGAGCACGGCCAAACCTTCGTCGACCTGATCAAGGACCAGCGCAACGCGCCGGATTACATCGAGCTGATCGACAAAACGCGCGGCTGATTATCCAGGCACAAAAAAACGCCCCGCTCTCATCACGAGAGCGGGGCGATCGTTTCTACGTGACGCTCTGCGTCACGACCTCAAGCGTAGCTCTCGGTCTCTGCGGCAGGCTCAACCAGTTCCAGGCTGATGTTGTTCTGCGCATTGATCTTGCGATACAGCTCGGCGTCGGTCTCCAGAACCTTTTCCCGCGCCGGGAAGATCTCGTGCAGCTTGGCTGCCCACTCACCCGCAGCTTTCTCGGGGAAGCAGCGCTCGATCAACTCCAGCATGATCGACACGGTCACAGAAGCCCCTGGAGACGCGCCCAGCAGGGCCGCCAACGAACCGTCCTGGGCCGCGACCAGCTCGGTGCCAAACTGCAGCACGCCGCCTTTTTTCGGGTCTTTCTTGATGATTTGCACCCGTTGGCCGGCCACTTCCAGGCGCCAGTCTTCGGCTTTCGCTTCCGGGTAGAAGCGACGCAGTGACTCCAGTCGCTGTTCCATGGACTGGCGCACTTCACTGACCAGGTACTTGGTCAAATCCATGTTGTCGCGGGCGACAGCCAGCATCGGGCCGATGTTGCCGGCACGGATCGACAGCGGCAGGTCGAGGAACGAGCCGTGCTTGAGGAATTTGGTGGTGAAACCGGCGTAAGGCCCGAACAGCAGGGACTTCTTGCCATCCACTACGCGGGTGTCCAAGTGCGGCACCGACATCGGTGGCGAGCCCACGGCGGCCTGGCTATAGACCTTGGCCTGGTGGTGCTTGACCACGTCCGGGTTGTCGCAACGCAGCCATTGGCCACTGACCGGGAAACCGCCGAAGCCTTTGCTTTCTTCAATGCCCGAGGCTTGCAGCAATGGCAGCGCCGCGCCGCCTGCGCCGAGGAAGACGAACTTGGCGTCCACCTCACGACTGTTGCCGCTGTTGACGTCCTTGACGCTCACGGTCCAGCCGGCGCCGTTGCGCTTGAGGCCGGTCACGCGCTTGCTGTACTTGACCTGGGTGTCGGGCGAGCTGGTCAGGTGGCTGAGCAACTGGTTGGTCAAGGCGCCGAAGTTGACGTCGGTGCCGTTCATGACGCGGGTGGCCGCAATTTTTTCGTCGAGCGGGCGGCCCGGCATCATCAGCGGCATCCACTCGGCCATCTCGCTGCGGTCTTCGGTGTAATGCATGTCCGAGAACGCATGGTGCTGGCTGAGGGTTTCAAAGCGCTTCTTGAGGAACGACACGCCTTTTTCGCCCTGCACGAAGCTCAGGTGCGGTACCGGGCTGATGAAGGATTTGGACGAGCCAAAGGTGCCTTTTTGGGTCAGGTACGCCCAAAACTGCTTCGACACCTCGAACTGAGTGTTGATGTGCACGGCTTTCTTGATGTCGATGGAGCCATCACCCGCCTGCGGGGTGTAGTTCAGCTCACACAGCCCGGCGTGGCCGGTACCGGCGTTGTTCCACGGGTTGGAGCTCTCCGCGGCACCCGAATCCATCAGCTCAACAACTTCCAGCGTCAGGCCGGGGTCGAGCTCTTTGAGCAGTACGGCCAGGGTGGCACTCATGATGCCGGCCCCTACCAGTACTACGTCGACTGCTTCGTTATGCGCCATTTAACGCGTCTCCAAAATCTGCAGCACCAAATTGACGGCATGGCTGCCAGGAGTGACGGGGCGGTTCACATGTTGCCCCAGATTACCCATGGCCAGGATCGCCATGTCCGATTCTTCGCAATTTTTTGCAACGTCAGCGCACGCTTCCTGCCGCTAATGTGCCTATGAACGCATTCATGGGCGCCTGTGGCAATTCGACTTATGGTCAAAGCGTGCAATTCGTGCAACCAAATCCGTAGCGGACAGGCTTCAAGCTCCGGTTTTTGAGGCCTGCTCGGTCCTGTGTGGTTGGGCTGTTCCAGACGCTGATGGTGCTTGTACAAACGCAAAACTATTCATTTGCTCGCCACACTCTTGTGAAGTTGTGAAAACCCGTTTTTTCACGCTCTTTTGAAGACGTGAACCTCAAAAAAGGGCTGCCCCAGCCTGGCACCTGGCCCGCAAAACCTTACCGACACGCGGCAAAACGGGCAAACAACACAAGTGGCCGAGCGCAATGGCAGCTCTGGCAGATTCGGTAAAGAGGGAGGTTTGCAAAGAAAACAGCAAGCGCGCCAGCTTCACTCGATCTGTGTGGGCGGCTCTCTGTGGGCGATTCTTGAAGTTATTGCCGAGGCATTAACGATGCTGCGAGGCCCGATCAGGAGACGTCCTTATAATCGGGGGGAGATTGTAGCGAAGAACGCCAAGGAAATGGGCGTGTTTTATGACTTTTATTAGTGCTTCGGTCAGGAGGCCAACGCGTGCCGCGAATGCGCGTGTGAAACCTTGGGGCTGAGCCGGGCGCTGGCCGGTAGCGGGCGGTGCATCCAGCCCAGATTTACCTCGGCAACTTCCACCCAGCCATCACCGACGGGCGGCAGGCTGCATCGCTTGAACGCCAGGCAATAGCCGCGGTTATCGAGCAGGGCGTAGTGGCGATGACGAGCATTTGTCATGAACAACGATTTGAGAAGGCGCATGGCTTTGTACCGGTTGCGTTACATGCTTGAAGATTGCCAGTGTGCCATGACACTGAAGTGACGAAATTATGTGAAATTGTAATTTGAGCCTGACTTCAGCTGCGGTTCAGGATTACTGGTGAGAGGCGCGCATGCACCGTTATACTGGCCGCCTGTTTGCACCCAGTCCTGGAGAAATGAGTATGTTGCAACGCCTGTTGTTCGGTTTGATCACTGTGACCAGTTTGACCTTGGTTGGCTGCGCCAACAGCCCGCAACAACTCAGCCCGCAACCTAAAGTTACCGCGCAGCTGGCGCCGGTAGGTCATGGTCAGCCGGTGTCGGTGCGTGTGGTCGATGGTCGTCCATCGCCAACCCTGGGTTCGCGCGGTGGCCTCTACCCGGAGACCGCGCTTATTTCGGTAACGGGCCAGGACGTGCTGCCCAAGCTGCAAGCCCAGGCCGAGGCCGCCGTGCGCCTGCTGGGCTTCACCCCGGCCAACTCGCCGGGCGCACCTCAACTGACCATCACCCTGGCAGAGCTTAAGTATCAGTCGCCTAAAAAAGGCCTGTACGTGACCGAAGCCTCGATCGGCGCGACGTTCAAGTCCGACGTGAGTGCCGGCACCCGTCGCTACAGCGGTCGCTACGCTGCCTCGCTGGACCAGCGCTTCGGCATGTCGCCGAACGAGGAAACCAACACCAAGCTGGTCAGCGATGTGTTGAGTGATGCCCTGACTCGCCTGTTCAAAGACCCAAGCATCGGCCAACTGCTCAGTTCGCAGTAACCTTCGCTCACAAAAAACCGGGCTCAGCGATGAGCCCGGTTTTTTTGTGCCTGGAGCATTCATGCAGCCGTTTCGACATAAAAGTCCAGCACACTCACACCGGTGAGAAAGTCCATTTCCGGCAGGTCGGCATGCTGGTGCCCACCAAGGGCGCAATACACCAGCCAGTGACGATCCTGGACGTTGAATGCAAGGGCGCCGACCAGCGCCTCTTGCTCATCGTTTTGGGCGATCAGGTACAGCCGATCCTGGTTTTGCGCATGCAACATGACAAGCTCCCGGGCGTTCGAAGGGCAACAGAGTGGCTTGTTAAGGTGACGTTCAGGTGACGCTGTAAATTACTGGATACATTAAGTGCACATGGGGGATGGAGCTTTTCCGGCGCAGGACGCGACTATTGTTCAGGTTTGTATCTGAATCGATACCAAGGCACTGATCGACCGAGGTTTGCGATGGCGCTTCCCGCACTGTTCATTAATGCTGTGGCTCTACTGGTGGCCTGCCCGGGTGCAGCGCTGCTGTTCATTACTCGCCTGCGCGAGCAACGCGCGATGGCCGACCTGACCGCTCAAAGCGAAGATCGCGCGATCGACCAACCCATGTTGTTTCTGGATGTGCGCACCGAACGGGCGCATCGTTTTGCTTATCGCGTCGGGTTCGCCTGCCTGATGCTGGCACTGGCCGTCTCCTGGCTCAGCACCCACCTGTAGTAACAACTCAAAACAAATGTGGGAGCGGGCTTGCTCGCGAACGCGGTGGTTCAGTCACTGATGTACTGAATGACACACTGCATTCGCGAGCAAGCCCGCTGCCACATTTTTTGCCTGTGTGTTACAGGGGAATCCCGGCCTTCACCCGGTATTGATTGCGCACGGGTGTCGCATACTGCACCACCAAAAACGGCCGATGCTCCGCCGGGCATTCATTCAATCGCCGCTCCCACTCCGCTTTGGCTTTGGCCAGCTCATCCGCCGGGAACACCTCGGCTGCCTTCGGCACCTGCAATTGCGGGTCGGCGTCGCTCCACTGCGCATAGGCCAGGTAATGCACCGGGAATAAGCGATAACCGCCGAGAATCTGCCGATCCATCTCCACCGCCAGCAATTTGGTGTCTTCAAAACGCTCGGTGATCGGCGGTGCAAAGTTCACGTGCACCCGGCCCTTGTAGCCGGTGATGCCCAGCGCAATACTCACGTCATCTTCGCCCGGCGCCTTGCTGTAGGTGCCGGTGGTGGCGCGGATGTAGAGTTCGCGCGCCTTGGCCGAATCGCACGGGTCGTACTCGTAACTGATCGACACCGGTGTCAGGTTCAGCGACTGAATCACCTCGGCAAACGGCTCGTCCTTGCGGCTGACATGGAACATCTTGAGGATCGCCGACTCGGTACGGTCATCCCCATCCTTGGCCCGGCCTTCGGCCTGGGCGATCCAGATCGACTGGCAGTCGTTGCGGATCGAATGGTTGATGTAGGCCGACAGCAGGTTGAACGCCGCCATCTTTTCCTTTCGCCCGGTGATCGAGCGGTGCACGATAAAGCTCTTGTTCAAGCGCATCAGGTCGCTGACAAACGGCTTTTGCAGCAGATTGTCGCCGATGGCGATGCGCGGCGTCGGCAGGCCGGCGTGGTACACGGCATAGTTGACGAAGGCCGGGTCCATCACGATATCGCGGTGGTTGGCCAGAAACAGGTAAGCGGTGCCAGACTTGAGCTGCTCGACGCCGGTGTAGGTTACGCCGTCAGTCGCTCGGTCGATGGTGTGGTCGACGTAATACTCGACCTTGTCCTGCAGCGTCGCCACGGTGGTGACGTCGGCGAACTCACGGCGTAACTTGCGAGCGATCATCGGCTTGAGCAGCCAGCCGAATGCGCCGGCAAAGCGCGGGAAGCGGAAGTGGGTCAGGATGTCCAGAAAGGCCTTGTCACTGAACAGACGCGCCAGCACTGCCGGGACTTCGCTGTCGTTGTAAGGTCGGATGGTATCGAATTCGCCCATCATGCTCTCTTGTTAGAAACGGCTAGGGTAAGTAAAGGAAATAGCAGGGTGCGGCCGCAGTATTGGCGTTGCCGAGAATAGCCCTGTAAATAGACCGGCGATTATACGCACAACTCACCTGGGAGACCGCGATGCTGGAAACCGAGTCGTACGATTGTCCTTATTGTGGCGAGCCCGCCGAGGCGGTGCTGGACCTTTCCGGCGGCGATCAGTCATACATAGAAGACTGCCCGGTGTGCTGCCGGCCGATCACTTTTGAGCTGCAGGTGGACGGTAGCGAATGGATGCTGAACGTTCGCAGCGAAAACGAATAACGGGGTCGCCCATGCAGCGAATCTACGAACCGGAAAACCTGATGGAAGGCGAGCTGCTGCAGCACATGCTCGCCAGCGAGGGCATCGAGGCGCATCTGGTGGGCCGCCATTTGCTCGGCGGCACCGGTGAACTGCCGATTTTCGGGGTGCTGGGGCTGGAAGTGGATAACGACCGGGCGGCCTACGCCCGCGAGCTGATTCTGGCTTACATCGGCGCGCAGCCGCTGCCCGGCGATGAACCCGACAGCTTGCCCGACGTGTTGGTCTGTTAGGCTGTCGGTCGGTTTATCCAAGAGTCGTGTTACCCCATGTGTGGACGTTATGCCCTGTTTCGCTGGAATCCTGCCTTTGCGGCCTTGCCCGGCTTCCCGGCTGATCAGCAGGCCCAGTGGAACATCTCCCCCAATGATTCGGTGCTGATCCAGCGCCTGAGCGAAGGCCAGCGCACTCTGGCCCGCGCCCGCTGGGGGCTGACACCGCCCTGGCTCACCGACCTTTCACGCACGCCGGCCCATGCCCGTGCTGAAACCCTGGCCGAGCAGCCGATGTTTCGCGAAGCCTTCCGTCAGCGCCGCTGCCTGCTGCCCGCCAATGGTTTTTACGAATGGCGCGGCACCCAGCGCAAACGCCCGTATTGGTTGACGCCGGGGGAGGGCTCCACGCTGTTTTTTGCGGCTATTTGGGAAGCGTATCCGGTGCAAGAGCAGGTGTGGCTGAGCACTGCAGTGGTGACACAGGCCGCGCAAAGCCAGCGCCGGCCGTTGATTCTGGATGCGGCGGGGCAAGAGGCCTGGTTGAACCCTGAAACGCCGTTGCATCAATTGCAGGCGCTGCTGGCCGGCGAGCCTGTGGCGTTGCGCGAGCGGGTGCTGGCCAATATGGTCAATGATCCCAAGCTTAATGGGCCTGAATGCCTGACCCCGGGTTGATTCAGTGAGTGTGCGGTTGGAGTGATGGGCCCCATCGCAGGCAAGCCAGCTCCAACAGTGAATTCAGTCTATGTGGGATGTATCTGAAACTAAGCGGTTACACGTCTGTTGTATCTGGCGCCGATACAAATGACCGCCTACGATACGCGCCATGTTTTCACGGCGTGGTATTCAGGGAGAGCTTCATGAAAAAGTCATTGGCGGTAAGTGGCTTGGTTGCAGCGATGCTGCTGGCGGGCTGCCAGTCGGTAAACACCACCAGCGGCGGCGCCGTTGGGGTCGAGCGCAAGCAGTACATGTTCAGCATGCTGTCGAGCCAGGAAGTCGACCAGATGTATGCGCAGTCCTACCAGCAGACGCTGGGTGAGGCGAGCGGCAAGGGCATGCTGGACAAGACCAGCGCCAACGCCAAGCGTGTGCAGGCGATTGCCAATCGCCTGATCGCCCAGGCCCCGACTTTCCGCCCGGATGCGGCGCAGTGGAAGTGGGAAGTGAACCTGATCAAGAGCGACGAGATGAACGCCAACTGCGGGCCTGGCGGCAAGATCTTCGTGTACAGCGCCTTGATCGATAAACTCAAACTCACCGATGACGAGCTGGCGGCGGTGATGGGCCATGAAATCGCCCACGCCTTGCGCGAGCACGGGCGTGAGGCCATGTCCAAGGCATACGGCATCCAGATGGCCAAGCAGGGCGCCGGTGCGTTGTTCGGCCTCGGCCAGGACAGCCTGGCGCTGGCCGATACCGTGGCCAACTACGGCATGACCTTGCCCAACAGCCGCGCCAACGAAAACGAAGCGGACCTGATCGGCCTGGAGCTGTCGGCCCGCGCCGGTTACAACCCGAATGCCGCCATCACGTTGTGGAACAAGATGGCCAAGGCGTCGGAAGGCTCGCCGCCGGAGTTCATGAGTACGCACCCGGCCTCCGACAGCCGAATCGCCTCGTTGCAAGCGGCGATTCCGAAGGTAATGCCGCTGTACCAGCAGGCGAAAAAATCCTGATATTCCAGATTCGCTGATGCTCCAAATGTGGGAGCTGGCTTGTGTGGGAGCTGGCTTGCCTGCGATGCAGACACTTCGGTATCTCAGGCAGACCCGGTTGATGCTATCGCAGGCAAGCCAGCTCCCACATGGGTTTGGGTTTACAGGTTTAGATCCACCCGCTGCTCTGCATGGCCTTGTACACCGCCACCACCGCCAGCACGAAAAACGCCGTGGCCGCCAATCGGCGAATCAGGGTCAGTGGCAGTTTGTCCGCCGCAAAATTCCCCGCCAATACCACCGGCACGTTGGCAATCAGCATGCCCAGCGTGGTGCCGATAATCACCAGCCACAATTCCGGATATTGCGCCGCCAGCATCACCGTGGCGATCTGCGTCTTGTCACCGATCTCCGCGAGGAAGAACGCAATCAGCGTGGTCAGGAACGGCCCGAACTTGCGCGAGGTACTGGCTTCGTCATCGTCGAGTTTGTCTGGCACCAGGGTCCACAACGCCGTGGCGCAGAAGCTCGCCGCGAGAATCCAGTGCAACACCGCATCCGAGAAGAAACTTCCGAACCAGGCCCCCACAGCACCGGCAGCCGCATGGTTGGCGAGGGTCGCGGCAACGATGCCGGCGATGATCGGCCAGGGTTTGCGAAAGCGTGCGGCAAGGATGAGCGCGAGCAGTTGCGTCTTATCGCCGATTTCGGCCAAGGCAACGATTGCGGTAGGAACGAGTAATGAATCCAGCATCAGGTAGGTTTCCAGGGGCGGGTCGACACGGCTATGACACGTACAGCCTTCCCGCCCCGGGTAAGGTGTTCGTGTCATAGGTCTTGTCAAACCCCGGTCCGTCTGTGCGGACTCCTGGGTCGCATACGCCATGGTCTGTTGACCAAGTATGTTGACGTATGCCGGACGAGCGTGGCGCTCGTGGGAGACTACTCCCCTAGGACGGAGCGGATTCTGCCTAGGCAAAATCCATTCGGCAAGCCTTCTTTTTCAAACGCGCGTCAGCTGCGCTTGGCACGGTAAATGCGGAACCCATTGCCTTCGGCCTTGACTGCACACACGCCCAGATGCTCTTCGATCAACGGCTGATACTTGAGGAAGCTGTTGGCAACCAAACGAAGTTCGCCGCCTTTTGCCAGGTGTTTCGCCGCTTTTCGCAACAAGTTCTCGGTGGCGAAATAATCGGTGTGCACCCCGACATGGAACGGCGGGTTGCTCAAAATAGCGTTTAAACCCATCGGCGCAGCATCAATACCATCACCGGTCAGCACCTCGGCTTCCAAGCCATTGGCAGCCAGCGTCAGGCGACTGCTGGCGGCGGCAAACGCGTCCACATCAAGCATCGTCACCGTGTTGTGCGGGTAGCGACGTTTCACCGCCGCGCCCAGTACGCCCGCGCCGCAACCGAAGTCCAGCAAATGGCCGCTGGGCAACTTGTCCAAGTGCTCAAGCAGCAATTCGGTACCGCGATCCAGGCGACCATGGCTGAACACGCCCGGCAAACTCACCACCTTCAGTGGCCCTTCTGCCAGCGGCACGTCGAAGACCTGCGCCAGGCTTTCCAGCTCAACCGCCTGCGGGGCGTTGGCCACGGTGATTTGCCACAGCTGGCAGTGGCGCGCGTTATCGAGCTTGCGCGGTTTGCCATAGGGCAGCATCTGCTTGGCAGCGCTTTCGATGCCGCCTTTTTTCTCGCCGACCAAAAACAGCTCGGCGCCTGGCAGGCGCGCGGCCACGGCGTTGAGCAGGTAATCGGTGAGGTCCTTGGACTTGGGCAGGAAGATCACCGCCGCATCGAACCCACGCTCCGGCACGTTTACGCCGAACTGGCTGCGCTCGGGGAAGCGCGCATCCAGCGCGGCCTGGTCGCCGGCATGCCAGCACCAGCCGTGAGCGTTGGGCAGGCGGCCAAGCAAATCATCGGCGGGCAGGCCGACCAACAGCACGTTGCCCTGAAAAAGTTCGGTCTGACGAAGCAGTACTTCACTGCGCGGATCCATGGTCTGCTCCTTGAAAAGGGGCGCAGTTTATCAACTGACGACGCGCAGCGGGGCGCCGCTGAAAAAGCCTCGGGCGTTTTCCGCCAGTTGGCCGACGATGCGCTGCCGCGCTTCGCGGCTACCCCAGGCATTGTGGGGCGTGACGATCAGGCGCGGAATGTCGCCCGCCAGCAGCGGGTTGCCATTTACCGGCGGTTCCACACTCAGCACGTCGGTCGCCGCGCCGCCCAAATGGCCGCTGCGCAAGGCATCCGCCAGGGCCTGTTCGTTGATCAAACCGCCGCGCGCCGTGTTGACGATGAACGCACCGGGCTTGAGCAGCGCCAGTTCGCGCGCGCCGATAAAGTCGCGGGTGTGCTCATTGAGCGGGCAGTGCAGGGTCAGTGCATCCACCTGCGCGAGCAATTCATCCAGCGGCACGCGGTCAGCGCGGGCAGGGCGCCCTGGAATCGCGCCGAGCAACACGCGCATCCCAAAGGCTTCCGCCAGGCGCGCCACGGCGCTGCCCAGTTCGCCATGGCCGAGCAAACCGAGGGTTTTGCCTTGCAGTTCGACAATCGGGTAATCCAGCAGGCAAAACTGTTTGGCCTGTTGCCATTTGCCCGCGTTGACATCCTGTTGATAGTCCTTCAACCGCGTCGCCAGGTTGAGCAACAGCATGATCGTGTGCTGCGCCACCGACGGCGTGCCGTAGCCCTGGCAATTGCTCACGGTAATGCCGTGGGCGCGTGCGGCGGTGAGGTCGACGTTGTTGGTGCCGGTGGCCGACACCAGAATCAGCTTGAGTTCGGGGCAGGCCGCCAGGGTTTCAGTGTTGAGTGCGATCTTGTTGCTGATGACGACCTGCGCACCTTGCAGGCGCTCGACCACATTCTGCGGCGTGGTATCCGAGAACAGTTCGAGTTCGCTGAAGCCGTTACGCAGCTCGCTGAGGTCGAGGTCTCCCAGGTCCAGGGACGGGTGATCAAGGAAGACGGCGCGGCGGTTGTTCGTCATCAACTGTACCTTTTGCGACTGAGGGTGAAGGCGTAATCTGCGGAGCCTATCAGATGAAATAATCAGTTACTTAATGGAGTGAGCATGTACGCCGCCGAGTTTTTGACCGTAGCTTTGATTCACTTGTTGGCGGTGGCCAGCCCTGGCCCGGATTTCGCCGTGGTTGTGCGCGAAAGCGTCACCCACGGCCGACGCGCCGGGACTTGGACGGCGCTGGGCGTCGGCTCGGCGATTTTCCTGCACGTGGGTTATTCGTTGCTGGGCATTGGCTTGATCGTGTCCCAGTCCATCGTGCTGTTCAACGCGTTGAAATGGGCGGCGGCGGCTTACCTGCTGTACATCGGCTTCAAGGCCCTGCGCGCGCAGCCGGCCAAGCCTGCCAGCGAAGAAGACCTGCACCGCGAAGTCGGCGAGCGCACGGCGCGCGGCGCCTTTACGTCGGGCTTCGTGACCAATGGTTTGAACCCCAAGGCCACGCTGTTTTTCCTGTCGCTGTTCACCGTGGTGATCAACCCGCACACGCCGCTGGCGATCCAGGCCGGTTACGGCGTGTACCTGGCGGTGGCGACGGCGTTGTGGTTCTGTCTGGTGGCGATGTTGTTCAGCCAACAGCGAGTGCGCGCCGGGTTTGCGCGCATGGGGCACTGGTTTGATCGGGCCATGGGCGCGGTGTTGATTGCGATTGGTGTGAAACTAGCCTTCACCAGCATGAAGTAAACACAGTACAAATGTGGGAGCGGGCTTGCTGTGGCGAGGGAGCTTGCTCCCGCTCGATCGCGCAGCGGTCGCCGGCTTTTTGGGGGCGCTTCGCACCCCAGCGCAAGCAAGCTTGCTCGCCACAGCAAGCCCGCTCCCACATTGGATCTCCATCGGGGCTGAGTGCTGGCCCAAAGCTAGCATTCATTGGCCGCAACAAATCATTCCTTTGGCTGATTTGACTGAAACATAAGGTCTCTAAAGTGCAGGTCTTCAAGCCAAGACCGTGCAGTCAGATAAGGGATTCGTATGTTGCAGACCCGTATTATCCCGCCCGCCGAAGGCGCGTACCGATACCCGCTGTTGATCAAACGCCTGCTGATGTCCGGGGCCCGTTACGAGAAAACCCGGGAAATCGTCTACCGCGACAAACTGCGTTACACCTACCCGACCCTGATGGAACGCGTCGCGCGCCTGGCCAATGTGTTGACCGAAGCCGGGGTCAAGGCCGGTGACACGGTTGCCGTGATGGACTGGGACAGCCACCGTTACCTGGAATGCATGTTTGCCATTCCGATGATCGGCGCGGTCATCCACACCATCAACGTGCGGCTGTCGCCGGAACAAATCCTCTACACCATGAACCACGCCGAGGACCGCTTTGTGCTGGTCAACAGCGAGTTCGTGGGCCTTTATCAGGCCATCGCCGAGCACCTGACCACCGTCGACAAAACCCTGCTGCTGACCGACGGCGAGTCCAAAACTGCCGAGCTGCCGGATCTGGTCGGTGAGTACGAAACCTTGCTGGCGGCCGCGAGCCCTGCGTACGACTTCCAGGACTTCGACGAAAACTCTGTCGCCACCACGTTCTACACCACCGGCACCACCGGCAACCCCAAGGGCGTGTACTTCACCCATCGCCAACTGGTGCTGCACACCATCGGCGTGGCGACGATCATGGGCAGCGTCGACAGCGTGCGCCTGCTGGGCACCAACGACGTGTACATGCCGATCACGCCGATGTTCCACGTTCACGCCTGGGGCCTGCCGTATGTGGCGACCATGCTCGGCTTGAAACAGGTCTACCCCGGCCGTTACGACCCGGAATACCTGGTGGAGCTGTGGCGCAAGGAGAAGGTCACGTTCTCCCACTGCGTGCCGACCATCCTGCAAATGGTGCTCAACGCCAAGGCCGCGCAGGGCGTGGATTTTGCCGGCTGGAAAATCGTCATCGGCGGCAGCGCGCTCAACCGCACGCTGTATGAAGCCTCCAAGGCGCGTGGGATTCAGCTGACCGCTGCGTACGGCATGTCCGAGACCGGGCCGTTGGTGTCCTGCGCCCACCTCAATGAAGAGTTGATGGCCGGCAGCGAAGACGAGCGCACTACTTACCGCATCAAGGCCGGTGTGCCCGGGCCGTTGGTGGAAGCGGCGATTGTCGACGGTGACGGCAACTTCCTGCCCGCCGACGGCGAGTCCCAGGGCGAACTGGTGCTGCGTGCGCCGTGGCTGACCGAGGGCTATTACAACGAACCGCTCAAAGGCGCCGAGCTGTGGGCCGGCGGCTGGATGCACACCGGCGACGTGGCGACCCTGGATGCCTTCGGCGTGATCGATATCCGCGACCGCATCAAGGACGTGATCAAGACCGGCGGCGAGTGGATCTCGTCCCTGGCGCTGGAAGATTTGGTCAGCCGTCACCCGGCGGTACGCGAAGTAGCGGTGGTGGGCATCGCCGACCCGCAGTGGGGCGAGCGCCCATTTGCGTTGCTGGTGGTCCATGATGGCCATGTGATAGGTGCCCGCGAGCTCAAGGAGCACCTCAAACCCTTCGTCGAATTGGGCCACTTGAGCAAGTGGGCCATTCCAAACCAGATCGCCGTTGTTACTGAAATTCCCAAGACCAGTGTCGGCAAACTCGACAAAAAACGTATCCGCGTTGACATCATTGAATGGCAGGCCAACAACAGCACGTTCCTGTCCACCCTCTGAAACCTCAAAGTGTGCCCTCAGGGGCACGCAATGCTCTATCTCGTGCCTTCACTTGTGATTTCCAGATTTTCAGCCATCCTTTGCGCGTCGACTGTCGTCGACGTGGCGAAAGGACTGTGGCAGACGGGTTGGTGATGCAAATCACACTTTAGAGGGATCAAGCGGTACCCCCTGCTGGCTATAGTCCCACTCTGAGTTTTTCAAGGATGTACCGCTTCGGGCCATGGGCGCTCGGTTGCCAGGCGGCATTGGAATCGTTGTATTCCGGCCGTTACATGCATCCAGAAAGAAAGAACTCACTGCCATAACAATAATGCACATGGAGTAGCGTCGATGACCTCAGTAAACCAGTTCTGGCGCCGGGCGAAATTGCCTCTGGCCGTCAGTCTCGCTTCTACGCTCGCCGGGCCCGCATTCGGCGTCAGTTTCAACATCGGTGAAATCGAAGGCAGCTTTGACTCATCCCTGTCGGTGGGGTCCAGCTGGTCGACTGCTGGTCGAAACAAAGACCTGATCGGTGCCAACAACGGAGGCAGGGGCCTGTCCCAAACCTCCGATGACGGCCACCTGAACTTCGACAAGGGCGATTCCTTTTCGAAGATCTTCAAGGGTATCCATGACCTTGAGTTGAAATACGGCGACACCGGCATCTTTGTGCGTGGCAAATACTGGTACGACTTCGCGCTGCAAAACGAAGACCTGGACTACAAGAACGTCAGCAATGACAACCGCAAAGAGGGCGCCAAGTCCTCCGGCGGGCAGATTCTCGACGCCTTCGTCTACCACAACTACACCATCGCAGATCAGCCGGGTAACGTGCGGTTCGGTAAGCAGGTGGTGAGCTGGGGTGAAAGTACCTTCATTGGCGGCGGCATCAACTCGATCAACCCGATCGACGTGTCCGCGTTCCGTCGCCCAGGTGCCGAAATCAAGGAAGGCCTGATTCCGGTCAACATGTTCTACGTGTCCCAGACCCTGACCGATAACCTCTCCGCCGAGGCGTTCTACCAGTTGGAGTGGGACCAGACCGTTGTGGATAACTGCGGGACGTTCTTCTCTCAGCCCGACGTAATCGCCGACGGTTGCGACAATAACCTGCGGGTGTTGAACAAGCGTTCCACCATTCCCGGCGCGGCCTTGCCAACCCTTAACGCCCTGGGCGTGGATGTAAACAGCGAAGGTGTGCTGGTACGCCGAGGCGGCGACCGTGATGCGCGGGACAGCGGCCAGTTCGGCGTGGCCATGCACTACAACTTCGAACCGCTGGATACGGAATTCGGCGCCTACTTCATGAACTACCACAGCCGTGCGCCGATTTTCAGTGCGACCGGTGCGCCGGCGTCGGCGTTTACCCGCCCACTGGGGCCACTGGCGGCATTGCGCCCATTGATCGTGGCGGGCAGCTCGCGGTACTTCGTCGAATACCCTGAAGATATCCGCCTGTACGGGTTGAGCTTCTCCACCACGTTGCCCACCGGCACCGCGTGGAGTGGTGAATTGAGCTATCGCCCGAATGCGCCGGTGCAACTGAGCACCACCGACATTCTGTTTGCGGGTGTTACGCCGATTCCGGGTTTTGGCAACGCGTCGGTACTCAAGGGCACGCCGGGCCAGGACTTGCATGGCTATAACCGTAAGGAAGTGACCCAGTTCCAGACCACCTTCACGCACTTCTTCGACCAGGTGATGGGCGCTACTCGCCTGACCACCGTGGGTGAAATCGGCGTGACCCATGTGGGCGGCCTGGAGAGCAAAAACGAGGCGCGATATGGCCGTGATCCGGTCTTCGGCCCCGGCACGCTGCCTGGCGGTTTTTGCAACGCACTCAACAACTCCACCGCTACCGGCGCGGGCTTGCCCAATGCCGCCGGCCTGAACACCAACTGCAACAACGACGGCTACACCACTGCAACGTCCTGGGGCTACCGCGCCCGGGCAATCTGGGAGTACCCGGATATGTTTGCCGGTGTGAACCTTAAGCCGAGCGTGGCCTGGTCCCACGACGTCAAAGGTTACTCGCCAGGCCCTGGCGCCAACTTTGAAGAAGGTCGCAAGGCCGTCAGCCTGGGTGTGGATGCCGAGTACCAGAACACCTACACCGTCGGCCTGAACTACACGAACTTCTTTGGTGGCAAGTTCAGCACCGTGGACGACCGTGATTTCATCGCCCTGAGCGCTGGCGTGAACTTCTAAGACTGTCTTTTTCAGATACATGCAATTCAGGAAGAACCAGAATATGAAAATAACTAAAAGTCTGTTGCATGTGGGTGTGCTCGGGCTGTCGATCCTGGCGAGCAACGTCATGGCGGCAGTCACGGCGGATGAAGCCGCCAAACTGGGCACCACCCTGACCCCGATGGGCGCTGAAATGGCCGGTAACGCGGCCGGCACCATCCCGAAATGGTCGCCACTGCCCACCAACGCCGGCGCCGTGGATGCCCGTGGTTTCCTCGCCAACCCGTATGCCAGCGAGCAACCGCAGTTCACCATCACCGCGAAGAACGTTGAACAGTACAAAGACAAGCTGGCTCCGGGGCAGTACGCGATGTTCAAGCGTTACCCGGACACCTTCAAGATGCCGGTCTACCCGACCCATCGCGGCGCTACCGTGCCGGCGGATGTGTTTGCCTCCATCAAGAAGAACGCCACCACCACCAACCTGGTGTCTGGCGGCAACGGCCTGGAAAACTTCGAAACCGCCGTGCCGTTTCCGATCCCTAAAACCGGTGTCGAGGTGATCTGGAACCACATCACCCGTTATCGCGGTGGCAGCGTGACCCGCCTGGTAACCCAGGCCACGCCGCAAACCAACGGCTCGTTCAGCCTGGTGTACTTCAAAGACCAGTTCGTGTTCCGTGACAAGATGAAAGACTTTGACCCGAAAAACCCGGGCAACGTGCTGTTCTACTTCAAGCAGCAAGTGACCGCGCCGGCCCGTCTGGCCGGTGGTGTGCTGCTGGTGCACGAAACCCTGGACCAGGTCAAAGAGCCGCGTTCGGCGTGGGTCTACAACGCCGGCCAGCGCCGTGTGCGCCGGGCGCCGCAAGTGTCCTATGACGGACCGGGTACTGCCGCTGACGGCCTGCGCACCTCCGATAACCTCGACATGTACAACGGCGCGCCGGACCGTTACGACTGGAAGCTGGAGGGCAAAAAAGAAATCTACATCGCCTCCAACAGCTACAAAATCGACGATCCGAAGCTCAAGTACGCTGACATCATCAAGGCCGGCCACATCAACCAGGACCTGGCACGTTACGAGTTGCGCCGCGTTTGGCATGTAGTGGCGACCCTGAAAGAAGGCCAGCGCCACATCTACGCCAAACGTGACTTCTTCATCGACGAAGACACCTGGCAAGCGGCCGTTATCGACCATTACGATGGTCGTGGCCAACTGTGGCGCGTCGCCGAAGCCCACGCCGAGAACTACTACGACAAGCAAGTGCCGTGGTACGCCATCGAAACCCTCTACGACCTGCAGTCCGGCCGCTACCTGGCACTGGGCATGAAGAACGAAGAGAAGCAGGCGTATGACTTCGGCTTCACCGCCAGCACCGCCGACTTCTCGCCTGCGGCCCTGCGTCAGGACGGTGTTCGCTAGGTTTCACGCGTAAACCCAATGTGGGAGGTGGTCAGTGTGGGAGCAGGCAAGCCAGCTCTCACACTGGCTTCCTCCCACATTTTTGTTTGGGGTGGGCATCGGGATATTTTTTGTCGCAGTTCTTTTTCAGGCAAATGTTG
The DNA here is from genome assembly GCF_041946035.1 of Pseudomonas sp. AMR01. NCBI lineage: Bacteria > Pseudomonadati > Pseudomonadota > Gammaproteobacteria > Pseudomonadales > Pseudomonadaceae > Pseudomonas > Pseudomonas sp. AMR01. The sequence goes on from NZ_JAUTYR010000004.1 coordinate 259,004, forward strand.
CAAAGATCTACAACCTCGCCGCTTTTACCGCTAGTCTGCGGACATCTGCAATGCCGACAACAGCCTTCTACAAGAGCCCGGCGATGACTGATCTGTCCCGAATCCAAGGGCCTGCCAGCGCGGTTATTCCATCATTGGAAGCACGCTTTTACAGGCCACCGCTGCCCGACGGCTACGTGCTGCGCCCGCGCCTGTGCGAGCGGCTGAGCGCTGGCCTGGAAGGGCGATTGCTGCTGGTCAGCGCACCGGCAGGGTTCGGCAAAAGTTCGTTGGCGGTGGAGTTCTGCCAAAGCCTGCCCGCCCATTGGCACAGCCTGTGGCTGGGCCTGAGCCCTCGGGACAACGACCCCGGCCGTTTTCTTGAGCGCCTGCTCGACGGTTTGCAACAGTATTTTCCTCAAATCGGAGCCCAATCCCTGGGCTTGCTGAAAATGCGTCAGCGTCATCAGCCCTTTGCCTTTGAAGAGTGGCTCGACGGCTTGCTCGACGAGCTGGCTGAGCACCTGTCCACGCGCGCGCCCTTGCTGCTGGTGCTGGATGACTACCACCTCGCCCAAGGCCCGGTGCTGGATCGCTGCCTGCAATTTTTCCTCAATCATTTGCCCGATGGTCTGGTGGTGTTGGTCACCAGCCGCCAGCGCCCCGACTGGCACCTGGCGCGGCTGCGGCTCTCGCGGCACCTGCTGGAGCTGCACGAACAAGACCTGCGCCTGACCCACGATGAGTCGCTGGCCGTGCTGGACAAGCACAGCAACTCGCTGCGCGGCGAGGCATTGGAAAACCTCATCCGCCGCAGCGAAGGGTGGGTGGCGGGCCTGCGCTTCTGGCTATTGGCGATCTCCGAAGCGGGCACTGAAGGCGCGCTGCCACACAACCTGCACGGTGGCGAAGGGTTGATTCGCGATTATCTGCTCGAGGAAGTCATCGACTGCCTGCCCGCAGAAGTCCAGGCGTTCCTCTACGACACCGCCCCGCAGGAGCGTTTTTGCAGCGAACTGTGCGACGCGGTGCGCGATGCTCACGACAGCGCAGAAATCCTGCGTTACTTGAAGGCCCATCAGGTTTTTCTGGTGCCGCTGGACGACAGTGGCCACTGGTTCCGCTACCACCACCTGTTCTCCGATTTGTTGCGTACCCGCCGGGCGAGCAGTGCAACCTTGCCGATCGCCAGCCTGCACCTGCGCGCCTGCCGTTGGTTCAATGCTCAGGGCTTGATCGATGAAGCAGTGGAGCAGGCGTTGCGTGCGGGTCATCTGGATGTGGCAGCCAACCTGGTGCAAAACCTGTCGGAGGAGCAACTGCTCGCCGAACAGAATGTCGGCATGTTGCTGCGCTGGAAGATGGACCTGCCCGACAGCCTGCTGATCAGCACGCCGCGCTTGATCGTGCTCTACAGCTGGGCCTTGGGCCTGGCCTGCCAGTTGGATGCGGCGGAAGAACTTTCCGGTTATCTGAGCCGCTTTCTGCCGGCGCCGTCAGCCACCGCGCAAAAATCCATGCTGGCCCAATGGCTGGCGCTGAGCGGGATCATCGCCCGGGGCCGTGGGGATCGTGAATTGACCCAGCGCTATTGCAGCGAGGCGCTGGAAAGCCTGCCGCAAAAGCGCTATGGCCAGCGTCTGATGTGCCTGTCGACCCTGTCCAATCTGGCTATTGTGGATGCCGACCTGTGGCGTGCCCGCGGCTTGAACCGCGAATCCCTGGAACTGGCGCAGCGCGTCGGCAATCCGCTGTTTGAAGCACTGGCCCATTACGACCGCGCACGCGTCCTGCAAGCCCGGGGCGAAATTCTGCGCGCCCTCGATGAAGTGCACCAAGGCCTGCAGCGCTTGCACGGCCTGGCGCCCCAGCGGCTGTACGCGGTTCGCGCGCGCTTATCTCTTTACGAAGGCTTTTTGCTGTTGGTGCGCTGTCAGCCAGAAGCCGGCCTTGCCCGCTTGCGCGCGGGGCTCACCGAAGCCCGAGCCTGCCGGGACATCAGCGTGCTGATCGGGCATTGCGTGATCGCCAACTTCGAAGGGCGGCGCAATGATTTCGCCAAGGCGTTCGCCGAACTCGCCGAAGCAGAGCGCCTGATGCACATCTGGGACGTGCCGCCGATCTACTACCTGGCGATGATCACCCTGATCAAATGCGAGCTGTGGCTGGCCCAAGGGCGCACCGACCTGGCCGATGCCTGGCTGACGCGGCTTGGGCAAACCTACAACGGCGAACATGCCGCCGCCGCACCGGAGTTTCATCCACACCTGCCGCAACACATCGGGTTGCAACAAGCCGCGCTGGACGCCACCCTTCATCAGCCCGGCGCAGCGCTGCAACGTCTTGAAGAACTGGCGCAGCAAGCGCAGAACAGTGGCCGCCAGATGATTGCCTTGATGGCCCTGACCCAGCAGGCGCATTTATTGTTGGCGTGTGGCCACGAAGCCAAGGCGCGGCCGATTCTGGCACAGGCACTTGAGGCCGGAGCGGGTGGCGCGCTGCAACCGTTCCAGCGCTTGCTGGAAAGTTACCCCGACTGGATGCGCGAACACCTAGCCAAACACCCGCACAGCGTGCTCAACCAAAGCCTGTTGGCGCTGCTGCCGGCAGTTGCGGCCATCGAGACTCCGCCCACCCACGAAACCCTCAGCACCCGCGAGCTGGCGGTGCTGCAACTTATCGCTCAAGGTTGCTCAAACCAGGAGATCAGCAATCAGTTGTTTATTTCGCTGCACACAGTGAAAACCCACGCCAGCCACATCAACAGCAAGCTGGGCGTGGAGCGGCGCACCCAGGCAGTGGCGCGCGCCAAGTCGATGGGTTTACTGACCTGATGTCCTGTGGGAGCTTGCCTGCGATGGCATCAACTCTGTACGCCTGATGTACCCAGCCAGCTCCCACCTGTTTACTGCGGCGCAGTTGGGCACGTTGTCAGCGACGTGTCAGCGGTTTTGCTGACCAAGGCGGCGAAGCGCTTGAGATTGTTCTGATGGGCAGCCACCACGTCATCAATCGTCGGGCCAGCCGGCGACTGCAAGGTACTGCGGCACGTCAGCGGCGCGCGAGCACTATCACCCGTTTGCCGCAACCGCCATTTCACGTCGAGCAGCGCGTACTGACCGGGCACCGAGTCAAAGCGTTGTACCTCAACGCGCAACGACACGGGTTGCCGGGCATGACTGTTTGCCAACTGATCCACCAGCGCGCTTTTCAGCTCATCGGCCAAGGTTGCAGCCCACCACTGGGTTTCAAGAATCGCCACGCCACTATCACCTTGGCGAATCACGATCTGTGCGCGGTCGACTTGGGGCGGCACGCTGATGCTTTCAATGCGGATATCGCTTGCCTGTGCTTGAGTGCTGTTATTCCAGTGCACTGGGGTCAGGGTGTGGAACGCAATCGGCTCACTGCGGCAGGCCGCAAGTAGCAGCACCGCACTGACCAGGGTGATCTTCAACGGAAATGTCATGGCTGCTCCAATGCTCATTTGCGGGGTGGCCCTTGCAGGTCAGAGGGCGCGGCGTTGTCCGGCCGACCGCGAATCAGCGACTCTGGGTGGCGGCCAAGGTAGTCCGACAGCTCGCGCAAGGAGCGCGACATGCGTGCCAGTTCGTCCAAGGTTTGCGTCAGTTGTTCGCGTTGCGGCGAATCTTCGGCCAGGGTCGAGTTGGCCGATTGCAAGGTCTTGCTCACCTCACCCAAGGTGCTTTGCACGCCGGGCAGGGTCTTGGCGTTGAATTGGCCGAGGCCTTTGCGCAACTCGACGAGACTGCCGTCAAGGTTGCCGGCGATGCGCTCGATCGGCAGTTGGTTGAGCTTGTTGACGATGCCTTCCAGTTTTTCCTGCAACTGCTCCAGGTTGCCGGGGATCGTCGGAATGCTGACCGGGCGCAGGCTCGGGTCAAACGCGACTTTTTCGGCTTTCGGGTAAAAATCCAGGGCGATGTACAGCTGGCCGGTCAGCAGGTTGCCGCTGCGGGCCTGAGCGCGCAGGCCGTTTTCGATAAAGGAGCCGATCAAGCGCACACCGCCCGCTTCATCGTTGGGGTCATGGTTCGTGGCCTTGAGCAGCTTGGTGTTGGCCTCCCCGAGCAACTGTGGATAAATCACGATGCCGACGTCGATGGGAAAGCTGCGTTTCTTGGCGTCGAAATCCAGATTGATCGACACGACTTTGCCGAATTCGACGCCGAGGAATTCTACCGGCGCGCCGACTTTCAGACCGCGCAGTGCCTGATCAAAGCGCAAACTCATGTACTGCCCTTGGCCGTTCGGCGGGGCGAGGGCGCTTTGCTGGTCGTCGAACAGCTCGTAGGCGTGATCTTCGGCGGCCGGCGTGTCATTGGGGCTGTAGGGCGGCGCCTGAAACGCGATGCCCCCGGCCAGCATCGACGACAACGACTCGGTTTTCAGCGCAAACCCATTGGCGCCGACGCTGAGATCAATACCGCTGGCATTCCAGAACCGCGTGTTGTCGGTGACATACACATCATTCGGTGCATGCACGAAGATTTCGATATTCACGCCTTTACCATCGTCATCCAGCTCATAGGCCACGACCTGGCCGACCTGAATTTTGCGGTAATACACCGGTGAGCCGATATCCAGGGAACCCAGGCCCTGGGTATGCAGGGTGAAACGTTTGCCCGGCTCGCCATAGGTGATGGGCGGCGGGTTTTCCAGGCCTTTGAACTGTTTGGCGCGAGTGTCGGATTGGCCGATGTCGGCACCGATATAGTCGCCGGACAGCAAGGTATCGATGCCCGACACGCCGCCTGCGCCGATACGCGGCCGGACTACCCAGAACTTTGAATCTTCGCGAGTGAAGCTTTCAGCCTGCTTGGCCAGCTTGATGGTGGCGTTGACGCTTTTCTGGTCATCGCTCAAGGCCACGTCGGAGACTTGGCCGATCACCACGCTGCGGTATTTGACTTCGGTTTTGTTGGCGACCAGGCCGCTGCCGGTCTTGAAGTTGAGCACAATGGTCGGGCCTTGTTGCAGCACGCTGTGCACCACCAGCGAAATACCCACCAGCACCGCAACAATCGGCACGATCCACACCAGCGAAACGCTGAAGCGCCGCGTCTTGATCGCGGGAGTTCCTGGGCGGGGTTCAGTGTTGGGCGACGTCATCCGAGAGTTCCTTATTGTGTGGGTTTTCCCAGATCAGCCGTGGGTCGAAACTCATGGCCGCCAGCATCGTAAACACGACCACCAAGCCAAAAAACAGAATACCCAGGCGGGGCTCGATGGTGCCCAGCGCCTGGAACTTTACCAGTGCGGCCACCAGCGCCACCACGATCACATCGAGCATCGACCAGTAGCCAATAAGTTCGACGAATCGGAACAGCTTCGAACGCTGCTTGCGCGCCCAGAGGCTGTTGCGCTGCACGGTGACCAGCAGCAGCGTGAGCGACACGAACTTGATGCCCGGCACCGCAATGCTCGCGATGAAAATGATCAGCGCGATGTCCCAGGCGCCATGCTGCCAGAACTCCAGCACGCCGCTCATGATGGTGCTGTCAGCGCCTGAACCGAGCATCGTAGTGTTCATCACCGGCAACAAATTCGCCGGGACATAAAAGGCCAGTGCCGTGAGCATGTAGGCCCAGGTGCGCGTCAGTGACTGCACCTTGCGCCGGTGCAGCGGTGCGCCGCAGCGGTCGCACTCGGTAGGTTCGGCGCTCATGTCGCAGGGTTGGCCGCACGCGTGGCACAGGCACAGGTTCAGCTCGCGGGCGGTCGGCGGCGCGTTCATACGGTGTCCCACAAATCGCGCACATCGCGCCCCGCAATGCGGATCAGCAACAGGCTCAGAACGGCCAATGCGAACAGGCCGATACCGGGCACTACCTCGAGCATGCCAGCCAGCTTGAACACGGCGACCATCGCGCCGAGCAGGCAGACCTCCAGCATGCTCCACGGCCTGAGTGCTTCCAGCCAGCGCATGCACACTTTGAACGCCGGTGAGCGCCGGCCGGTCAGGGCAAAGCTCAACACCCAGGCCAGCAACAGCAGTTGAAACACTGGCGCGATGATGATGGAAATGGCCGCCACCAAAGCGATAAAGGTGATCGGCCCCAGGCTCAGCGCAACCACCGAATCCCACAGGGTCGCGCTGTTTCTCAGGCCCTGCAGGCTGATGCTCATCACCGGGTAAAAATTGGCAAAGGTCCACAGCACCGCAGCGGTGACCGTCAGGGCGAGACGCTGCTGCACCGACAGACCGTTGTAGCGCTGAATGACGCCCTCGCAACGTACGCATAGGGCTTTTTGATGTTTGGCGAGCGTGACTTTGTCGTACACGCAGTCGCAGTGTTCGCAGATGACCCGTTGATTCGCCATATGTCTTGCTCCAGGCGCGACGCGCTGCGGACGTTGATTGCTGTGGGTTCAATGGCGCCTGAACAGCTTAGCAGCTGGTTTGATCCCTTCCGAAGCGGGGGCAACCTCAACCATACTGCGTCAGGAATGTGCCATAGAGCTTGCAGGAACGCCCATGATTCTTGAAAAAACCGCGCTGATTCGCGAAACCTTTCCCGTCGGCCCGTTGCAGTGCAACTGCACCATCATCGGTGACCCCGTTACTAAAAAGGCCATTGTGGTCGATCCGGGCGGCAACCACGAGCTGATCCTGGCCCGTCTCGATGCGCTGGGGCTCAAGGTGGTGAGCATCATCCATACCCATGCCCATCTGGATCACTTCCTGGCCTCAGGCCAGCTGAAGGAGAAGACTGGCGCCACGTTGCATCTGCACAAGGAGGACCAATTCCTTTGGGACAATCTGGAGATGCAATGCCAGATGTTTCGAGTGCCCTACACGCCGGTACCTTCGCCGGACCGTTGGCTGGAAGATGAAGAAGAACTCGCATGCGGTTGCGGCGTGGCCTTGCATACGCCGGGGCACACGCCGGGGTCGATGAGTTTCTGGTTCGCCGATGCCAAGCTATTGATCGCCGGCGACACGTTGTTCAAGCGGGGCGTGGGGCGTACCGACCTGTGGGGAGGTGACCAGGCGACGATCGTGCGTTCGATCAAGCAACGTCTGTACACGCTGGACGAGGGCGCGACGGTGGTTACCGGGCACGGGCCGGACACCCGTCTGGGCGATGAGATGCGTGAGAACCCGTTTGTTCGGGCGTAGGGAATAACCACGGCGGCAGGGTATGTTCTATACAAAGAATCGTCGTAGCAGCTCGCGTTCAGCCTGCGTCTGCTACGGTTTCTGTAGCGGTCATACTGGCTCATGTTTTGTAACAGTCGGGAAAGTGGCCACGGAATTTTTACCCTTTGTCGCGTTCCAAACTCGGCACAGGCCCATTGCCAATGTCCTTTGCACCACAGAATGCAAAAGTAGGAGCTCCCTTCATGTTCACTCCGCGTCGTCTTCTTGTTGTTGCAACCGCCGTAGCCTTGTTGTCGGGCTGCGCTTCACCTAATCCTTATGACGGCAGCCAGGGGCAGGCGAATAACGGTTCCCAAGGCGGCATCAGCAAAACCGCTAAATACGGCGGGCTGGGTGCTCTGGCCGGTGCGTTGGCCGGTGCCGCCATCGACCATAACAACCGTGGCAAGGGCGCACTGATCGGTGGTGCTATCGCAGGCATCGGCGCCGCCGGTTATGGCTACTACGCCGACCAGCAGGAAAAGAAACTGCGCGAGAGCATGGCCAACACCGGGGTTGAAGTGCAGCGTCAGGGCGACCAGATCAAACTGATCATGCCGGGCAACATCACCTTCGCCACCAACTCTGATGCTATCGCGAGCAGCTTCTACACGCCGCTGAACAACCTGGCGGGCTCGCTCAAGCAGTTCAACCAGAACACCATCCAGATCGTGGGTTACACCGACAGCACCGGCAGCCGTCAACTGAACATGGACCTGTCCCAGCGCCGTGCGCAGAGCGTGGCCAACTACCTGACTTCCCAAGGCGTCAGCCCGACCAACCTGAGCGCGCGCGGTGCCGGCCCGGATAACCCGATTGCCAGCAACGCCGACGTAAATGGTCGCGCCCAGAACCGCCGCGTAGAGGTCAACCTCGGCCCGATCCCTGGCCAGCAATATGGCCAACCCGCTGGCCAACAGCAGCAACAGCAAGCGCCACAGCAAAATAACCAGTACCAGGGCAACCCGTACCAGCAGTATCAATAAACGCTGGCCACTAAAAAGGGCGCCGTGCAGTCAATGCACGGCGCCCTTTTTTATGGCTGCGGTTTACATCAGTCGATGTATTCGAACAGCTTCACAATTTTTTGTACCCCGGACACGCCCTGTACCAGGTTGGATGCGCGGGTGGCTTCCGCCTGAGTCAAAAGGCCCATCATGTAGACGATGCCGTTATCGGTGACGATTTTGATCCGTGAGCCTGGAACAGCGCTGTCGGTGAGCATCTGCGTCTTGATCTTGGTGGTCAGCAATGCATCGTTGCTGATAGCCAGCAGCGTGATCGGGTCCATGACCTGCAATTCATTGTTGACCTTTTTCACCCGTTGTACGCTCGAGGCTGCTTGTTCAGCCTGGGCCTTGAGGTCGGCACGCGGGGTTTGGCCGGCGAGCAATACCACGCCGTTGAAGCTGGTTACCACAATGCGTGACGCACCATTACCCAAATCGGTAGCGGCCTTGGCGACGTTGACCTTGACCTTGGTTTCGATCAGCGAGTCATCAATGGTGCTGCCGAAGGTGCGTGTGCCCTTGTCGTCCTGGATGGGGGTGTCACGTGTGGCGGTGATTGCCGTGCTGCAGCCGCTGATGGCGACGCACAGCGTAATGGCCAAAAGGCTGAGGCGGTTAACGGTCATTCTTCACTCCCGAACAGTTGGCTGTCGATCAGATCGCACAGGCAGTGGATCGCCAGCAGGTGGACTTCCTGGATACGTGCGGTGACGTTGGCCGGGACGCGAATCTCCACGTCCTCAGGCAGCAACAGCGAGGCCATGCCGCCGCCGTCGCGTCCGGTCAATGCTACGACAATCATTTCGCGATCATGTGCGGCCTGGATCGCTTGAATAATATTGGCCGAGTTGCCACTGGTGGAAATCGCCAGCAGCACATCGCCTGGTTGACCCAGGGCGCGAATCTGCTTGGAGAAGATTTCGTTGTAGCTGTAGTCGTTGGCGATCGAGGTGATCGTAGACGAGTCAGTGGTCAAGGCAATGGCCGGCAGGCTCGGGCGCTCGCGCTCGAAGCGGTTGAGCAGCTCGGAGGAGAAGTGCTGGGCATCACCGGCCGAACCGCCGTTGCCGCACGAAAGCATTTTGCCCTCGTTGAGCAAGGCATTGACCATGACCTGACTGGCTTGCTCGATGTGCGGTGCAAGTACGTCCATCGCCTGTTGCTTGGTGTCGATGCTGGCCTGGAAAAGCTGGCGAATTCGGGATTGCATGTCCATCTGTGTGACCTTAAGTAGCGCGGCTGTTTGGCACAGGAATGTGCAGCCCGCAAAGCAAAGAGCAAAAGTGTGTGGTGAAGATGTCCGGTGAATCAGCTGTCGAAGGCATTTTTGAGCCAGTTCAGATCAGCTGTGCCAGACGGTGTGCTTTCTATGGCAACCACATCGAAACGGCAGGGTGAGTCAGCCCAGCGATGCTCTTTCAGCAAAAAATACTGCGCGGCGAATATCAGCTTCTGACGCTTGCGCCCGTCGATACTGGCGAGCGCGCCACCCCATTGTGCGTGTTTTCTGTAGCGCACTTCGACGAATACTACTGTATCGCCGTCAAGCATGACCAGATCAAGCTCACCGCGTTTACACAACCAGTTCTGCGCCAGAAGGCGCAGACCTTGGCTTTGCAGATACGCGAGCGCTTGAAGTTCGGCGTCCTTGCCGGTTTGCGCGCGGGACCGCTCGGGCATTAGCGCGGGGTGTCCGGCAGGCGCTGGATATCGCCGCCGACGAACTTGGCCCATGGCAACTGGCGGTCAACGCGCTGGTTGGCGTTGATGCCCAGGCTGCCCGAAAGACCGTCAATGCGCGTATCCGGCAGCGCCTTCAGTTGACCCAGGCGCGGAGCCAGGCGGTAGGCGTCAACGCCCATCGCGTACAGACGGCCGAGGCTGCCATTGGCCTGCGGCCATTGTGCGGCAACCTGGTTACGCAGCGGGTCAGTGGTGTTAAGCAGCCAAGGGGTTTCGCAGAACATGACGTTGGTCATGTCCAGGTACTGGTTCTTGTCGCCGCTGGCGCTGAATACGTGTGAGGTGGCGTACACAGGCACATCACCGGCGTACTGGAAGTTCAGGGTCGGCTTGATCTGCTGGGCCAGTTGCGGCGGCACGGCCATGAAGATGAACTCGATGTCCTGGCGACGTGAAGGTTGCGCGGCTACGTCAGTACCGACGGCGCTTTGCAGGCTCTTGGCGCGGCCTTCGCTTTTACGCAGTTGGAACAGGTCGGCAATCTGCTGGGCGAGGGCCACCGGCTGGTCAACGTATTCAACGCCAACAACGGTGCCACCATTTGCTTCCCAATCCTGACGGAAAGCCTTGTAGACACGCTCGCCCCACTCACCACGCGGCACCATGGCAGCGGCGCGGTGCAGGCCGTCGGCGCGGGCGCGGCGCGACACTTCACGGGCTTCGTCTTCAGCCGCCAGGCCGAACTGGAACAGCTGCGGCGGGTTTTGTTCGGCTTCGCTGTAGTTCAGCGCCAGGGTCGTGATGGGCAGTTGTGGGCGTGCGCTCAGCTGTTTGACCAGCGGTTTTTCCAGCGGGCCGACGACCAGTTGCACACCGGCGGCCTGGGCCTTGGCGTAGAAATCATCAAGGGACGTCAGGCGCGAGCTGTCAAAGAACTCAATAACTGGCGGTTTCTGCCCGGCTTGTTCGGCCTGGAAGTGCGCGGCCATAAAGCCTTCGCGCAATGCCTTGCCGACCGATGCCAGCGGGCCATCTTGTGGCAGCAGCACGGCAATCTTGTTCAGGGGCTGGCTGGCCAGTTCCTTGAGTTTGGTCAGCGGGGAGGGCAGGTTCACTGCCGCCGGATGCCCTGGGTTCTGCGCGCGCCAGGTATCAATGGCGGCTTGCTGTTGCTCCAGGGTGCCGGCGCCTTTGATCGCTTGGGCCAGGCTGATCCAGCCATCAAGAATCTGATTGCCGCTGGCTTGCAGCTGTTCGGCTGGCAGTGCGGCAATCAGTGTCCAAATGGCTTCGTGGTTGCTCGCGGCAGCCTCGCCAGTGAGCAGTGGCGCCAGGGCAACACGCTCGCGAGCGGCGGCCAGGGTCTGACCATCGGCTTCATAAGCGCGGGCATGCACGGTGCCAGTACGGATCTGCTGGTCAGTCGGCAGTTCCTTCAGGCTTTGCAGGCTTGGGTGGTTCAAGGCCGCCAGCGCGGCTTTTGGCTGGTTGCGCGCCATGGCCAATTCGGCGGCCAGGGTGCTGGCGAAGATTTGCGCGGCCGGCTTCAGGGTAACCAAGGGAACCTGCGCAAGAATCTGCGACGAGCGGCCAGGGTTGTTCTGGTGGAACGCCAGGTCGGCCGCACTCAGGCGCAGTAACGCTGCCTTTTCCGGGGTACTGGCGGAGGCAGCCTGTTCAAGCAGTTGCTCGATACTGGCATCCGGGGTCCGTGGAAGGTCGCCAAGGCTCGACGAGGGCGAGCTGGCACACGCGGCCAGTAAGGCAGCGAGGCAGAGGGCGGAGAGCAGCCGCAGGCAAGCGATCATGTAAGCGTTCCTGATACCGAACAAATTAGCGTGGAAGTGTACCCAAGCACTGGCCCAGGCGCGATGTTAGTGGCGTGAAACCGTTGATTTAGATCGTGCAATTGTTACGAGCGTGCATCCACGGTTGATCTCGAGGGCATGGTATCGAAGCGCCTACGCGCTACAATGCGATTTTTCTCAACCATCGAGGTGTGCGTTTTGACTGCTCCAGGTCCTTTGAATTCCACTGCAGGCTCGCTTTTTGTCGTGGCGACGCCCATTGGCAACCTGGACGACATCAGTGCTCGGGCGTTGAAAGTGTTACGCGACGTTAAACTGGTCGCGGCGGAAGACACTCGGCATTCCCAGCGGTTGATGCAGCATTTTGGTATCAGCACGCCACTAGCCGCGTGCCACGAGCATAACGAGCGCGAGGAAGGCAGCCGTTTTATCACCCGCCTGTTGGCAGGCGACGACGTGGCGCTGATCTCCGATGCCGGTACACCGCTGATTTCCGATCCGGGTTACCACTTGGTCCGCCAAGCGCGGGCCGCAGGTATCAATGTAGTGCCTGTTCCGGGGGCGTGCGCGCTGATTGCAGCATTATCCGCTGCCGGCTTGCCGTCGGACCGCTTCATTTTTGAAGGTTTCCTGCCCGCCAAGGCCGTGGGGCGCCGCGCGCGCCTTCAGGCCCTCAAGGAAGAGCCGCGCACCCTGATCTTCTACGAAGCGCCGCATCGCATCCTTGAATGCCTGCAGGACATGGAGCTGGTGTTCGGTGGCGAGCGCCTGGCGCTGCTGGCGCGTGAGTTGACCAAGACCTTTGAAACCCTCAAGGGCTTGCCGCTGGAAGCGCTGCGCGCCTTCGTCGAAGGTGACAGCAATCAGCAGCGTGGCGAATGTGTGGTGCTGGTGGCGGGCTGGACCGCACCTGAAAATGAAGATGCGGTTGGTAGCGAAGCCCTGCGCATCCTGGATCTGCTGCTTAAGGAAATGCCGCTCAAGCGTGCCGCCGCCCTTGCCGCAGAGATTACTGGCCTGCGCAAGAATGTGTTGTATCAAGTGGCGCTGGATAAACAGAAAGGCGAATAGTTCCGGGGTCAGACCGGCATTCCGTCTGGACGTGATGGCATTAGTACTTGTCCTGAGGCCGCCGTGCCGTTAACCTGCGCGGCGGAGAGTCGATTGGACAGTCGCTGCCCTCTATGAAAATTAGGGGGGGGAGGAAAGTCCGGGCTCCATAGGGCGAAGTGCCAGGTAATGCCTGGGAGGCGTGAGCCTACGGAAAGTGCCACAGAAAATAACCGCCTAAGCACTTCGGTGCCGGTAAGGGTGAAAAGGTGCGGTAAGAGCGCACCGCACGACTGGCAACAGTTCGTGGCTAGGTAAACCCCACTTGGAGCAAGACCAAATAGGGTCCCAAGGCGTGGCCCGCGCTGGGACCGGGTAGGTTGCTAAAGATGTCCAGTGATGGCCATCGTAGACGAATGACTGTTCAAGACAGAACCCGGCTTACAGATCGACTCTCCACCTTTTTTCCTTCTGTCCGAGTCTCGGGCAGAAACCCGGTAGTAACGCAAGAATCCCTCCCTGCCAAATCATTGGCAGATGCATCTTCGTAATACCAAAAAAATCTTACTCTTAAGAAATTACTTTAACTTCAAGCTATAGCTCGCTGAGCTAGCTGCGGTTACTGAGTCAAAAACATCGTCAAACTCTCGTTTCTCCTCCTTTTACGCTCCTAAATCTCCGTTCTGTAAGGCTTTTCCTTGAATCCGCGCCTTGACGGTGTGGTGGGCGCATTCCTATAGTGTGCGCAAGTGGCGGAAAGTGGCACAAAGTGGGTTTTTTGAACTTGAAATGCTAAAAATTGGAGAAACGCATCTGTGTTTCGCGGAGCTAACGCTATCAGTCTCGATGCAAAAGGCCGTCTCGCTATGCCGAGCCGGTATCGTGACGAGCTCGTTTCGCGAAGTTCGGGCCAGTTAATCATCACGATTGACGCCGTTGATCCTTGTTTGTGTGTTTATCCACTCGATGAGTGGGAGTTGATTGAAACCAAATTGCGCGCTCTGCCTTCATTGCGTGAAGAAAACCGCCGCCTTCAGCGTTTGCTGATCGGTAATGCCGTCGACCTTGAGCTTGACGGCAGTGGTCGTTTCCTGGTGCCGCCGCGTCTGCGCGAGTACGCCAAGCTGGATAAGCGCGCAATGCTGGTGGGCCAACTGAACAAGTTCCAATTGTGGGACGAAGATGCCTGGGATGCTGTGTCTGCAGCTGACCTGGCTGCTATTCAACAACCGGGCGCCATGCCTGATGAACTGCGTGATTTGATCCTGTGACTATTGATAGCGGCTTTAACCACATCACCGTACTGCTTGACGAAGCCGTTGAGGCTCTCGCCGTACGCGCGGATGGCTGCTATTTGGATGGCACCTTTGGCAGGGGCGGGCATAGCCGGTTGATACTCAGCCAGCTCGGGCCCGCCGGTAAACTTCTCGGGTTCGACAAAGACCCCCAAGCGATTGCCACCGGGCAAGCGCTAGCGGCCGAAGACGGCCGCTTTGTCGTTGTGCAGCGCAGCTTTGCCGAGCTGGGCGCCGAAGTCGCCGAGCGCGGCATGGCAGGCAAGGTGGCCGGGGTTTTGCTCGACCTGGGCGTGTCTTCGCCGCAGCTCGATGACCCGGAGCGCGGCTTCAGTTTCATGAACGACGGCCCGCTCGACATGCGCATGGACCCAACCCGTGGCGTCAGTGCAGCCCAGTTCATCGCCACCGCGCCCCATGAAGAAATCACCCGCGTGTTCAAGGAATACGGTGAAGAGCGCTTCGCCGGCCGCATGGCCCGTGCCGTGGTCGAGCGTCGCGAAATACAGCCGTTTGAGCGCACCGCCGACCTGGCCGAAGTGCTGAAAGTCGCCAACCCTGCGTGGGAAAAGGGCAAGAACCCGGCGACCCGCGCGTTTCAGGGCCTGCGCATTCACGTGAACAACGAATTGGGCGATCTGGAAGCCGGCCTCGAGGCCGCTCTGGAAGCCCTGGAAGTGGGCGGGCGCCTGGTGGTGATCAGCTTCCACTCCCTGGAAGACCGCATTGTTAAGCTGTTCATGCGTCGGCTGGTGAAGGGCGAGTCCGATAACCTGCCGCGCAACCTGCCGGTGCGTTTCGAAGCCTTTGTGCCAAAAATCAAAATCCATGGCAAAGCACAGTTCGCTTCCGAAGCCGAACTCAAAGCCAACCCTCGTTCCCGTAGCGCCGTTATGCGCGTCGCGGAGAAGTTGCGGTGAGCAAGCTTTTCGCCAAGCCCCTGCCGGGCGGCAGCTTCTTTATGTTGCTGTTGTTCATCGGCGTACTGGTCTCCGCGATTGCGGTGTCGTACAGCGCGCACTACAACCGCCAATTGCTCAATTCCCTCTATGGGGAACTGAGTGTGCGTGACAAAGCGCAGGCGGAATGGGGCCGGTTGATCCTTGAGCAAAGCACCTGGACGGCGCACAGCCGTATCGAGACGCTGGCCACCGAACAACTGAAAATGCACATCCCTGGCGCGGCCGACGTACGCATGGTGGCGCCATGATGAAACTTGAGGGTGCACTCTACCCATGGCGCTTTCGCCTGATGATCGGCTTGCTGGCCTTGATGGTCGGCGCGATTGTATGGCGCATTATCGACCTGCAAGTGGTTGACCGTGACTTCCTGATCGGCCAGGGCGATGCCCGTAGCCTGCGTCATATTCCGATTCCTGCGCACCGCGGCCTGATCACTGACCGTAACGGCGAGCCTCTGGCTGTCAGTACGCCGGTGACCACCCTGTGGGCCAACGCCAAAGAGCTGCAAACTGCCAAGGAAAAATGGCCTGAACTGGCGGCTGCGCTGGGCCAGGATCCGAAAGCCCTGGCTGAGCGTCTCGAAGCCCAGGCCAATAAAGAATTCATCTACCTTGTTCGTGGCCTGACGCCTGAGCAGGGTCAGCAAGTGCTTGACCTTAAAGTCCCCGGTGTCTATGGCATCGAGGAATTTCGTCGTTTCTACCCGGCCGGTGAAACCACCGCGCACATGGTCGGCTTTACCGACATCGATGACCACGGTCGCGAAGGCGTAGAGCTGGCCTACGATGAATGGCTCGCCGGGGTTCCGGGCAAGCGCCAGGTCATCAAGGATCGGCGCGGCAGACTGATCAAGGATGTGCAGGTCACCAAAAACGCCAAGGCCGGTAAGCCCTTGGCGTTGTCGATTGACCTGCGTCTGCAGTACCTGGCCAACCGCGAGCTGCGTAACGCGATCATCGAGAACGGCGCCAAGGCCGGCAGCCTGGTGATCATGGACGTGAAGACCGGCGAGATTCTGGCCATGGTCAACCAGCCGACCTACAACCCGAACAACCGTCGCAACCTGCAACCGGCGATGATGCGCAACCGCGCGATGATCGACGTGTTCGAGCCTGGTTCGACCATGAAAGCCATCTCCATGAGTGCCGCCCTCGAAACCGGGCGCTGGAAACCCAGCGACAAAGTCGAGGTTTACCCTGGCACCCTGCAGTTGGGCAAATACACCATTCGTGACGTGTCCCGCAGCGAAGGTCCAGTGCTGGATTTGACAGGCATCCTGATCAACTCCAGTAACGTGGGCATGAGTAAAGTCGCCTTTGATATCGGCGGCGAAACCATTTATCACCTGGCGCAAAAAATCGGCTTGGGCCAGCCCACCGGTCTGGATTTCCCGGGCGAGCGCGTGGGTAACCTGCCGAACTACCGCGACTGGAAAAAAGCCGAGACCGCCACGCTTTCCTATGGGTACGGCCTGTCGGTGACCGCGATCCAGCTGGCCCACGCCTTCTCTGTATTGGCCAATAACGGGCGCATGGTTCCGCTGAGCCTGATCCATATCGACGAAGCGCCGAAAGCCACTCAGGTTATTCCGGAAAACGTCGCCAAAACCATGCAAGGCATGCTGCAACAAGTGATCGAAGCACCGCGCGGTGTATTCCGTGCCCAGGTGCCGGCGTATCACGTGGCAGGCAAGTCGGGTACCGCACGTAAAACGTCGGTGGGCACCAAGGGCTACGCCGAAAACTCGTACCGCTCGCTGTTTGCCGGTTTCGGCCCGATGAGCGACCCGCGCTACGCCATCGTCGTCGTGATCGACGAGCCAAGTAAGGCCGGCTACTTCGGTGGCCTGGTATCGGCGCCGGTGTTCAGCAAAGTGATGTCCGGCACCCTGCGCCTGATGAACATCACGCCGGACAACCTGCCGCCGACTCAACAAGCGAACGCCGGACCACCGGCCGCTGCGGTAAAAGCCAATGGAGGGCGCGGCTGATGTCTCTTAGCCTGAACAAGATTTTTGCCCACGCCGGTCGCGATCTGTTGATCCGCGAGCTGAGCCTGGACAGCCGTAATGTACGTGCCGGTGACCTGTTCCTGGCAGTGCCTGGCGGCAAATACGATGGCCGTGCGCACATCGCCGATGCCCTGCAACGCGGCGCTGCAGCCGTGGCGTATGAAGTGGAAGGCGCCACCGTGCTGCCGATCACTGACGTGCCGTTGATTCCGGTCAAGGGCTTGGCGGCGCAACTGTCGGATATCGCCGGGCGCTTTTATGGTGACCCGAGCCGTCATCTGAATGTGGTTGGCGTGACCGGCACCAACGGCAAAACCAGTGTGACCCAATTGGTCGCCCAGGCCCTTGACCTGCTGGGTCAGCATTGCGGCATTGTCGGCACCCTGGGTACCGGCTTTTACGGCGCGCTGCAAAGCGGCCTGCACACCACGCCAAACCCGATTGCCGTGCAAGCTACCCTGGCCGACCTGAAAAAGGCCGGTGCCAAGGCGGTTGCCATGGAAGTCTCGTCTCACGGCCTGGATCAGGGCCGCGTCACTGCCCTGGCATTCGACGTGGCGGTGATGACCAACCTGTCCCGCGACCACCTGGACTACCACGGCACCATGGAAGCGTACGCCGCTGCCAAGGCCAAGCTATTCGCCTGGAATGACTTGAAGTGCCGGGTGGTCAACCTCGATGACGCGTTCGGTCGCCAATTGGCCGCCGAAGACAGCGAAGCGCGCCTGATCACCTACAGCCTGGAAGATTCCAGCGCGTACCTGTATTGCCGCGAAGCCCAGTTTAATGATGAAGGCGTACTCGCCACCTTGGTTACGCCTCAGGGCCAGCACCACTTGCGCAGCGCTTTGCTCGGTCGTTTCAACCTGAGCAACGTCCTGGCCGCCATTGGCGCATTGCTCGGCCTGGATTACGCCTTGGACGAAATCCTGCGCGTGCTGCCAAAACTCGAAGGCCCAGCCGGTCGCATGCAGCGCCTTGGCGGCGGCACTCAGCCGTTGGTGGTGGTCGATTACGCCCATACCCCGGACGCCCTGGAAAAGGTATTGCTAGCCTTGCGCCCACACGCCAAGGGCAAGTTGCTGTGCCTGTTCGGCTGCGGCGGTGACCGCGATCGCGGCAAGCGCCCACTGATGGCTGAAATCGTTGAGCGCTTGGCCGATGGCGTGCTCGTCACCGACGACAACCCGCGCAGCGAAGCGCCGAGTCAGATCTTTGACGACATCCGTGCCGGCTTCAAAGACGCGTCCAAAGTGACCTTCGTCGCCGGTCGCGGCGCCGCCATCGCGCAATTGATCGCCAGTGCCAGCGCTGACGACGTGGTAGTGCTGGCCGGTAAAGGTCACGAGGACTACCAGGAAATCAACGGCGAGCGCCATGCCTTTTCCGACCTGGTTGAGGCGGACCGTGCCTTGACCGCCTGGGAGATCGCCCATGCTTAAAACGATGACGTTCAGCGAACTGACCCAGGCCCTTTCGGCCCGCGTGCTGTCGAGCGATTGCAGCTTCGACGGCGTCAGTATCGACAGTCGCAACATCACACCGGGCCAGTTGTTCGTCGCACTGGCAGGCCCGCGTTTTGATGGTCACGACTACCTGAACGATGTCGCCGCCAAAGGTGCCGTTGGCGCGTTGGTACAGCGGGAAGTAACGGATTCCACGTTGCCGCAGTTGCTGGTCACCGACACGCGCCTGGCACTTGGCCAATTGGGTGCACTCAACCGCGCCGCTTTTGACAAGCCCGTTGCAGCCATCACCGGCTCCAGCGGCAAGACCACGGTCAAGGAACTGCTCGCCGGTGTACTGCGCACGCGCGGGCCGGTACTCGCGACCCGTGGCAACCTGAACAATGATTTCGGCGCTCCGCTGACCCTGCTCGAACTGGCCCCGGAACACACGGCGGCGGTCATTGAGTTGGGTGCTTCGCGCGTCGGCGAAATCGCCTACACCGTGGCGCTGACCAAGCCCCACGTTGCGATCATCAACAATGCCGGTACCGCCCATGTTGGCGAGTTCGGCGGCCCGGAAAAAATCGTCGAAGCCAAGGGCGAAATCCTTGAAGGCCTCGATGCTTCGGGCACTGCTGTATTGAATCTTGACGACAAGGCCTTCGAAACCTGGCGTGTACGCGCCGCCGGTCGCAAGGTCCTGACGTTTGCTGTGCTGAACGCGGCCGCAGACTTTCATGCTTCCAACATCACCGTCGATGCCCGTGGCTGCCCGTCGTTCAACTTGCACACCCCGCAGGGCAGTGAGCATGTGCAGTTGAATTTGCTCGGCAACCATAACGTCGCCAATGCCTTGGCCGCCGCCGCTGCTGCGTACGCCCTGGGCGTGTCGCTGTTCGGTATCGCCACCGGTTTGGGCGCGGTGCAGCCGGTCAAAGGCCGCACCGTGGCGCAACTGTCGACCAACGGCATGCGCGTGATCGATGACACCTACAACGCCAACCCGTCCTCCATCAATGCCGCGGTTGACCTGCTCAAAGGCTTTGCCGGGCGCAAGGTGCTGGTGCTGGGCGATATCGGCGAGCTGGGCGACTGGGCCGAACAAGGCCATCGCGAAGTCGGCGCTTATGCCGCCGGCAAAGTCGACGCGCTGTATGCCGTCGGCCCGAACATGGCGCACGCCGTCGACGCCTTCGGTCTCGGTGCGCGGCATTTCGCGACCCAGGCCGAGTTGATCCAGGCACTGATGGCGGCTGAACAAAACAAAAACACATCCATTTTGATCAAGGGATCGCGCAGCGCGGTGATGGAAAACGTCGTCGCGGCCTTGTGTGGCTCAAGTACGGAGAAACATTAATGCTGCTGCTGCTGGCTGAGTATCTGCAACAGTTCCACAAAGGCTTCGCGGTCTTTCAGTACCTGACCCTGCGCGGGATTCTGGGTGTGCTGACCGCGCTGACTCTGTCGCTGTTCCTGGGGCCGTGGATGATCCGCACCCTGCAGAACCTGCAAATTGGGCAATCGGTTCGTAATGACGGCCCGCAGTCGCACTTGTCCAAATCCGGCACTCCGACCATGGGCGGCGCGCTGATCCTGTCGTCCATCGGTATCAGCACCTTGCTGTGGGCGGACCTGCACAACCGTTATGTCTGGACGGTGCTGCTGGTAACCCTGTTGTTCGGCGCCATCGGCTGGGTCGATGACTACCGCAAAGTGATCGAGAAAAACTCCAAGGGGCTGCCAAGCCGCTGGAAATATTTCTGGCAGTCGGTGTTTGGCCTCGGCGCCGCGATCTTCCTTTACACCACCGCGCCAAGCGCCGTGGAAACCACCTTGATCATCCCGATGCTCAAGGACGCCAGCATTCCACTGGGCATCGGCTTCGTGGTGCTGACCTACTTCGTGATCGTCGGCTCCAGCAACGCGGTCAACCTGACCGACGGCCTCGACGGCCTGGCGATCATGCCGACGGTGATGGTGGGCGGCGCGCTCGGCATCTTCTGCTACCTGTCGGGTAACGTGAAATTCGCTGAATACCTGCTGATCCCCTATGTGCCGGGCGCGGGTGAACTGATCGTGTTCTGCGGCGCGCTGATCGGTGCCGGCCTGGGGTTCCTGTGGTTCAACACCTACCCCGCACAAGTCTTCATGGGCGACGTCGGCGCACTGGCGCTGGGCGCAGCCTTGGGCACCATCGCGGTCATCGTCCGCCAGGAAATCGTGTTGTTCATCATGGGCGGTGTGTTCGTGATGGAAACCCTGTCGGTGGTCATCCAGGTGGCTTCCTTCAAATTGACCGGGCGCCGCGTGTTTCGCATGGCGCCGATTCACCACCACTTTGAACTCAAGGGCTGGCCCGAGCCACGCGTGATCGTCCGCTTCTGGATCATCACCGTGATTCTGGTGCTGTTCGGCCTTGCCACCCTGAAACTGAGGTAGAAACGAGTGTCCCTGATCGCTTCAGACCACTTCCGCATCGTTGTCGGCCTCGGCAAGAGCGGCATGTCCCTGGTTCGCTTCCTGGCGAACCGGGGCACGTCGTTTGCCGTGGCCGATACGCGGGAAAATCCACCGGAGCTGGTCACGCTGCGCCGTGACTACCCGCACGTGGAAGTGCGTTGTGGCGAGTTGGATGTCGAGTTTCTGTGCCGTGCCGATGAGCTCTACGTGAGCCCCGGCCTGGCCCTGGCGACACCGGCCCTGCAAGCAGCAGCGGCGCGTGGCGTGAAGCTGTCGGGCGATATCGACCTGTTTGCGCGCAACGCGAAAGCGCCGATTGTCGCCATCAGCGGTTCCAATGCAAAAAGCACCGTGACCACCCTCGTGGGTGAGATGGCGGTTGCGGCGGGCAAGCGCGTGGCGGTGGGCGGTAACCTCGGCACGCCAGCCCTGGATTTGCTGAGCGACGACATCGAGCTGTACGTGATGGAGCTGTCGAGCTTCCAGCTGGAAACCACCCACGACCTCGGTGCTGAAGTGGCCACCGTATTGAACGTGAGTGAAGATCACATGGACCGCTACAGCGGCCTGCCGGCATATCACCTGGCCAAGCACCGGATCTTCCGTGGCGCCCGGCAAGTGGTGGTCAACCGCCAGGATGCCCTGAGCCGTCCGCTGATGGGTGAGGGCCTGCCGTGCTGGACCTTCGGCCTGGGCACACCTGACTTCAAAGCCTTCGGCATTCGCGAAGAGAACGGCGAGAAATACCTGGCCTTCGAATTCCAGAACCTGATGCCGGTGCGTGACCTGAAAATCCGTGGCGCGCACAACCAGTCCAATGCCTTGGCAGCCTTGGCGCTGGGTCACGCCGTCGGCCTGCCGTTTGACGCGATGCTGGCCAGCCTGCGCACGTTTGCCGGCCTTGAGCACCGTTGCCAGTGGGTGCGCGACCTCAATGGCGTCAGCTATTACAACGATTCCAAGGCCACCAATGTCGGTGCCGCACTGGCCGCCATCGAAGGCCTCGGCGCCGATATCGCAGGCAAGCTGGTGCTGATCGCCGGTGGCGACGGCAAGGGCGCCGACTTCAAGGACCTTAAAGGTCCGGTGGCCGAATATTGCCGCGCCGTGGTGCTGATGGGCCGCGACGCTGACTTGATCGCCGCCGCCCTTGGCGATGGCGTGCCGCACGTGCGCGCAACCTCGCTGGACGACGCCATTGCTCAATGCAAAGCCCTGGCTCAGCCAGGCGACGCCGTGCTGCTGTCGCCGGCATGCGCCAGTTTTGACATGTTCAAGAACTACGAAGAGCGCGGCCAGCTGTTCGCCCGCGGCGTGGAGGCCTTGGCATGAGCATTAACTTCAGAAACATCATCAAGCCGTACCCGTCGCCGATTATCACCGGGCGCGGTATCGACCTCGATTTCCCGATGCTCGCCGGCTGCCTCGCGCTGCTCGGTCTGGGCCTGGTAATGATCACGTCGGCTTCCTCCGAAGTGGCCGCCGTGCAGTCGGGCAACACCCTGTACATGATGATCCGTCACTTGGTGTACCTGGTGATCGGCCTCGGCGCGTGCATCGTCACCATGATGATCCCCATCGCCACCTGGCAGCGCTTGGGTTGGATGATGCTGATCGGTGCGTTTGGCTTGCTGATCATGGTGATCCTCCCCGGCATTGGCCGCGAGGTGAACGGTTCGATGCGCTGGATCGGCTTCGGCGCGTTCAACGTGCAGCCCTCTGAGATCGCCAAAGTGTTTGTGGTGATCTATCTCGCCGGTTACCTGGTACGTCGTCAGAAAGAAGTGCGCGAAAGCTGGATGGGCTTCTTCAAGCCGTTCATCGTGCTGCTGCCGATGGCCGGCCTGTTGCTGATGGAGCCCGACTTCGGTGCCACCGTCGTGATGATGGGCGCTGCGGCGGCGATGCTGTTCCTGGGTGGCGTTGGCCTGTTCCGCTTCACCCTGATGGTGGTGCTGGCCGTGGCTGCGGTGACGGTGCTGGTGCAGGCCCAACCCTACCGGATGGCGCGACTGATCACCTTTACCGACCCGTGGTCCGACCAGTTCGGTTCCGGTTACCAGCTCACCCAGGCGTTGATCGCCTTCGGTCGCGGCGAGTGGCTGGGCGTGGGCCTGGGCAACAGCGTGCAGAAGCAGTTCTACCTGCCGGAAGCGCACACCGACTTCGTGTTCTCGGTACTCGCCGAAGAGCTGGGCGTGGTCGGTTCGCTGTGCACCGTCGCCCTGTTCGTGTTCGTGTGTATTCGCGGCATGTACATCGGCTTGTGGGCCGAAAGGGCCAAACAGTATTTCGCCGCCTATGTGGCGTATGGCTTGTCGTTCCTGTGGATCGGCCAGTTCCTGATCAACATTGGTGTGAACGTCGGCCTGCTGCCGACCAAGGGCCTGACCTTGCCGTTCCTCAGTTACGGCGGCAGTTCGTTGGTGATTTGCTGCGCGTGCCTGGGCTTGTTGCTGCGCATCGAGTGGGAGAGTCGAACCCATTTGGGCAGCGAAGAGATGGAATTCAGCGAAAGCGATTTTGCCGAGGAGCCGAACCATGGGCGCTAACGTGCTGATCATGGCGGGCGGCACCGGGGGCCATGTGTTCCCGGCCCTGGCGTGCGCAAGGGAATTCCAGAACCGTGGCTACACCGTGCACTGGCTCGGTACGCCACGCGGCATCGAAAACGAATTGGTCCCGAATGCCGGTTTGCCGCTGCATTTGATCAACGTCACCGGGCTGCGTGGCAAGGGCAAATTGTCCCTGCTCAAGGCGCTGTTTGTGTTGCTCAAGGCGGTATGGCAAGCCCGCAAGGTGATTCGCGAATTGAAGCCTGTGTGTGTGCTGGGCTTCGGCGGTTATGTGACCGGCCCTGGTGGTGTCGCCGCCAAGCTGGCCGGCGTACCGGTCGTTGTGCACGAGCAGAACGCCGTCGCCGGCACTGCCAACCGCTTGCTGGTGCCGTTGGCCGCGCGGGTGTGTGAAGCCTTTCCGAAGACCTTTGGTGCCTCGGACAAACTGCGTACCACCGGCAACCCGGTGCGTACCGAGCTGTTCATGGACATCGCCCGCCAGGCATTGGCCGGCCGCAAGCCGCACCTGCTGATCCTGGGTGGCAGCCTGGGCGCCGAGCCCTTGAACAAGTTGCTGCCTGAAGCAATCGCGCAACTGCCTGTGGAGTTGCGCCCTGAAGTGTTTCACCAGGCAGGTAAGAATCACGATGAAGTCACCGCCCAGCGTTATCGCGAAGCCGGTGTGGAGGCGAACGTACAGCCTTTCATCAAAGACATGGCCCATGCCTATGGCTGGGCCGACTTGGTGGTCTGCCGCTCCGGCGCGCTGACCGTCAGTGAACTGGCGGCCGCCGGTCTGCCGTCCTTGCTGGTGCCTTTGCCCCACGCCATCGACGATCACCAGACCCGCAACGCCGAATATTTGGCTGGGGAGGGCGCTGCCTTCCTGCTGCCGCAAAGAACGACTGGCGCCGCCGATTTGGCCGCACGCCTGACCGAGGTTTTGATGCAACCGGAACGACTCAACAGCATGGCGAGCACCGCACGCCGCCTGGCCAAACCTGACGCAACCCGCACCGTGGTCGATATCTGCCTGGAGGTGGCCCATGGTTGAGAATCAGAAAGCCATGCCACAACCGGAAATGCGCCGCATCCGTCGCATCCACTTCGTCGGTATCGGCGGCGTGGGCATGTGCGGCATTGCCGAAGTGTTGCTGAACCTGGGCTACCAAGTGTCCGGCTCGGACTTGAAAGAGTCGCCGGTCACCGACCGCCTGAAAACCTTCGGCGCACAGATCTTTATCGGCCACCGCGCCGAGAACGCTGCCGAGGCCGACGTGCTGGTAGTGTCCAGCGCCGTGAACACCTCCAACCCGGAAGTGGCGACTGCCCTTGAGCGGCGCATTCCCGTGGTGCCACGCGCCGAGATGCTCGCCGAGCTGATGCGCTACCGCCACGGCATCGCCGTCGCCGGTACCCACGGCAAAACCACCACCACCAGCCTGATCGCTTCGGTGTTCGCGGCCGGTGGCCTGGACCCGACGTTCGTCATCGGCGGCCGCCTGAATGCAGCCGGCACCAATGCCCAGCTCGGCACCAGCCGCTACCTGATTGCCGAAGCCGATGAAAGTGACGCGAGCTTCCTGCACCTGCAACCGCTGGTCGCTGTGGTCACCAACATCGACGAAGACCACATGGCCACCTACGACGGTGACTTCAACAAGTTGAAGAAAACCTTCGTTGAGTTCCTGCATAACCTGCCGTTCTACGGCTTGGCTGTGGTGTGCCTGGACGACCCGGTAGTGCGCGAAATTCTGCCGCTGGTCAAACGCCCGACCGTGACCTACGGCTTCAGCGAAGACGCTGACGTGCGTGCGATCAATGTGCGCCAGGAAGGCATGCAGACCTACTTCACCGTGCTGCGCCCAGACCGCGAGCCGCTGGATGTATCGGTGAACATGCCGGGCAACCACAACGTTCTGAATTCTCTGGCGACCATCTGCATCGCCTCCGATGAGGGCGTCAGCGATGAAGCCATCGTTGAAGGGCTGTCGCGTTTCGCCGGTGTGGGCCGTCGCTTCCAGGTCTACGGCCAACTGCCGGTAGAAGGCGGTGACGTGATGCTGGTCGACGACTACGGTCACCACCCAACCGAAGTTGCCGCCGTGATCAAAGCCGTACGCGGTGGCTGGCCGGAGCGCCGTCTGGTGATGGTCTATCAGCCGCACCGTTACAGCCGCACCCGCGACCTGTACGACGACTTCGTCAATGTATTGGCCGATGCCAACGTGCTCTTGTTGATGGAAGTTTACCCGGCCGGTGAAGAGCCGATTCCGGGTGCCGACAGCCGCAAGCTGTGCAACAGCATCCGTCAGCGCGGCCAGTTGGACCCTATCTACATCGAGCGCGGTGTGGACCTGGCGCCGATCGTCAAACCGCTGCTGCGCGCCGGTGACATCCTGCTGTGTCAGGGCGCCGGTGACATCGGCGGCCTCGCGCCCAAATTACTCGCGAGCCCACTGTTTGCCGCGCAAAAGGGGACGTCGAAATGATCACTGACTACGGCTCCCTGTTTTCCACAATCGCACCTGCCGACTTCGGTCGCGTAGCGGTGTTGTTCGGCGGCAAGAGCGCTGAGCGCGAAGTGTCGCTCAAGTCTGGCAACGCCGTGCTTGAAGCCCTGCAAAGCGCCGGTGTAGACGCCTTTGGCATCGACGTGGGGGATGATTTCCTCGCTCGCTTGCTGGCCGAAAAAATCGACCGCGCCTTCATCATTCTTCACGGCCGCGGCGGTGAAGACGGCAGCATGCAAGGCTTGTTGGAGTGCGCAGGCATTCCCTACACCGGCAGCGGCATCCTCGCGTCGGCGCTGGCCATGGACAAGCTGCGCACCAAGCAGGTTTGGCACAGCCTGGGCATTCCAACACCGCGCCACAGCGTTCTGTGCAGCGAAGACGATTGTATTTCTGCAGCCGAGGAACTGGGCCTGCCTTTGATCGTCAAACCAGCCCATGAAGGCTCCAGTATCGGCATGGCCAAAGTGAACTCGGCCGCCGAATTGATCGACGCATGGAAAGCGGCAAGTACCTACGATTCGCAAGTGTTGGTGGAACAGTGGATTTCCGGTCCCGAGTACACCATCGCCACCCTGCGTGGCCAGGTATTGCCGCCTATCGCATTGGGCACGCCCCACACCTTTTACGACTACGACGCCAAGTACGTGGCTTCCGATACTCAGTACCGGATCCCGTGTGGCCTCGATGCAACCAAGGAACATGAATTGATGGACCTCACGGCGAAAGCCTGTGAGGCGCTGGGTATCGCCGGTTGGGCGCGGGCAGACGTGATGCAGGATGACCAAGGGAATTTCTGGTTCCTTGAAGTCAACACCGCACCCGGCATGACCGACCACAGCCTGGTACCTATGGCCGCGCGTGCCGCCGGTCTGGATTTCCAGCAGTTGGTGCTGGCGATTCTGGCGGCCAGTATTGAGCCTCGAGGCTAAGAACATGAACGGCGCATCGCTTCGTCATCAGCCCCCACAAGCACCCGGCCGCAAGCCGGTGCCACGGGGTGCCAGCCGGACGGTGGCTAAAGAGCCGATGTCGGCGCGCCTGCCCAAAGCCAACTTTGGTTTTATCAAGGCGCTGTTCTGGCCGGTACTGCTGGTGGTGTTGGGCTTCGGCACTTACGAGGGCGCACAGCGTCTGTTGCCGTATGCCGACCGGCCGATCACCAAGATCAGCGTGCAAGGCGACTTGAGCTACATCAGCCAGCAAGCCGTGCAGCAGCGCATCGGCCCGTACCTGGCGGCGAGTTTCTTCACCATCGACCTCGCCGGTATGCGCGCTGAGCTGGAGCAAATGCCGTGGATCGCCCACGCCGAAGTCCGCCGTGTTTGGCCGGACCAGGTGACGATCCGCCTGGAAGAACAACTGCCGGTGGCCCGTTGGGGCGATGGCGCGCTGTTGAACAACCAGGGCCAGGCGTTCACTCCGCGTGAACTGGCCAACTACGAACACCTGCCGCAGTTGTTCGGGCCGCAGCGGGCGCAACAGCAAGTGATGCAGCAGTACCAGGCGTTGAGCCAGATGCTGCGGCCGTTGGGTTTCTCGATTGCGCGACTGGAATTGCGTGAACGGGGCAGTTGGTTTTTGACGACCGGGGCAGGCAGTTCCGGCCCGGGCATCGAGTTGTTGCTGGGACGCGGCAACCTGGTGGAAAAGATGCGCCGCTTTATTGCCATCTATGAAAAGACCTTGAAAGAACAGATTACGAACATTGCGAGCGTCGACCTGCGTTACGCCAACGGCCTTGCCGTCGGCTGGCGTGAACCGGCTGCGCCGACGACAGCCAAACCCGCTGTCGCGAAGAATTAAGAAGAGGCAGGACCCATGGCAAACGTGCAAAGCGGCAAAATGATCGTCGGTCTCGATATCGGCACCTCCAAGGTGGTGGCGCTGGTCGGTGAGGTCGGGGAAGACGGTGTGATCGAAATCGTCGGTATCGGCACGCATCCGTCCCGTGGCCTGAAGAAGGGCGTGGTGGTGAACATCGAGTCCACCGTGCAATCGATCCAGCGCGCGATCGAAGAAGCGCAGCTGATGGCCGGTTGCCGGATTCACTCGGCGTTCGTCGGCGTGGCGGGCAACCATATTCGCAGCCTGAACTCCCACGGCATTGTGGCGATTCGCGACCGTGAAGTCAGCGCCGCCGACCTTGAGCGCGTCCTCGACGCCGCTCAGGCCGTGGCGATCCCGGCCGATCAGCGCGTGCTGCACACCCTGCCGCAGGACTACGTGATCGATAACCAGGAAGGCGTTCGCGAGCCGCTGGGCATGTCGGGCGTACGTCTGGAAGCCAAGGTTCACGTGGTGACCTGCGCCGTCAACGCCGCACAGAACATTGAAAAATGCGTGCGCCGCTGTGGCCTGGAAATCGACGACATCATTCTTGAGCAGTTGGCCTCGGCCTACTCGGTACTCACCGACGACGAAAAAGAACTGGGCGTGTGCCTGGTCGACATCGGCGGCGGCACCACCGACATCGCGATCTTCACCGAAGGTGCGATCCGTCACACCGCCGTGATCCCGATTGCCGGCGACCAGGTCACCAACGACATCGCCATGGCTCTGCGTACACCGACCCAGTACGCCGAAGAAATCAAGATCCGCTACGCCTGCGCCCTGGCCAAACTGGCCGGTGCCGGTGAAACCATCAAGGTGCCAAGCGTTGGCGACCGTCCACCGCGCGAGCTGTCGCGTCAGGCTCTGGCCGAAGTGGTCGAGCCGCGTTACGACGAGCTGTTCACCCTGATCCAGGCTGAACTGCGCCGCAGTGGCTACGAAGATTTGATCCCGGCCGGCATTGTGCTGACCGGTGGCACTTCGAAGATGGAAGGCGCGGTCGAACTGGCCGAGGAAATCTTCCACATGCCGGTTCGCCTGGGCGTACCCCATGGCGTCAAAGGCCTGGGCGACGTAGTGCGCAACCCGATTTATTCCACCGGTGTGGGCTTGCTGTTGTACGGGCTGCAAAAGCAGACCGACGGCATTTCCCTGTCGGGCCCGAGCATCCGTGACAGCTACCGCAACAGCAACGACGACGAAGCGAAAACGCCGTTGTTCGAGCGGCTGCAGGCTTGGGTAAAAGGCAATTTCTAAAGATTTACCGCAACACCGCAGTAAGCAGTAGGCGAAAAAACTAGAGATAACGAAAGGAGAGGGAACATGTTCGAACTCGTAGACAACATCCCCGCAAGCCCGGTCATCAAAGTGATCGGTGTCGGCGGTGGCGGCGGCAACGCTGTCAACCATATGGTCAAGAGCAACATTGAAGGCGTTGAATTCATCTGCGCCAACACTGATGCCCAAGCGCTGAAAAGCATCGGCGCTCGGACCATCCTGCAATTGGGCACAGCCGTGACCAAGGGCCTCGGCGCTGGCGCCAATCCGGAAGTCGGCCGTCAAGCCGCGCTGGAAGATCGCGAGCGTATTGCTGAAGTGCTGCAAGGCACCAACATGGTGTTCATCACCACCGGCATGGGCGGCGGTACCGGTACCGGTGCAGCCCCGATCATTGCCGAAGTGGCTAAGGAAATGGGGATTCTGACGGTTGCTGTCGTGACCCGTCCGTTCCCGTTCGAAGGCCGCAAGCGCATGCAGATCGCCGACGAAGGCATCCGTCTGCTGTCTGAAAGCGTCGACTCGTTGATCACCATTCCCAACGAGAAGCTGCTGACCATCCTGGGCAAGGACGCAAGCTTGCTGTCCGCATTCGCCAAGGCTGACGATGTACTGGCCGGTGCCGTTCGCGGTATCTCCGACATCATCAAGCGCCCAGGCATGATCAACGTCGACTTTGCCGACGTACGTACTGTCATGAGCGAAATGGGCATGGCGATGATGGGCACTGGCTGCGCCAGCGGTCCGAACCGTGCACGTGAAGCCACTGAAGCGGCCATCCGCAACCCGTTGCTGGAAGACGTGAACCTGCAAGGTGCACGCGGCATTCTGGTGAACATCACCGCCGGTCCTGACCTGTCCCTGGGTGAGTACTCCGACGTGGGTAGCATCATCGAAGCCTTCGCTTCCGAGCACGCCATGGTCAAAGTCGGTACCGTTATCGATCCGGACATGCGTGATGAACTGCACGTGACCGTGGTTGCTACCGGCCTGGGCGCGAAAATCGAGAAGCCTGTGAAGGTTATCGACAATACCCTGCATAACAGCCAGGCCAGCCACACCAGCCAAGCGGCTGCATCTCCAGCGCCTTCGCGCCAGGAACTGCCGTCGGTGAACTACCGTGATCTGGACCGTCCGACCGTGATGCGCAACCAGGCTCAGGCCGGTGCTGCAGCGTCCCGTAGCTTGAATCCGCAAGATGATCTGGACTACCTGGACATCCCGGCATTCCTGCGTCGTCAGGCCGATTAATGGAATGTATCAGGGCTATGAAGGTGATTGGTGTTCAGCAAAGGTCTGGTCTGTTATTATCGCCAGCCTTTGTTGATACCAGTTCGCAATTTGCGCTGAAGCGGTCCAAGCCATGATTAAACAACGCACCCTGAAGAATATTATCCGTGCCACAGGTGTAGGTCTGCACTCCGGGGAGAAGGTATACCTGACCCTCAAGCCTGCACCTGTCGACACCGGCATCGTGTTTGTTCGTGCCGACCTGGACCCTGTGGTGCAGATTCCTGCTCGCGCGGAAAATGTTGGCGAAACCACGATGTCGACCACGTTGGTCAACGGTGACGTGAAAGTGGACACGGTGGAGCACTTGCTCTCGGCCATGGCCGGTTTGGGCATCGATAACGCCTACGTCGAGCTCTCCGCGTCCGAAGTCCCTATCATGGATGGCAGCGCTGGACCCTTCGTATTCTTGATTCAATCTGCCGGCCTGGAAGAACAGGACGCAGCCAAGAAGTTCATTCGCATTCTGCGGGAAGTGACAGTAGAAGACGGCGACAAGCGCGCCACCTTCGTCCCGTTTGAAGGCTTTAAAGTGAGCTTTGAGATCGATTTCGATCACCCGGTATTCCGTGACCGCACCCAAAGTGCAAGCGTGGATTTTTCCAGCACTTCGTTTGTAAAAGAAGTCAGCCGCGCCCGTACCTTTGGTTTCATGAGTGACATCGAGTACCTGCGCAAGCACAACCTCGCACTCGGCGGCAGCGTTGAAAACGCCATTGTGGTCGACGCGGATGGTGTACTGAACGAAGACGGCCTTCGCTACGAAGACGAATTCGTGAAGCACAAGATCCTCGATGCAATCGGTGACCTCTACCTGCTGGGCAATAGCCTGATAGGCGAGTTCAAAGGCTTCAAGTCGGGCCACGCCCTTAACAACCAGCTGTTGCGCAAGTTGATTGCCCAGACAGATGCTTGGGAAGTCGTGACCTTCGAAGATGCCAGCACCGCACCGATCTCTTACATGCGTCCCGTTGCGGCGGTGTAAGTAACAACTCTCTTTTCGTTAGTTTTAAAAGGCTGCCTTCTGGTGGCCTTTTTTTATGTCATTGTCCCGTCCTGAATAAGGTTTACACCTTCTGACCTTTCCTCAGGAGGACTCAATGGATTCGGGTAAAAGGCGCAGCCAGCGCGATTACACGCTAGCCTTTAAATTATCGGTCGTAGATCAGGTTGAAAAAGGCGAGTTGAGTTATAAAGAAGCCCAACGACGCTATGGCATCCAAGGCCGGTCGACGGTGCTGGTCTGGTTACGAAAGCACGGTCGACAGGATTGGAGTAAAGGCGCATCAATTCGAGAGCAGAGGAGCAGGTCCATGACCGAGCCAACCCTCCCGCCGACACCCGAGCAGCGGATTAAAGAGCTTGAAGAGCAACTGGCACTGAGCAATCAGAAGGCTCAGTTCTTTGAAGCCGTCGTCAACGTTCTGAAAAATGACTACGGCGTTTCTGTCGTAAAAAAGCGACCCGGCAAGTCCTCTCGCAAGGGCAAATCCAAGACCTGAGCATTACCAGGGATTGCCTGTTCATGGGTATTTCGCGCCAAGCGTATTACAAGCGTAATCGCGCTTTTGACGCGAGAGTCCGCCAAAACCAAGAGGTGGTGGACTTCGTACTGGAAAAGCGGCGTCGCCAGCCCAGGCTGGGAACGCGCAAGCTGCACTACTTGATGAGCGTCGAAGCTCCTGCGTCGTTGTGCGTGGGTAGAGACCGTCTGTTTACCATCCTTCGTGATGCGCGCGAGCTGGTTCCGCGCAAACGGGCTTATCACAAGACCACTCATAGCCATCATCGCTTCCGTCGCCACCCCAACCTGCTCAAAGCAGGTCCGGAACAAGTCGTGGCCAATGGGCCCGAACAGGTCTGGGTTGCAGACATAACCTATCTGCCTACACAGGAAAGCGTGGCCTACGTGAGCCTTGTGACAGATGCGTACTCACGCAAGATTGTGGGTCATCATGTGCATGAAAGCCTGCATACCCAGTCGGTGATAAAGGCACTGGAAAAAGCGGTAGGAGAGCGAAAAACCGATCAGATGCTGATTCATCATTCAGATCGCGGCGCCCAGTACTGTTCCGATCTCTATCAGCAGTTGCATACCAGGCATGGAATCCGGTGCTCGATGACTGATGGCTATGACTGCTATCAGAACGCTATGGCCGAGCGAGTAAACGGGATTCTGAAGACTGAGTTTCTACTCCATCGGCCTAAAGACTTGGCAGAAGCAGTGAAAATGGTGGATGAATCGGTGCAGATATACAACGGGGAGCGGCCACATCTATCCCTGAAATACAAAACGCCCGATGCGGTGCATCGGGCGTTTTGGGCGTGAAACAGGTGTAAACCTATTTCAGGACTAGACACATGTGTGGCCAGAAGCTTGCTCGCGACAAAAGCCCACAGGCTCGGCTCACAATGTTCCAGCGTCGACGATACGATTGCGACCACTGTGCTTGGCCTCATACAGCGCCTGATCCGCACTGAGCAACAACGTCTCCAGCGACATACGGCTGCGCTTATCCCACGTGCTCAAGCCAATACTCACCGTAATCGGCCGCTCGGCATTGGCCATGCGCGGCAAGTGCTCAACGCTGCTGCGGATATGCTCGGCAATCACCCAGGCGCCGCTGGCATCGGTATGCGGCAACACCACCGCAAACTCCTCGCCGCCGTAACGTGCCGCAAGGTCGGCCGGGCGGCGGATGTTGCCACTGATGACCTGCGCAACCATGCGCAAGGCCTCGTCGCCGCCCTGATGGCCATGGAGGTCGTTAAACGCCTTGAAGTGGTCTACGTCGATCATCAGCAGGGTCAGCGACTCGCTCGATCGCTGCGCGCGGTCCCATTCCAGGCGCAGGCGCTGGTCCAGCGTGCGCCGGTTTGCCAAGCCGGTGAGGGCGTCGGTGGCTGCCAGTTCTGACAGTACCTGCTCGACGCGATGACGCCGGCGCAGTTCCCTTCGCAGCATCCAGGTCAGCCACAGCAGGCCAATGCAGAGCACGCCGGTGGCGCTGGTGGTCAGCAGCGCGGCGCGTTTCCAGGGCGCGAGCACGTCATCGCTGGACAACGCCACCACCACGATCAGCGGCAACGCACCCACATTGGTAAAGGTATACAGACGATCTTTGCCGGTAAGTGCCGAAACAGCCCGGAAGCTGCCACTGCCTTCAATCAGCATCCGTTTGAAGTTAGGGCGGTCGCTCAAGTCCTTGTCAATCATGTCCCGCTCCAGCAGTGGCTGCTGGGCCAAAAGAATGCCGTGATTATTGAGCAGATTGACCGAGCTGCCGTTACCAATTGTCAAGCGGCTAAACAGTTGGTCGAAGTACGCCAGGCGCATGGTCGCCACCGCTACGCCGGCAAATTCGCCGCTGGGGCCTGACACGCGCCGGCTGAATGCGATGCGCCAGACCTGATCGCAATTACAGTGAATCCGGAATGGGCGGCTGATAAACAAACCAGATTGCTCAGCGGTTTTGTGCGCCAGGAAATAGTCGCGATTGTCGAAATTACGCGGTGTCGGCTTGAGTGTTGAAGAGTCGGCAACCACTGAGCCCTGGGCGTCCAGGAGCAGAACCTCACCCTTGAATGGCGCGGCGATGGACTGATCAAACTGCACCAGATGCTGTATGTCCGCCGACACCCCGGCCAGGTCCTGACGCTGTCTGGCAGCGATCAATCCTTGCAGGGCAAGGTCATAGAGTTCGACGTTACGCAACACATCCGCGTTGATCAATTCGGTGATATTGCTCGTCGAGCGTTGAGCCGCCTGCAAGGTGCTGGCGTGCTCGCGGATCAACAGCGCCGCCACGATGACCACGATCAGGGTGACGGTGAGACCGCTGCCCAGAATCAATAACAGCTCCGGGCGAGCAGGCAGGATTTGATGACGGCGTTGACTCATCGCGCAGACTTCAGCAAGGAAGGTACTGGCAGTTTAGTTCTACTCGATAAAAATTAAATCATCGCCGTAAAAGAAATCAGGGCGTTAGAACCAGCCCTTCAAGGTCTTTGGAAGCCGGCTATACCTGGCTGATACCGCCCAATACTATCCCTGTGGCGAGCGGGCTTGCCCCGCGTTGGGTTGCGAAGCAGCCCCAAAACCAGCGGCCGAGGAGTATCTGACTCACCGCATTCTTCCTTTTTAGGGTCGCTTCGCAACCCAACGCGGG